>NZ_JAMQEX010000023.1:0-13606 GCF_033176295.1 Latilactobacillus sp.
CTTCCGCCGGTTAAGTTAAGTCCATAAAATATGAATATTAATGAAAATACTGATTTAATAGGATTTATCGTGTGGCTAATTTGTTCTTGCAATTTGGGTAAATAAAAAAGAGGCAGTTGGGATAAAATAATTTTATCCCAACTGCTTTTTTTAAATTGAATTAGATTGTAATAATTTTACGGGCAGTGTATAGCGCATCTCTAATGGAGCACTAGGATCCTCAATACGTAGAGTAATTAGTTCGGCTAACAGCGAGGCAATCTCGTCAATCGGTTGAATAATTGTTGTTAGTTGTGGGAAGTATTTCTGAATTAACTCAGTACCATCGTAGCCAATTAGTTTAAGATCTTGAGGAATCTTAATATTTTGATTTTGGGCTTCATTCATTACGGAAATAGCAGTTAAATCATCAGTACAAAAAAGACCATCTAAGTGTTCTTCACGTAGAATACGCGCAATTTCAATTTTTTTAAGACTATTCGAAGTGGTACTTTTAATTTGGAAGACAAAAGGATCTAAGCCATTTTTTTGTAGTGCATCTAAATAGCCATTAAGTCGTAAAAGTGTCGGTGAATTAGTTTCGTTACTGCCAGTAATAATACCAATCCGTTTAGCACCGAGGTTGATCAAGGTATTGGTGGTGATTTGACCGCCGGCAAAGTTATCACTGGAAATAATGGGAATATGTGTACTCAATAGTCGATCAAATGAAATAACGGGTGCACTCATTTTTTCATATTCTTGTAGTTCGGTATTATGACCTCCTGCAATAATACCGTCTACTTGATTTGCGGCTAACATACCAAGATATGCTTTTTCTTTTTCAGGCTCACGATTACTATCACAAAGAATACTCTTGTAGCCTTTATCAAAAAGTTTCTTTTCGAGGCGCTCAATTAATTCTCCAAAAAACGGATTACTAACAGAGGGAAAAATAAGCCCTATCATTTGGGCTTTCTTTCCTTGTAACGATCTTGCTAAATTATTCGGTTGATAATTTAATTCGGCCATGGCGGCATGAACCTTATCAATTGTTTTTTGGCTGAGATAACCATAGTTGTTAATGACTCTAGAAACTGTTGTCGGACTGACCTTTGCCAATTTGGCAACATCCGTTAGTTTTGTAGGCACGTTTTTTCCCCCTAAAGCTAGTCATATCAGTTGTTATTTACTTTAGATAAAGGCCAAAGTTGTGCTTTTTGTGGTATTTCTGCCCAGATTATATTTTGATTTTCCGTGGGGAATAGGCGACTACTCATGACTTTGGCACCATAGTTGATATAAAGTTCAACGACTGATTGATCTGCGAATAAGTTAATATGAATAGGATGATGGGGTTGAACATTAGTTGTTCTGATTTGACCATATTGTTGGCCAAATGAGACCCCAGCGTTAGAACGATTCATTGTAATTTTACCATTTGTTGTATCGATAGTAAGTACTAAACCATTTGATTTTGAGGGATTGCTAAAGACGTGGAGTGTTTGACTAGTGTTTGCCGGCACTTCGAGTTCTAATTCATAAGCGTTAGTTGTAGGTATTATGCTTTGTTTACTGAGTGATAGGATTTGTTTTGTTTGGCGGAGCGCTTTTGTTTCTTCGACGGGGTATTGATAAAGTTGATTATCATGGAGTGTTAATTCTTTAACTAGGCTTAGGCAATGAGCCCAACCGTCTTTATCAGTTGGATATTCAATTTCAGGTAAACCTAACCAACTTACTGCCAGTGCACGACCATCTGGAGCATTAAAAGCTTGTGTGGCATAACAGTCAAAGCCGTCATCAAGATTAGTAAGCTCAGAAGGCTGCGTAATGGTGGTTGTATTGAGTTCGAATGAATGACCAACCACATACATATTTGGATAGATGTTCTGGTAAGAAATAACTTCGGATGTTAAACCCTGTGGGCAAAAAATTAAAACCGGCTGATGATTAATAAAGATGAGGTTAGGACATTCAATCATGTAACCTAGTTTTTCACTTGTAAAAGCTAATTCGCCGAGTGGGCGCCAATCATTAATGTTATTGTGATCCGCTTTAAAAACGGCAATCTTACCAATTTTATTGTTATCTTGAGCGCCAATTAGCGCCATGATTTGGTCTTGATACTTAAAAATCATTGGGTCTCGGAAATGATCGGTATAGTGGCGTGGTTGTTTGATTAGGGGTTCAGATATTTTGCTGATGGTACCTGCTTGACTTAGCCATGCACCGTTTTGAAAAGGTGATCGCTTCCAGTCGCTATTTCTGACGTTACCGGTATAAAAAAGGAAGAGTCTATCGTTAATTGGTAATGCACTACCAGAATACGCGCCGTGACTATCGAAATTTCCGTCAGGTAATAAAGGAGTTGCTTTGCGCCAATTAATAAGATCATCTGAAATAAGATGGTGCCAGGATTTTAGACCGTGAACTGGTCCCATAGGATAATTTTGATAAAATAAGTGCCATTGGTGATTGAAATAAGAGAAACCGTTGGGATCATTTAATAAACCTGTATCTGGCTGAATATGGTAATTAAGACGATAGGGTGAACTTTGGACACGATTCAACAATTGTTGTTGATAATCGATGGACCAATCTGAGTAAGGTTGATAGCGTAGTTGACGTGTCCAGTTTGTAATTAATGGCATAATAAACTCCTTTGTGACATGTTATTCAATAAATATAATATAAATGTAAACGTTTGATATGTCAAACGTATGTCATTCTTTTAAATCCTTATAAATAAGTATAGTATAGATGTTTTTTTATAAAATATGATAATCGTTTGACATAAAATGTAAACGGTTGTATTATCGTATTTGAAAAGCGTTTACAAAAATACGTAAAACAATAATGTTAAAAGGAGTGTTCGGCATGAATCATAAGGAAGTAGCGAAACGAATAGCTCAGGCAATTGGAAAAGATAATGTGGTTGCGGCTGCTCATTGTGCGACTAGGTTACGATTAGTTGTGAAGGACGTGAAAGTAATAGACCAAGCAGCATTAGATAATGATCCAGATCTAAAGGGTACGTTTAACGCGAATGGCCAATATCAAATTATTGTTGGTCCAGGGGATGTTAATACAGTTTATGACGAATTTATTAAGATTGTAAATATTAAAGAAGCTTCTAAAGAAGAATTAAAAAATATTGCGGCTGATAATAAAGACAATATTATTATGAAGTTCATTAAGGTTTTAAGCGATATCTTTGTGCCATTAATACCAGCTTTAACTGCTGGCGGCCTATTAATGGCTATTAATAATGTTTTGACAGGTCAAGGCTTGTTTGGCGCACAATCAATTGTCCAGATGTTTCCACAGTGGAAAGGATTCGCTGAGATTGTCAATATGATGTCGTCAGCGCCATTTACCTTCTTACCAATTTTAATTGCATTTTCTGCAACTAAACGATTTGGTGGAAATCCATATTTAGGTGCGGCAGCAGGAATGATGTTGGTTATGCCTAACCTAGTTAATGGTTATGGGGTTGCTGAAAGTATCGCTACAGGGCATATGACGTATTGGCATGTCTTTGGATTGAATATTGCGCAAGCTGGTTATCAAGGTCAAGTAATTCCGGTTATTGGAGTTGCCTTCATTCTTGCTAATTTAGAGAAATTCTTCCATAAACATTTAAATGATGCTGTTGATTTTACGTTTACACCAATGTTATCGATTATTATCACAGGATTTTTAACCTTTACATTAGTTGGTCCTGCATTGAGAATTGTTTCAAATGGTGTTACTGATAGTTTAGTTTGGGCTTATCAAACGTTAGGTGCAGTCGGTATGGGGATTTTTGGCCTGGGTTATTCAGCAATTGTCTTAACTGGCTTACATCAAAGCTTCCCGGCAATTGAAACGACACTTTTGGCAGATATTGCCAAAACTGGTGGATCGTTTATTTTTCCCGTTGCAGCGATGGCAAATATTGCTCAAGGGGCTGCAACTTTCGCTGTATTCTTCGTTACTAAGAATAAACAACAAAAGTCATTAACGACTTCTGCTGGGATTTCTGCGATGTTGGGAATTACTGAACCAGCATTATTTGGGGTTAATTTAAAATTGAAGTTTCCATTCTTTATTGGTTTAATTGCATCAGGAATCTCATCGTTTATTATTGGTTTATTACATGTTTTATCAGTATCAATGGGACCTGCAGGAATTATTGGGTTTATTGCGATTGCACCTAAGAGTATCCCTAGTTTTATGATGGGAGCTATTATTAGTTTCGTAATTGCCTTTGTGGGGACATACTTATATGGTAAAAAGGCAATGAAGACAACTGAAGAAGAAATAATCAATGAAGCACCAGCTACCTCAGAAGTAGTGGAGAGATTACAAGATGAAAAGATTAGTGCACCAGTTACTGGACGAATTGTTGATTTAACATCAGTACCCGATCCAGTTTTTGCAAGTGAAGCAATGGGAAAGGGCATTGCGATTATGCCAACTTCTCAGGATGTACTTGCACCAGTTACCGGCGTGATAACAATTGCGGCTGATACTGGTCACGCATACGGGATAAAATCGGATGATGGTGCAGAAGTGCTAATTCATATTGGCTTAGATACAGTTAATTTAAATGGTATAGGTTTTGAAAAGATTGTCCAACAGGGACAACATGTTAGCGAAGGCGATTTATTAGGTCATTTTGATATTGATAAGATTAAACAAGCAGGGCTAACACCGCTAACAATGACTATTGTGACGAATACAGCGGGATATGCACAAGTTGATCCGCTTTTAACAGTCGACAAGGCTGCTATGCAAGGCGAAGAAATTATTCAATTACACGCTAAAAAGGATTAAGGGGTAGTTACATGCAAACTAACTGGTGGCAAAATGCAGTATTTTATCAAGTCTATCCAAGAAGTTTTCAAGATAGTAATGGAGATGGAATTGGTGATATTCAAGGTATTATTCAAAGATTAGATTACCTAGCTGATCTGGGTGTAAATGCAATTTGGCTATCACCAGTTTATCAATCCCCTAATGTTGATAATGGCTATGATATTTCAAATTATCAGGCAATTAATCCGGAATATGGTTCTATGGTGGATATGGAACAGTTAATTGAAGCGGCGAAGATTCGTAAGATTAAAATTGTTATGGACTTAGTTGTTAATCATACAAGTGACCAACATCCATGGTTTTTAGAAGCACGAAAATCAAAAGATAATCCGTATCGTGATTTTTATATTTGGCGAGACCCTGCAACCGATGGTAGTGTTCCGAATGATTTACAAAGTAATTTTAAAGGATCAGCTTGGGCGTTTGATGCGGTTACTGGGCAATATTATTTACATTTTTATGCGAAAGAACAACCGGATTTAAATTGGCAAAATCCTAAAGTTAGAGAAGCTGTCTACCAGATGATGACTTGGTGGCTTCAAAAAGGGATTGGTGGTTTTAGGATGGACGTTATTGATTTGATAGGGAAGGAACCTGACCGCAAAATTAAGGAAAACGGACCGCAATTACATGCGTATCTTCAAGAGATGAACGCAAGGGTACTTTCACAGTATGATGTAGTAACGGTTGGAGAGACATGGGGGGCAACACCCGAAATTGGCCAGATGTACAGTAATCCTAATCGCCACGAACTATCGATGATCTTTCAATTTGAACAAATTAATTTAGATAAACAATCAGGGATGACTCGCTGGGATTTAAAACCACTTATTCCAGCAGAGTTACATGCGGTATTTAGTAAATGGCAATTAGCGCTAGATGGCGTTGGTTGGAACTCGTTATTTTGGAGTAATCATGATTTACCGCGAATTGTGTCACGTTGGGGAGACGATAGCCAGTATCGTGAAAAAAGTGCGCAAGCATTAGCAATTTACCTGCATATGCTTAAAGGAACACCGTATATTTATCAGGGTGAGGAGATTGGCATGACCAATTATCCAATTACGAGTTATCACGAAATTGAGGATATTGAGAGTCGGCGAGTTTACCAACAACGACAGCAACAAGGCTATGCGATAAGTGATATCCTAAATGGGATTAATGCTAAAGGTCGAGACAACGCGCGGCATCCGATGCAATGGAATGGTAAGAATCAATCAGGTTTCACAGATGGGACACCATGGTTACCGGTAAATCCTAACTATTTAGAAATCAATGTTGAATTGGCCAAACAAGATGAACGGTCTATTTATGCGACTTACCAGCAGTTAATAAAATTACGAAAACGTAACGCAATTATTCGCCAAGGCCGATTTGAAAATGTACCAACAGGTAATCAAAATGTGATTAGCTACAAACGGATGTTAGGAGAACAGAGTTGGTTAGTTATTATTAACTTATCTAAGAATAGAGAAAGTTATACGCTACCCATTCAGTACTTCGGGCCTAATCAAAAAATTATTAGCAATAATTTATTATTAAATAAAATAGCGACAAGTGGTGTATTACAGCCGTATGATGCGTTGGTTGTAGCTATCGGGAATGAGGAAAAGTAACATGAGTGAATTATTAGTGGGCAGTGTGGAAGCCGGCGGAACTAAATTTGTTTGTGCCGTGGGAGATGAGCACTATCAAGTTAAGGATAAAGTAACATTTGCGACGACAACGCCACAAGAAACTTTAGCGCGAGTAGTCACCTTTTTTAAAAAATTCCCAAATGTGACAGTAATAACAGTCGCTTCATTTGGGCCAATCGAATTGCGGAAAAATCACGCTAAATATGGATATATTACAAATACTCCCAAGATTGGGTGGCATGATGTTGATTTTGTAGGTTATCTAAAGAAAGAACTTGCACGGCCAATTATTTTTACAACTGATGTTAACGGCTCAGCGTACGGTGAATATGTAGCTGCTCGGATAGCGCAACAACCTGTTGATTCGTTAGTTTACTACACAGTTGGAACGGGTGTTGGTGCCGGTGCTATTATTGATGGTCAGTTAATTGGAACCTTGGGCCATCCTGAAATGGGACACGTTCTCGTAAAACGACATCCGGATGATTTAAAATTTGAAGGAATCTGTCCATTTCACGGTGATTGCCTAGAGGGATTGATTGCTGGACCCACTTTTGAGAAGCGAGTAGGCAAAAAAGGACAGGATGTCGATCAGTCAGACCCAGTTTGGGATATTATGGCCTATTATTTAGCACAAGCTGTGGTGCAACAAACCTTGATTATTCGCCCTAATAAAATTGTTTTAGGAGGCGGGGTAGTTAATAAAATCTTCTTAGATAAAGTTAGATTGCAATTTAAAGAACAATTAAACAATTATGTTGAAGTCCCTAAGTTAGAAGATTATATAACGATGCCGTTAGTTGAGAACAATGGATCGGCAACACTTGGAGATTTTGCATTAGCGTTAAAACAATACAATCAGAAATAAGTGTTAAGAAAAGCTAAGTTCACTTCAACTTGGCTTTTTTATTTTGACCGGAATACTCGCCATTCTTCTAAATCATGGTTTTCGTCAGTGTTAGATATGACTAAATTGGGTCCAAAGACTTGCTGGGTAGCTGAATGGCCAATGAATCCTTCTGAGAATCAGTTATTACACACGGAAAATGCCTCGTGGCAATGGGCCAGTGATTTATACTTCCCGGAATTAGGTAATGCGCGTCATTTTGATATCAGTACGGATTACTTAAATGCTTTTAGTTAATGATTGTTCTAATCACTTATAAATAGCGAAATTTATAATAGGCTGATAATTAATCAGTCTATTTTTTATGTATTTAATCGAGTTATAGTTATTCTATATTTTTTGATATTAATTTTTATCTTATTAATAACTAAACAAATTTCTGTACACCACTAAGTACAATTCGGTAAAGTTAATCTATAACAAGTGTCCACTATTGGATCTAGAGGGTAGTTGATATGTTGAAGACTTTACGAGGTGCAGATAATGATCGGTTTAAAAAAAATTTTATCGTCAACACGTTGTAACTGTAACGTTCTTATTTTTTCTAATCGTTAGTATCGCAATGGTCGCCATTGTTTATTTACAACCTAATAAGATTTTATCTGGGGCCGATTATCATTTTCACATGAATAGAGTGGAGAACTTAGCGCTCTCAATTAAGCATGGCGATTTTTTCCCTAAAATAAGTTACTTTTTCATTGGTGGGATGGGTTATGCTGCGAGTCTTTTTTATCCAGATACATTTCTTTATCTACCAGCTATTTTAAGAGTGCTGGGCTTGTCGATTAAAGAAAGTTTCGTGATCTTCGCAATTTTTATCAATTTAAGTACTTTTCTGGTGACTTACGGTTCTGGTAAATTAGCAGGGTTTAGTAAGAAGAAGGCCTTAATCTTTGCTTTACTGTATGGTCTTAGTATCTATCGTTTTGCTGATTTAGTTAACCGTCAGGCAATCGGGGAAGTCATCGCGCTGACCTTTTTTCCGTTAGTCATTGTAATGATGACCAGGTTGAAGTCTGGTAAGCACCAGCATTGGTACTTGCTAGCTGTGGGGATGGTTGCGATTGGTTACAGCCATATGATTTCTGTAGAAATGATGGGTATTTTCATCGTGATCTACACGTTGTTGAACCTTAAGGCGCTCTACAAAAATGGTAGTTTTAAGTATTTAATAGCATCCGGTGGGTTGTCACTTGGCCTATTAGCGCATTACTTCTTAGCCGTGGGCGAACAAATGGCAACGACAACGTTTCAAGTTTCTGCTCAACCGCTAGCCTTTTTATCAGACCGCACGCTAGCTTTTAAAGAAGTGGTCCGTAATTCGTTAACCAACGCTGTTTTCCACGCGAATACAGTCAATGTTGGAATCACGATTTTGTTAGGATTGGGAGTAGCGTGTTACCTATTCTGGCGGTCCAAAAATGACCGTGATTTAATTGTGATCGCACTCGGTCTGTTTATAATGGTCACGCCATTGATGCCTTGGCAATTATTCGACCATACGATTATTAATACAATCCAATTTCCATGGCGTTTTTTTGCAATCATCACAGCAATCGTCAGTTACTTGATTGCCAAGGATGATTTGCAATTATTGAATAATAAGTACTATTTCTACGCTATTATTCTGATGTTAGGCGTCGGCAATGTCATTTATGCGACAAACAGTATTCAAAATCAAAGTTGGCGTTTTAGAACCAATGCGCAATACAATCAACCTAATCCGTACTATATTGGTGCAGGGCATGAGTATCTACCCGAACAGACTGACTATCAAAAGATTTTGAAGCATAAAAAGCAAGTGATTCAGTATCAACCTGCTAAAGTCAAAATAGCCAACGTCCAGCATACGTGGGGGCAGTATCAATTCGAATTTACGACGCTTAAGCACCAAAAAGCGGTTGTCGAGGTCCCGTTTATTTATTACAAGGGCTACGTTGCTAATATTAACCATGAGAAACGATTGATACCGATGCAAATGAATCCTCAAAATGGCTTAACGCAAATTACCTTAAAGGGCAGTGGGCAGATGACGGTCTTTTACCAGCAAACGCCGCTTCAAAAAGTGGGGCACGTGATTAGTGTAGTTAGTCTGATTTCTTTGATGATGATTATTTACAAGGCGCAATCTAACAAAAAGCTTTACTAAGTTAGTAAAGCTTTTTTATTTTTAGTAAAAACGATGTTTTATACGATTATTTTACTAATAAAATCCATTTTTTTAATTTTTACTAACTTGATGGCTATCAAGTTCTTTCAATTCGGGGCCTTCTATAATGGAGACAACAGATAGAAAGAAGGGATTCAAATGCGATTTCAAAGATGGTTGCAGGCGGTTAAGAATCAAATAGCGTTGGCCGTGGGGGTCTTAATTGCGGTGGCTTATGGTTGGTACTGGTTAGGTGGGCCGGTTGTTGTGATGCAAGGGTTACTGTTAGTTGCTTCAGTGCTTGGGGTGGCGCCGATTTTGATGCAGGCTTACCAAGCCTTGAAGGTCAAGGTGGTGAGCATCGATTTATTGGTGACCATTGCGGTGATTGGGGCCTTTGTTATTGGCGAATACAACGAATCGGCGATTGTGACCTTTTTGTTCTTATTCGGGAGTTATCTTGAACAACGAACACTTAAAAAAACTCGGGAATCAATCCGGTCATTATCGGAGATGGCACCTCACACCGCACAAGTGGTTGCGGATGATGGGGCTGTGACGGCAGTCGATGTCGACGATGTGGTAATTGGCGATCACGTTTTAGTCAAAGCGGGTGGTCAGGTGCCAGTTGATGGGACGGTTATCACGGGAAGTGCCTTTGTTAATGAAGCCAGTATTACGGGTGAAGCACAGCTGGTTAAAAAAGAAGTTGGCGCCAGCGTCTATTCTGGCGCGATTGTCGACAATGGCACGCTGACCGTAGTCGCTAATCAAGTTGGGGATGACACGACTTTTGCCCAAATTGTTGAATTGGTGGAAGAAGCGCAGGATAGTAAATCACCGGCGGAGAAGTTTATCGATCGTTTTGCGACTTACTACACACCAGCAGTGTTGGTATTAGCGTTAGTGGTCGGCTTGATCACACGCGATTTTAAATTAGCGATTACGATTTTAGTGTTGGGTTGCCCAGGTGCCTTAGTGATTGGCGCGCCAGTTTCAATCGTTGCTGGGATTGGTAACGGTGCGAAAAACGGCGTCTTGATTAAAGGCGGCGAGGTAGTTAACACGATGGCCGGGATCGATACAATGGTTTTCGATAAGACGGGTACGCTCACTAAAGGTGAAACGGCAGTAGCACAAGTTGTGAACTATGCGGCTGATGAAGCGATTGTTTTGAAATTAGCTGCAGCCGTCGAAAAGCAATCGGATCATCCATTAGCGCTGGCGGTGGTTAGTTATGCCCAACAACAAGGCTTAACGGCTTTACCTATTGTCACTCACATTGAAACGCTCAAAGGACTGGGCGTTAAAGCCCAAGTTGGGGAACAATTGGTTCGAATTGGCCGCGCGCAGTTATTGACGGACGCCGGTATTATCGTTAATAAGCAACAACGCGCGGTGATTGAAGCCAGTCAACGAGCTGGGCAATCAACGGTGTTGGTGGCGATTAATCAAACGTTGGCACTGATTATCGGGATTGCGGATACGGTGAAACCAGAAGCCAAAGCAGCTTTGGCCCGTTTGAGAAAGGCCGGTGTTAAAAATCTTGTGATGCTGACCGGGGATAATGAACAAACAGCGGCAGCCATTGCCCGTGAGGTGGGGATCACAGAATTTCACGCGAACTTGTTACCAGCGGAGAAGGTTGATTATTTGAAGACGTATCAAGCAAAAGGCCAAAAAGTTGCCTTTATCGGGGATGGTATCAATGATAGTCCGTCATTAGCGCTTGCGGACATTGGGATCGCGATGGGTTCCGGCACAGATGTCGCAATTGAAACGTCGGATATTGTATTGATGCAATCGACACTTTCTGAAGTCGTCTACGCCGATTACCTCACTAAGGCGACAGCCCATAATACGGTCCAAAACATCGTGATTGCGGTTGGAACGGTCGCGTTACTTCTATTAGGATTGATTTTAGGCTACGTTCAAATGGCCAGTGGGATGTTGGTTCACGAAATCAGTATTTTAGTCGTCATTTTAAATGCGATGCGCTTAATTCGGTTTAAAGTTCGCTAAACTTGATGGCGATCAATTTTTAATCATGCGACTGGCAGTATAGTGAAGGTATCAAGTGAAGAAAAGGTGGTTTTTGTTATGGCGAAGTTAGTAATGCAATTAGATGAACTCTCATGTCCATCATGTATGCAAAAGATTCAAGCGGGTGTCAGTCAACAAGCAGGCGTCGAATCGGTCAAAGTACTATTTAATGCAAGCAAAGTTAAAACTGAATATGATGAAACAACGACTAACCCAGAACAATTGACCCAATTGGTCACGAATCTGGGCTACAACGTTAAAAGTGTGAAGGTTAAATAGGGGGCATTGAGATGTTAACAACAGCGGCAATTGAAGAACGTTACCAAGCAGAACTGAAACAAGCGGATGTGGATCACCATACACCAACGGCTGGTGCAATGATCGGGCACATTATGGCTAATCTCACAATCCAACGGCGCAAACTCCGTCAGATGAAGTGGTCTACCAAAGGGATTGATAATGGCACCTTCAAGGCACAAGTGGCAACTTTATTAACAGAAAATGATATGCTATTAGATAAGACGACTGAACGATTATTGGATGAGGGTGAAGTAATCCCGACGACGCAAGCAGAATATACTGAATACGGGATGCTTACTGAAGATGCCCGCATCAAGTATTGGGATGTGCCAGCTATGATGGCGGAATTGGTCAACGATTTTAACACCGCCAACCTATTCGTATCACGGGCGATCAAGCTCGCCCAAAAAGAAGAACGATTTGCTTTAGCAACTGATATGATTGATATGCTAGGGTATAACCAACATCAAATTCGCGTATTGCAGAGCCAACTCGGTAAGGATGCACGCGAAGGCTTAGATGAAGAAGATGACGACTAAATAGAAGGAAGTGGGCGTGTGGCAACTGTTGAACAACATATTTGTGCAGAACTAGTACCGATATTTAGTCACCTTGATCACGATAGTCTCCTGAAGGTTTCGGCGCTAACGCACCACGAAAAGGTTGCTAAGGGTCAGCAAGTCATAAGCCCGACTGCGCAAAAACGCCTAGTGATTCTGGCTAGTGGGAGTATTAAGGTTTATCAATTATCCGCAGCGGGTAAAGAACAACTATTGCGGATTATGGAGCCTGGCGACTTTGAAGGTGAGAAATTACTCTTTACGAATCAAGAGGAACAAGTATATGGTGAGGCACTCCAAGACAGTGTGATCTGCACATTGCCTCGCGCACCTTTTCAAGAACTACTATTAACTTATCCGGAAATTAGTTTGAAACTTTTAGAAGTAACGGCTAATAAGATGATTAAGTTGGAACAACAAGCTAATCTGATGAATATCGAATCGGTTGAATCGCGAATTGTGACTTATCTATTGGCTTTGGTGAAGGTCAGTGAGACGTTGACGGTTAAAATCCCGATGAAGTTAAAAGAATTAGCCACTTATATTGGGACGACGCCGGAAACTTTATCGCGGCAATTGAAGCAATTAGAACAGCGGCAATTGATAAAAAGACAAGGTCGACAGGTTGAAATATTAGATTATGAACGCTTGGAAGACTTCTATTAGTAGTGATTATGGCGTGTTGGTCAACAAATTTGAGAGATTTGTTGACCAACACGTTTTTTACCTATACCAATTCGTTGAAATAGTGGCGAAATCGCGATTTATAAGTGTTGTAAGGGATAATCAGTAGCGCAATTAGGGATGCTTTTTAGTGGATTAAAACGTTTTTTTTAAGCTTGGCAAAGGTTATTTTCAAGTTTTTTAAAAAATATTGAAAATAGTGATTGACGTTGTCCCACTAGGATGGTAAGATATTCTATGTTGTCGAGAGATGAACATGTGATTGAGAAGTTGATAAAAATTATTTTTAAAAAGCAGTTGACATCAACTTGATCACATGATATGATTAATTGCGTTGCTTATGAGATTTTAAGTTTTAAGTAACGGCGATTCATATAAGGTAGACCTTTGAAAACTGAACAAAGTTTTGATAAACCAAATGTGTAGGGTCGCCCTTCGGGGCACAACATATTTGCGAAGTCAATTTCGCTAGCAAATAAATTAA
>NZ_JAMQEX010000002.1:0-215289 GCF_033176295.1 Latilactobacillus sp.
GATAGGACGTTGCCACGCTTGATTCCGGTTTAGCTCAGTTGGTAGAGCGCATGACTGTTAATCATGATGTCGTCAGTTCGAGCCTGACAACCGGAGTAAATCATTTTGGAGAGTTGTCCGAGCGGCCGAAGGAGCATGATTGGAAATCATGTAAATGGGTATGACCTGTTTCGAGGGTTCGAATCCCTCACTCTCCGTTATATAATGATAGTATGGCCCGTTGGTCAAGTGGTTAAGACACCGCCCTTTCACGGCGGTATCATGGGTTCAAATCCCGTACGGGTCATTTTTGGAGGTTTAGCTCAGTTGGGAGAGCGTCTGCCTTACAAGCAGAGGGTCACAGGTTCGAGCCCTGTAACCTCCATTTTTATTTTAAGGTCGCATGGTCTAGCTGGTTAGGACGCCTGCCTGTCACGCAGGAGATCACGGGTTCGAGTCCCGTTGTGACCGTCGAAGAGACGGTTAAAAGCATTGGTCGTTTATAACGATTGGTGCTTTTTTTGTGCGTTTAAAAAGATAAATTAGGCTATAAAAAAACAGCCAGTCTAGGCTGCTTTTAAGGACTTATAGGAACAAACCAGTAATGAAAATGAGGTAATAAAGTTCGTGTAGATAAGTATTATTTTTAATGAAGCCCAGTTGTGTCGCTAGTAATAGTAATTGAGCAATCATAAACGGCAATAATTGCCAGCCTACGATGATTTTAGTCGCGATGATCAAAAGAACGGTGATTAACCAGAGGCAGTCACCAACCACGGTGAGCATCTTATTAGTTGGAATCAGTTCAAAAAGGAAGATTAATCCTAAAAAAAGTCCAATCTTAACCAGCAATGCTTCGGGTAAAAAATGAAGCCCATTGAAAATCAATGTTGCCAGGAAGAAATAGGGCGCCAATAAGAATTGACAGACTAATCGCAGCCAATGATTGTTAAACTGTTTTGGAAAGATAAACGGCACAAGTACCAATAAACTGGTAATCGCTAGTAAAGTACCGGCCCAAACGAGCGAATGGCGACCAATAATTAGGCTAATAACCAGCGCAATTAGTAGGCCAATAGCGGCTAATGAGCGCTTTAACTTACTAGTTGTAGAAAGGACTAAGGGAATCGTTAATAATGCGCCTAAAAGCGCAGTTAGCATGAAGTATAAATCGAGATGCTTGGGAAAAGGGTGAATCGCTAATCCCACAATTAAGCCTAGGTTTAAGTAGTTAAATAAGATTAACCGAGCAGGCGGATTATTAGCAGGTAGTTTTTTTTGTCTAAGATAGAACATAGCAACACCTTTTTCATATAATATGACTTTCATCTTAACTTTTTTTGAAAAGAAGGTCAATGGCTTTTGAAATATGTCGTGATTTATGCTAAGGTAGTAGAGTTATAAGAAGTTCCCGATAGGATTCACATACCGTGAAGAGGCCTTGTAACCGACACATATATAGGGGGAAACATAGAAATGCAAGAAAGACATTTATTTACTTCGGAATCCGTTTGTGAAGGCCATCCAGATAAGATTGCGGATCAAATTAGTGATGCTATCTTAGATGCGATGTTAGCACAAGATCCACAAGCCCGTGTTGCTTGTGAGACAACTGTTACAACTGGATTAGTATTGGTCGTGGGTGAAATTTCAACGACGGCTTACGTTGATATCCAAAAGGTTGTCAGAGAAACAATCAAGAAGATTGGTTATCGTGATGGCCAATACGGTTTTGATGGCGACAACTGTGCGGTGATTGTAGCACTTGATGAACAATCACCAGATATTGCACAAGGGGTCGATGATTCACTTGAATCACGTGAGAAGGATGAAGATCCACTTGATAAGATTGGTGCAGGGGATCAGGGGTTAATGTTTGGCTTTGCTGTCGATCAAACACCTGAATTAATGCCATTACCAATCGCCTTATCACATCGCTTGATGCGTAAGGTCGCTGAACTACGTAAGAGTGGTCAGTTAGCCTATTTACGACCAGACGCAAAAGCACAAGTTACTGTTGAATATGATGAAAACGAACAACCAAAACGTGTTGATACCGTCGTCATTAGTACACAACACGATGAGGATGTTACTTTAGAAACCATTCAAAAGGATATGCTAGAACAAGTTATTAAAACGGTCATTCCAGCTGAATATTTGGATGATAAGACAAAATACTTCATTAATCCAACTGGTCGCTTCGTCATTGGTGGACCGCAAGGGGATTCCGGATTAACTGGCCGGAAGATTATTGTGGATACTTATGGTGGTTATGCCCGCCATGGTGGCGGTGCATTCTCTGGTAAGGATGCAACTAAGGTTGATCGTTCTGCTAGTTATGCAGCCCGTTATATTGCTAAGAATATTGTGGCGGCTGGCTTAGCCCGTAAATGTGAAGTGCAACTAGCCTACGCAATTGGGGTGGCCCAACCGGTATCTGTTTCAGTGAATACTTTTGAAACTGGCACAGTGAGTGAAGAAGCCATTCAAACTGCAATTCGTGAGAACTTTGACTTACGGCCTGCTGGGATTATTAAAATGTTAGATCTACAAAGACCTATTTATAAGCAGACAGCTGCTTATGGGCACTTTGGGCGTACAGATGTTGACCTTTCTTGGGAACGATTAGATAAAGTTGCTGCTTTAAAAGCAAGTATTGCTAAACTAAATCACTAAGAAGTCAATCGAGTAAAAGAGGCGGCCTTTCCTTAACTTATTTAAGCTAAGAAAGGTCTCTTTTTATGCTTAGAATTAAGAGGAGAACGGTGTAATGGAGAAGAGAAAAACAAATGTATTATTAGTGACAATTGCGTTGTTTGTCGCGACATTTATGACGGCAATTGAAGGGACAATCGTCTCAACGGCAATGCCAACGATTATTAGTAACTTACATGGGATGCGCTTGATGAATTGGGTATTCTCAATTTATTTATTAACGAATGCGATGATGACGCCGATTTATGGGAAGATGGCGGATCGGATTGGCCGCAAACCAATTTTTATTTTGGGGTTAGTGCTTTTCGTGATTGGTTCATCATTGTGTGGGTTATCCAACCATATGGAGACCTTAATCATTTCCCGGGCAATACAAGGGTTAGGTGCTGGGGCAATTATGCCGGTTTCTTTCACCATCATTGCTGATATTTATCCAATTGAAAAACGGGCCAAAGTCCTAGGCTTTAACGGTTCTGCGTGGGGGATTGCCTCAATTATTGCGCCACTTTTAGGTGGGTTTATCGTTGATAAATTAACGTGGCATTGGATTTTCTTCATCAATGTTCCCATCGGTTTAATTACGATTGGTTTAATTTGGTATTTCTTACAAGAAGAAAAACGGACAAGTGATCAACCAATTGATTATTGGGGGAGCTTCTGGTTAATGATGGCCCTCTTAGGCCTCTTGTATGGCTTCCAATTAATGGGTGAGACCCACTTATCATGGGGCTTATTAGTACCAGCGCTTGTGATTGCCGTTGTTGCTTTCATTTTATTTGTCCGCGTTGAAAAGAAAGCACAAGATCCCATTATTTCATTATCATTATTTAAAAACCGGACATTCGTTGTTCAAAATGCAGTGGCTGCTTTAGTGAGTGGCTTCTTGATTGGTTTTGAAGTTTACATGCCAATGTGGATGCAAGGTATTCTTGGTTTGAAGGCTTCAATGGGGGGCTTTGTGGTGACACCAAGTTCAATTATGTGGATCTTCGCTTCGTTGTGGGCCGGCCAGTTATTAGTGAAACATGCACCACAACGTATTTTAATGGGGAGTTTAGCTATTCTACTCGGTGGCAGTATTGTTTTATCACTCGTGCCACAAACAACACCGTTTTGGTTTTTCTTAATGGTCGCCGCTTGTTTAGGGATTGGCTTTGGGATGATCATTACAACGACTACTGTTACGTCACAGAGTGTTGCTGGTTCGGATAAAGTGGGGGTTGCAACTTCATTTAATACACTGAGCCGAACATTGGGGCAAACATTAATGGTGTCAGTCTACGGGATTATTTTAAACCGTCAATTGGCTAAGGGGATTAGTGGCGATTCACGGTTGAATCAAAACATGCTTAACGAATTAATTAATCCGGAAACAGCTGCTAAATTACCGCAAAACTTATTACCAGATTTACGGCATATTCTGTATAATGGCTTACATTATATCTACTTTGCTTCAATCGTCTTAATCTTAGTTGCAATGTGGATTAATTTATCAGATCGTCGTCAAAAGCAATAAAAAAAGATTGGCAGTTGGCCAATCTTTTTTTATCGGAATAGGACACAAACGCCTTCCGGGGTCTCTAAATCTTTTTGACAAGGGGTTAATAAACCAGTTTGGGCATCGCGATGATAAAGTGTGCCATTATCGCTATTTTGATTAACGGCAAAGAGAAATTGATCATTAGCAGAGAGGTTGAAGTCACGAGGAAACTCGCCATCTGTTGACATTTGTTGAATGGCTGTGAGTTGTTGCCCGTCGTCACTAATACGGTAGACCACAATTGAGTTATAGCCACGATTTGAGGCGTAGAGGAATTGGCCGTCTTGTGAAATACGGATCGCCGCACCACCATTAGCCTCATGCCAATCATCTGGCAACATTGAATAAGTTTCAACGGCTGTAAATTCACCAGTGCTTGAGTCGTAGTTAAGAACCGTCACTTCACTTGAAAGTTCACCTAAAAGATAAGCCACTTGGTGGTTGGGATGAAAAACAAGATGCCGAGTTCCAAAACCAGGTTCACTATGGTAAGTTGCGGTCTTAGTTAAGTCGCCATTGGCTGCGATTGTATAGGTTGTTAGTTCATCGGTGCCTAAATCACAGACAGCTAACCGATTATCTGGTGTGAGATCGGTATAATGAACGTGGGCGCTTGCTTGTTCTGGACGAGGGCCATGACCAGTGTGTTGGACCGTGTTGGCTAATACGAGGTGGCCATCATTTTGAATGGCATAAACCAGAATTTCGCCTTTATGGTAATTAGCAGCGTAGACCAATTGACGCGCCTCATCGACAGCCACGTATGCTGGTGGGGCACCAGCGGCTAAGACCGCGTTTAAATAAACCGGTGTGGCGCCAGAAATATCGTAAGCAGCAATGCCGCCTTGTTCGCCTTCTTTAACCACAGTATATAAAATTTGTTGTTTGGAAATAGCCAAATATGAGGCATTATCTAAAGTGATATAAGGTTTAATATCAGTGATTGTTGCGGTTTCAGGTGAGAGCGTACCACGATAAATGCCCTTACCAATTCGACGGGTATAACCCCCAATTAAAACTTCTTCAGTCATAAAATAGACTCCCTTCATCAAATACTATTTGAGTATAGCATATTCATGCGAAAACGGTTTAATTAATCGCCTAAAAGGCGTTTGAAAACGTTAAGTTTAAGTAGAATATGCTACAATGAGAGTATCTTAAATACGAGGAGATTCAGTGATGATAATGCAAGCAGAGATCGTGGCAATCGGGGCCCAAGCAATTGATGCCGCCGAACCACTGGTTATTTTATTCAACGAACAAGCAACACCAGCGATTAAGGCAGTCGCCCTCATTCAACGTTTTACGACGGCTAATCAATCTGAACGACTTACGATGACAACTCAGTCAATCGTTGTGATTGATGGCCGACCATATCAAGTCACTTATGTTGGGGCACTGGTTAATGAAAATCTCAATAATATTGGGCATGTCGCGTTGATCTTTGATTCAGCACCAGAGGAAGATCAACTGCAAAGTGGCCTTTATTTGACACCTAAAGATGCTAGTTTGCAAGGCAAACCTGATTTTAAAGTGGGGACGCTAATCCAGTATCAAGAAACTATGTAGGAAATAGGTGGGCATGTGGCTGAGCATAAACAAACGAAGGAACAATCTTGGTTTTTTAAGTGGTTTTTAAATCAAAAATTACCGGTCATCTTATTGAATGTTTTTCTAATCTTGCTGATTATCCTGTTGGCAACTAAATTAGCATGGCTATTAGAACCCATTCAGCAATTGATGTTGATTGTTGGGTTACCGATTATTATTGCGGCAGTTCTTTATTATTTAATTAACCCGCTAATTGATTGGTTGGAACACCGTTGGCAACTTAATCGTGTTTTATCGATTACTTTGATTTTTATCGTGATTGTGGCGTTATTGGCTTGGGGGGTGGCAACGATTATTCCCATTATTCAATCACAAACGACGAGTTTAATTAAGCAATGGCCATCGTATTGGGCGAATATTCAAAAGCAGACGATGAGTTGGTTTAATGATCCTAGTTTTAAGTCCTTACAAAAACAATTAGATGATATCAATACGGATATGTTAAGTAACGTCTCTGGTAAAGTGAATAAGATGTTAACATCAACTGTGACCCATATCGGGACAGCCGTCGGTGTCGTGACAAACATTGTAATCGCAATTGTGACGATGCCGTTTATTCTCTTTTTTATGCTAAAAGACGGTCATCGGTTGAAAGGCTACCTTGTTAAATTCTTCCCCGTCCGAATTCGGGAAACTACCAGTCAGGTTTTAGAAGAAATTAATGGTCAAGTCAGTCAATATATTCGGGGTCAATTGACCGTTGCTTTTTGGGTAGCAGTGATGTTTACAGTTGGTTATTGGATTGTTGGGATGAAATACGGGCTAACGCTAGGGATTATGGCAGGGCTATTGAACTTGATTCCATATTTGGGATCATTTCTAGCATTGGTGCCATCGGTCGTCATTGCAGCTTTTATCTCACCGATTTTACTGATCAAGGTCTTGTTGGTGTTTGCTGTTGAGCAAACACTGGAAGGACGAGTAGTCTCGCCGTTGGTGCTTGGCAGCAAGATGTCGATGTATCCAGTCACGACGATTATTGTCTTATTGGCCTCCGGTAAGTTATTCGGATTGGTTGGTGTCATTGTCGGGATTCCAGTTTACGCAATTATTAAAATCCTGGTGACACACTTATTTGAATGGTTTAAAAAGGTATCAGGCTTATACGAATAAAAAAGTGCGCGAGAAAGCATATTAATGGTAATTAAAAAGGCGTGGACAAATTAATTTTTGTCCACGCCTTTTTGAAACTGGCTTCTGTGCTAAGGATCAAAGCCAACTTGTTTCAAACGCATGCTCTTTTTAATGATTGATTGTTAGTTTCATATAGTGATGCGGGATGTTAGCTTCCATTTCACCTTCGCTAATCACTTCAAAGCCTAGTTTCTCATAGAAACCAATGGCGTGATCTTGTGCAAATAAGATGATGTAGGGCGTTTTTGTGCGCTTGGCATCTTCGATAATGGCTTCGATTAGTTTAAATCCAAGGCCCTGACCTCTAAATGACTTAATTGTGGCGACACGTTGAATTCTAAAACCGCCATCTTTTAGTACATGGACACGTGCGGTTACGGCTGGGTCTTGCTCAATGTAACCGACGTAGTGAACAGTATGATCTTCATGTGCATCTATTTCTTGTGTTTCCGGCATATTTTGTTCTCGAACAAACACCGTTCTTCTAATGTAAGTTGCATCACGAAAGATAACACTGTTATCACCAAGTGTATGTTTAATATCCATTTGTTTCACACCCTTTTCTGCTCAATGTCGACGCTGTGAAAGCGACAAAGGTCATTATACAGTTGTTCAGGGGCTGATTCAATAGATAAGCGTAAAGTTTTTAGGTACCTAACTAAAAAAGAACCACTCTAAAAGGAGTGGTTCTTTTTTTGATAATTGGTCTACAACATATCACCATTAAAAATAGAATGCCGGACAAGTACGTAATCTACTTTGCGTAGCGCTGATAAGCGCTTGCCACCAGCATAAGAAATTGAAGATTGTAAATCTTGACGCATCTCGGTCAAGGTATCACTAATGGCGACTTTATAAGGGACTAAAATCCGTTTGCCTTCAACATTTTGGTGCGTGCCTTTTTGAAATTCAGAAGCTGAACCAAAATATTCCTTAAATTGTTGGCCGTCTTCTTCGACGAGTTCACCAGGAGATTCAGTATGACCAGCAAAGAGAGAACCAATCATGACCATGTTAGCGCCAAAGCGAATTGATTTAGCAATATCACCGTTAGTACGAATACCACCATCAGCAATGATTGGTTTAGTTGCCGCTTTGGCACACCAGCGAAGGGCCCCAAGTTGCCAACCGCCAGTCCCGAAACCAGTTTTGATTTTAGTGATGCAGACTTTACCAGGACCAATGCCGACTTTGGTTGCATCAGCGCCGGCGCGTTCTAAGTCTCGAACCGCTTCAGGGGTGCCGACGTTACCGGCGATTACGAAACTTTTAGGTAAAACTTTTTTGATGTGTTGAATCATATCAATCACGACTTGTGAATGACCGTGAGCGATATCGATTGTAATGTATTCTGGGATGAGGTTATCTTGTGCGAGTTGATTGATGAAGTCAAATTCATCGTCTTTAACGCCAACACTAATGGAAGCGAATAGGTTGCGTTCGTGCATCTTCTTGATGAAGGCAGGGCGTTTTTCCGGTTGAAAACGATGCATGACATAAAAGTAGTGATTTTCGGCAAGCCAAATGGCCAGCGGTTCATCAATAATGGTTTGCATATTAGCAGGGACCACCGGGATTTTAAAAGTCTCTGAACCAAAGCGAACAGTGGTATCAATTTCACTCCGACTTTTGACGATACATTTATTGGGAATAAGTTGAACATCTTCGTAATCAAATACGTCCATGAATAATTCTCCTTAAATACGAACATTTATTTTTATGTACGCCTATTAATTCGTACATAACGTATTCTAACGAGTTGATAATGGAAAGTCAATCAAAAAACACCGAACAATCCCGATAATGGGTTGTTCGGTGTTTGAAAGGATTTAGAAATAGCGTTTCCGCCAGAAACGAAAGCCTAAAAGGGCTGCAATGACTAAGGAAATTGCAATGGTGACGATCCAACTGATTTTGAAATTGGCCAGTGGTAAGGCCACGTTCATCCCGTAAAAACTAAAAACTAATCCAGGGATGGTCAGCATAATCGAATAAGATGCCAAAAACTTCATGACGTTATTCATGTTATTATTAATAATTGACGAATACGTATCAGCGGTTTCATTGATAATCGAATTGGAAATCTCGGCCATTTCAATTGCTTGTTGATTTTCAATTTGAATATCGTCTAATAAATCAAGCTCAGATTCGTTGAGCATCAACATATTAGAGCGCACCAGACTAGCTAATACCATCTTATCGGTTTTTAACGACATCATGAAATAAACTAACCCGCGTTGAATGCCCATTAAATCATAGAGCTCTTCGTTACGTAGTGACTTTTGTAATCGGGTTTCAATACGTTCGCGGGAACGGTTGATATCCCGCAGATATTGAAGGTATATTGTGGAAATTCGATAGAGAATTTGAAGGACACTCCGGCGTTGTTCCTGTGGATTAAAGTTTTTGATTTGATTATCAATGAAACTCTGTAAGAAATCAACTGGCGTTTTATTGATGGTTAAGATGACAGAATCTGTTACAATAATTCCTAGAGGACTTGTTTTGTAGTGGAACTTATCGGCTTGCCGTTCATCTTTTTCAAGAATCGGCATGTTAAAAATGATTAACGTCGCATTATAATCTGGGTCGTGTTCAGCACGCGCACTTTCGTCGGCATCTAAACTATAATAGATGAAATCGGAAGGGACGTGCAGTTTTTTAGTCAGTAAATCAATTTCTGCTTGCGTGGGATCGGTAATGTTAATCCAACTATTGGGTTGGATTTTGGCATGCTTGGTTAGCTTCTTTTTAGCTTCATCGAAGCGGTAAGTATCGAGCATGAGTTCACTTCCTTCGTTGGTCACTTGATATGACTAAGTTTACTTGATATTTTTAGAATGTAAAGGATTGAAATAAGGAGAATTTGAATTGAAAAAAATTGATTTAGCGCAACAATTCTTGCAAGCCAACTTAAGTGCCTTGCAGTGTCCAATTTGCCAAGAGGCATTTGCTACTATTAGTGATCATCAATTGGTCTGTGAAGTCGGGCATAGTTTTGACCTGGCTAAAAATGGGACATTGTATTTTTTACCTAAACAAATGAAGTCTGAATATACAAAAGAAATGTTAAGTCATCGCCGGGCCTTTTTACAAGCTGGTTTCTTTAAACCGTTCCTAGATGAAATTGCTAAGCAATTGACGGCTAATAGTCGGATTCTCGATGTCGGTTGTGGGGAAGGGACACCGGTTTACCAGCTCGCGCAACAAGTGCCAGTCCAATACATCGGGTTTGATATTTCTAAACCAGCGATCCAACTGGCCAGTGATTACAATCAAGAAGGTTGGTTTTGTGTCGCTGATTTAGCGCGGATGCCGTTTGCTGATCAGAGTTTGGATACGGTCTTGAATATCTTTTCGCCATCGCAATACCAAGAATTCAAGCGAGTGCTCAAACCTGACGGGCAGTTGATTAAGGTGATTCCTAATGCTGGTTACTTACACGAGCTACGAGAATTATTATATCAGGGTCAAGAAAAGGAAAGCTACGATCATGGTCCAGTGTTGGCTTTGTTTGAGCAGCATTTCCCTGGGTACCAAGAAATTCAAGTCCAACAAAAATTGACTTTAACGCCCGCAACCTTGGCAGATTTAGTTGAGATGACACCGCTAACCTGGACGGCTACAGAGGAACAACTACAAGCGATTACGTTGGACGCGTTACCAGAGATATCATTGGATGTCACGGTTTTGGTGGGAAAACAATGAGAAATTAAAGTAATTTTAAAAAATCTGATTGCAAATCAGAAATAAGGGCGTTATAATAACCACAAGGAATTTTTTCCCTAACTTTTATCAGAATTCTTTTTGATAAAAGCTAGTGATGAAATGACACTAACGTAGTTTCTCGCCGTGAATAACCGAGGGACTACGTTTTTTTATATGTAAAGCACCAGTAGAGCTTTACCATTAAATCGTGTATAATTAAGCTGCTGAATCTTTATTGAAGGAAGTTAGATTGTGACTAATCATATTGTTTTATACGAACCACTTATTCCAGCTAATACTGGTAACATTGCTCGGACATGTGCCGGGACGGATACTGTTTTAGATTTAATCGAACCATTGGGCTTTGAAACTGACGACAAACATTTAAAACGGGCGGGTCTAGATTATTGGGACCAAGTGAAGATTAATTACCACAAGAACTTGGACGCCTTTTTAGAAACGGTTCCAGATCGTAAACATCTCTATTTGATCACGAAGTTTGCCAAGCAAGCTTATTCTGATCAAGATGTGACGGATACAAGCGTCGATCATTACTTTATGTTTGGTAAGGAAACAACCGGCCTTCCAGAAACGTTTATGCGTGAAAATGAAGATCAGTGTCTCCGCATTCCAATATCAGATCACATTCGGGCTTTGAATTTATCCAACTGTGCAGCATTGGTCATTTTTGAAGCATTACGGCAACAAGATTTTCCAGGATTAGAAAAGAGTCATTTGTACGATCACGATAAATTAAAATAGGAGTGTTTCTAATGCAAACTAAAAAAGATCCCATTAGCGTTGATGCTTTTCATTTTGACCGTGTGTCACCGGACGCCGAACCACAACAAAATATCCAAGTCAGCTTAGTGAAAATTGATGCTGACGATGAATATTTACAAGAAGCTGATTTAAAAGCCGGTAACATCTATCAAATCGTTACACCATTCCAAGTTATTCCGCAAGGAAGTGGCTTTGCCGTTTCTGGTCAAATTTCACGGGTTGTTCAGTTGTTAGATTTCTTTGGCACACCAGATGAAATCGAACAAAAAGAAATGATGAAATTATCACGCCCATTAATCGAATACATTGAAACCTTGACATATCAAGTAACAGCGGTTGCTTTAAACGAAGGGATTCAACTTCAATTTACAGCGCATGAAACACCAGAAGAAGCATAATGATTAAATAAGAGAAGCTAAGGGGAACTTCGGTTGACCCAGGCTTCTTTTTTTGTTTGAATAAAGCCTAAAAGATGGGTTAACCTGAACAGAAGTTCGTGTATAATAAGGATTAGATATGTAAGGTAAGGAGATTTTATGGCAACTCAAACGAAGAAGCGTCAGAAAAAAACGACGACTAAGAAGAAAAAAACACAACAGCCGGATTACACGGTTAATTTTGTCGGCTTTTTGTTTATTTTAATTAGTCTTTTCTCTGGGCTGAAATTAGGCTTTATCGGCGCACTATTTGCGAATGTTTTCCGCTTATTCGTTGGTGATACATTCGTCCTGGGCGCAATCCTATTTGCAATGCTCGGTATTTACCTCTTAATTTATGGCAAACAACCACCATTGTGGCAACAAAAAACGGCGGGTTTTAGTTTAGCCTACATCGGTATTTTAATCTGGCTATCGGCTTTCATCTTGCACCAACAAGCGATTAATAACCATTTTATCGCAGCAACTTGGCGCTTATTATTTGAAGATTTCCAAAAGATGGCAGTCACGACGGAGGTCGGCGGGGGCCTGATTGGGGCTGTAATTTATAGTGGTTCGCATTTTCTATTTGCACAGATGGGGACTTATATCATTGCTGTGTTAGTGACAATTATGGGGCTCTTTATTTTTATGGACATTCCTTTTAGTGTGGTTGTTAAAAGCAGTCAACGCTTTGTCCACGGCATATTTCAAGTCGGGCGCTACACTAAATCAGGTTTGGTGAAGGCCACTGAAAAGGGCCGCGATCAAGTCAGCGCGCTTAAAGAACAGATGCAAAATGCGTTGTCTGCAGTTGATGAAAAAACACCACCAACCAAACCCGCTAAAAAGGCGGTCCCAGAACCGACCGGCGAGCCTGAGAAAACAGGGGTTGTGGTCAACGAACCAGCAACCTTTAAGATTAACGGGCCTAAGGATTTACCAAAACCAATTGCAACGCACCAAACAACTAATGCGCCAGCAGCGGCTGAAGAAGCACCGGCAGAACAAGTGCCAGATGTTGCTGAATTAACGCATGCTGTAGCAATTGATGAAGATTATGAAATGCCAACGCCTGAATTATTGACGCAGATTCCGCCATCTGATCAGAGTGCGGAATACGAAGCGATTGAAAAAAATCAACAGGTCTTGAAACAAACCTTCGATTCGTTTGGCGTGGATGTCACGGTTAAGAGTGCTAGTTTGGGCCCGGCCGTTACGAAGTATGAAATCCAACCGGCTGTTGGTGTTAAGGTGTCGAAGATTGTTAATTTGGCCGATGATTTAGCGTTAGCACTGGCCGCCAAAGACATTCGGATTGAAGCACCGATTCCAGGCAAACCATACGTCGGGATTGAAGTCCCTAATACAACTGTCTCAACAGTTTCCTTCAGAGAGATGATCGAACAAGAGCCACCACATCCAGGCAAACCGTTGGCAGTGCCATTAGGGAAAGATATTTCTGGTAAGGTAATTATGTCAGATTTGGTCAAGATGCCGCATCTTTTGATTGCCGGTTCAACCGGTAGTGGGAAATCAGTGGCGATTAACGGGATTATCACTAGTATTTTGATGAGCGCACAACCCCATGAAGTTAAGTTGATGTTGATTGATCCGAAGATGGTTGAATTAAACGTCTATAATGGGATTCCCCATCTCTTGATTCCGGTGGTGACCAACGCTAAGAAAGCGGCCAACGCGTTGAATAAAGTCGTTAAAGAAATGGAACGACGCTATCAACTTTTTGCGGATACTGGTCAGCGGAACATGACCGAATATAATCAGTATATTCAAGGTCATAATGAAGATGGCGAAATCAAAGGTGCGGCCTTACCATATATTGTCGTGATCGTTGATGAATTATCTGATTTGATGATGGTTGCTAGTAATGAAGTTGAAAGTGCGATTATCCGGTTAGCACAAATGGCCCGGGCAGCTGGGATTCACATGATTGTTGCGACACAACGACCATCTGTTGATGTTATTACCGGGTTGATTAAGGCTAATATTCCGTCACGAATTGCTTTTGCAGTTTCTAGTGGGATTGACTCACGAACCATCTTGGATGGCAGTGGGGCTGAAAAACTACTTGGTCGTGGGGACATGTTGTACCTACCAATCGGGGTGAGTAAACCACTGCGAGTTCAAGGTGCTTTTATCTCGAGTCAAGATGTGGAAAGCATCGTTTCCTTTATCAAAGCGCAAAAGACGGCTGAATACGATGAAGAGATGATTCCAACGGCCGCCGACGAGCACCAAGAAACGGCGGATCCCGAAGATGAATATTATCAAGAAGCCGTTGAATTAGTGATTAAGCAACAAACAGCGAGTGTCTCGATGGTCCAACGCCGCTTTAGAGTCGGTTATAATCGGGCAGCTCGTTTGATTGATGAAATGGAAAGTCGCGGGATTATCGGGCCTTCTGAAGGCAGCAAACCGCGCAAGGTCCTTTTGCAAGAGGTTCCAAGCGAACAACCACCAACTGAATAATGAACAAAAAACGGTATTAGAATCAGTAGCAGGATTCTAATACCGTTTTTTCAAAGAAAAACCAGAGTTGTTAAAACGGTGGCGCTTTTGAGTTTAACCCACTTTTTTGGTATGATAGTGTCTGTTACATTATTCTTAAAAAGACTTAAGTTGAAAGCAAGCCATTTTAACTGTTAAAACAGTGAGGAGCAGCAAGTATGAATCAAAAAGTAATGGATGGCGTTTATTTAAATATCTTACAAACACAACAATTCAAAACAATTCGCTTTTCTGTGCAATTAGTGGCACCAGCGACTAAAGAAACCCTGACAAAACGGTCATTACTAGCCAGTGTCTTATCTGCTAGTAGTCAAGCTTATCGTGATCAGGTTGCAATTGCCAATCAACTCCAAGCAATGTATGGGGCTGGCTTCAATATGAATGCATACCGGCAAGGACAATTAGCGATTTTTAGTATTTCAATGCGGATTGTCAGCCCTCAATATTTACGCGATACAATCGACTTACAACAACAAGCAATTGCCTTTATTGGCGAACTACTTTTAAAACCAGATGTCATTGATCAAGCCTTTAACGCGGTTACTTTTGATCGGGAAAAAGAAAACTTGCAACGCTACATTGACAGTGTTGCTGATGACAAACAAACTTATGCTGCACTTAAATTACGGGAACTTTACTTTACGGACCAAACGCAACAAACCCCTAATTATGGGGATGCTGACGTCTTAAAGACGATTACGGCGACTGATTTATATGCTTATTATCAACAGATGATTGCAAATGATCGGATTCAAATGACGGTTGTGGGTAATGTAGATGAGGAAAAACTAGCGCTTGATTTAGCGCAACTATCACTAGCACCACGGATTGTAACGCTACCGGGTATTTTTTATCAACAAGCCGCTAGTGATGCGGTCCGTGAATTGACGGAAGAACAGACGGTTCAACAAGGGAAGTTGAACATGGCTTATCAACTATCGGCTTATTTTTACCAAAAAGATTATTACGCGGCCTTAGTGATGAACGCATTATTCGGTGGGACACCGCTATCGTTACTCTTTACAAATGTCCGTGAAAAGGCGAGTTTGGCCTATTATGCGTCTAGCAATATCGATGCGTTCCGAGGGGCTGTCATGGTTCAAACCGGAATTGAAAGCCATCAAAAAGAACGGGTACTAGCCATTATCGAAGCGCAACGGCAAAGTATTATCGCGGGCGATTTTACGCAAGCTATGTTTGAACAAACCAAATTAGCTTTAATCAATCAATTTAAATCCAGTCTTGATAGCCCTGGTTATTTGGGCCAACAGCAATTTAATCAAATCTTTGTCCCTGAAACGGAATTAGACGCGGATCGATTTACGACCGCCATTTTGGCCGTTTCTAAACAAGCAGTCCAAGAACAAGCCGCTAAGATGCAGCTCCAAGCAATCTACTTCTTGAAAGGGGTCGACACAAATGAAGCTTAGACAAAATCCCCGCTTAGGTGAAACGCTCTATGAAGACACCCTCGAAAATGGGCTAACGGTCAAACTCTATCCTAAGAGTGGTTATCATAAGACCTATGCTATTTTAACGACTGACTACGGTGCAATTGATACGACTTTTGTACCTGCAGGCCAAACGGACTATGTGACGGTTCCTGATGGAATCGCGCATTTCTTAGAACATAAGCTATTTGAAAAGGCGGATTATGATGCCTTTGAAAAATTTGGGCAATTTGGTGCCAGTTCAAATGCTTTCACGAGTTTCACGCGAACAAGCTACCTCTTTTCAACAACCAGTCATTTGAAGGAAAACTTGGATATTTTGCTTGATTTTGTACAGGAACCCTATTTTACGGCTGCCACAGTCGATAAAGAAAAAGGCATTATTGGGCAAGAAATTCAGATGTACAACGATGAACCAGATTGGCGTTTATTTTATACGGTGCTGGGCAACCTTTATCCACAACACCCAGTTCGAACGGATATTGCCGGTACTATCGAAAGTATTGCACAAATTACGCCTGAAGAATTGTACCAAGCGCATCAAACTTTCTATCAACCCAGCAATATGAATTTATTCATCGTGGGTCAGATTAATGATCCTGAAGAAGTATTGTCGTGGGTCAGCGCTAATCAAGACGCTAAAGATTTTGCACAACCAAGCGACATTAATCGCTCATTACCGGAAGAAGAAGCTGATGGTAGTGACATTATTCCGTACCGCTCTTTAGAAATGCCGGTGACTCGCAGTAAGAGCATGGTCGGTATCAAAGGACTAACTGATTTTGGGACTGGTCAAGAAGCACTAGAAATGAAAATTAAGATGAACCTGTTATTAGAATTACTTTTTGGCGATTCATCAACGCAAGTTCAAAAATTATATGAACAAGGGATTTTAGATGATAGTTTTGGCTATGAATACGCTATTCAACGCTCATTTAACTTCATTACCCTTGGTGGTGACACTGATGATGCACAGGGCTTATCGGATGCGTTGATCAATATTTTGGAACACTATCAGGAGAGTCCTGATTTTTCAGAAGCCAATTTAGCCTTGGTCAAAAGAGCGGCAATTGGCGAATACTTACAAGCTTTTAATTCCTTAGAAGCAATCGCCAATCAATACAGCGATGCCTTTTTCGACGAAGTGAGTCCGTTTGATGTGCTAGGGTTGATTGAACAGGTAACGTTAGCAGAATTGGCACAAGTTGCGGCCGAATTCTTCAAAATTGAAATTATGACAGTTTGCCATATCTTACCAGAGGTGACGCAAAAATGAGACGCTCAGCTTTAATTATCGGCGCCTCAGGTGGTATCGGGGCTACCATTGCCCAACGCTTAGCAGCGGACGGTTGGTCGCTTTATTTGCACTATAACCAAAATCAAGAACGTATTCAAAAACTACAACAGCAGCTTAATCAGCAGTATGCGCGCCAAGACTTTTTTGCACTTCAGTTGGATTTAACGATGGGTACCGCTGCGGTTGACCAGTTGAAAAGTCAGTTGTTTCAAGTAGATGCGGTTATTTTTGCCGCTGGCATGACGACTTATGGCTTATTGCCAGCGGTCTCTGCCGAGCAAATTGATGCGTTGTGGCAAGTGCACGTGAAGACCCCGATGTTAATTTTACAAGCTTTGCAGTCGAAATTAGCCCAGAGCGATTTGGGCCGAATTGTTTTTATTGGCTCCATTTATGGTGGTCGTGGCAGTGCAATGGAAGTCCCTTACAGTACGGTCAAGGGTGCCCAGTCAGCCTTTGCGAATGCTTACGCGCAAGAGGTTGGCTCATTAGGCATCACGGTCAACGTGATTGCCCCTGGTGCGGTAGCCACGAAAATGAACCAACAGTTTACAGCAGACGAACAAGCGGCGATTGCCGCTGAGATTCCAACTGGTCGTTTTGCGACGCCAGCACAGATTGCTTATTGGGTCCAGACTTTGTTAGCACCAGAAGCCAATTATTTAACGGGACAGACAATTTATGTTGACGGCGGTTGGCTAAAATAAAGAAATCTTAATACAATATCATTGTGGCAATATGCTATAATGACGAGTAATGATAATGGGATAATAGTGGGTGGAATTCAAATGAATGAAATTGGTCAAAAATTACGTGAAGCACGTATTGAAAAAGGTTATACATTAGATGATTTACAACAAATTACGAAAATTCAAAAGCGTTATTTAAGTTCAATTGAAGAGGGCGATTTTGATGCACTCCCAGGGACTTTTTATGTGCGGGCGTTTATTAAGCAATATGCACAAACGGTGGGCGTTGATAGTGAGGCGCTATTAGCTGAATATCAAGATAAATTGCCCAACGCAAAACCAGAAGAATATGTTGAAAAGTCAGTTGAAAATCAAACCCGTTTAACACGCGAAACAACCGACTCTAAATGGGCAAAATGGCGGGGCTTAGCACCACAAATCGCCGTTGTTGCGGTTGTGATTGTGATTGTTGGAATTGTCTACGGGATTACGCTCAGTAACCGAGGCAAAAACCGGGAAACATTAACTGAAACTAGTTCATCGGTAACCGTTTCAGGTGACCAATCAACAGCTAAGAAAGCAAGTTCAGACGATAATCAACAAAAAGCCCAAGAAAGTAAGGCCAAAGAAGCGTCTAAAGCAAGTGAACAATCTAAAAAAGAAGCTGACAAAAAGGCAAAAGAAACTAAGTTATCAGCTTCAATGACAAGTATGAGTGGTTCACAACAAGCCTTCACGATTAAAAACTTGCCTAACAAAGCTAATACGTTGACGTTCTCAGCTGAAAACGCAACGGCTTGGGTGGGGTTAATTGTTAATGGTTCAACCATTTGGCAAGGTTCTGTTACACCAGGAACTGAGCAAACAACGCAATTACCAGCTGGCGTAACCCAATTCTCAGTTAAAACGGGGAACGGTCCTGCAACGAAGATGAAGATTAACGACACAGCTGTTAATTTAAATCCTAATAATGAAACAGTTCAGGTCCGAACAGTAAACTTTACAGCAACACTTGCAAAATAATAAAGAGATGTGAGAGGTCTATCCGATGAATTTACCAAATAAATTGACGATGTTTAGAATTATTTTAATTCCTATTTTTACAATCCTATTAGCGTTTGACGTACCGGCTGGTGACGTAATTGTTGCTGGGACGGCCATTCCGGTCAGTGAATTGATCGCCACAATTATCTTTATTGTTGCATCATTGACGGATTTGTTGGATGGGAAAATTGCACGTTCACAACATTTGGTGACTAACTTTGGCAAGTTTGCTGATCCACTAGCGGACAAGTTATTGGTAATGACAGCCTTCATCTTCCTTGTTGAATTAGGTGCTGCGCCCGCTTGGGTAGTTGCCATCATTATTTGGCGTGAATTAGCAGTGACCGGTCTTCGATTGCTCTTGAGCCAAGGTGGCGAGGTCATGGCCGCTGCCATGCCTGGTAAGATTAAAACCACAACTCAGATGTTGGCAATCATCTTATTATTCTTGCATAACGTCTTCTTTGCTAATATTGGCTTACCAATGGCTGATATCATGTTATATGTTTGTCTATTCTTCACAATTTACTCAGGGACCGAATATTTCATTAAAAACCGGGGTATCTTTCAAGATTCATTTTCTAAATAATCACCAAAACTGGCCCGCTAAAGCAGGCCAGTTTTTTTATTGGTAAAATCCCGGCGAATTACGTATTATATAATGACCGAACAAAAATTAAGAACGTTTGTTCGATTTTAACTTGCTTTTATTTAACGAAATCTGTAAACTAAGAGAGTAATGAAATGTACTCTTTTAAGGAGGGTCACTTAATTGGCTAAAGATGAAAGACAAGCAGCACTTGATGCTGCCCTAAAGAAGATTGAAAAGAATTTTGGTAAAGGTTCAATTATGCGCATGGGTGAAAAGGTTGATACACAAGTCTCAACAGTTTCATCTGGCTCATTGGCATTGGACGAAGCGCTCGGAGTAGGTGGCTATCCTCGTGGCCGGATCGTTGAAATTTACGGCCCTGAAAGTTCAGGTAAAACAACTGTTGCATTACACGCTGTTGCCGAAGTGCAAAAGCAAGGTGGCACGGCTGCTTATATCGATGCTGAAAATGCGATGGATCCTAAGTACGCAACAGCACTTGGTGTTAATATCGATGACTTACTCTTGTCACAACCTGATACTGGGGAACAAGGCTTAGAAATCGCTGATGCCTTGGTATCAAGTGGGGCCGTTGATATTTTAGTAGTCGATTCAGTTGCTGCTTTGGTACCACGTGCTGAAATCGAAGGTGAAATGGGTGACGCCCACGTTGGCTTACAAGCCCGTTTGATGTCACAAGCCTTACGTAAATTATCAGGAACAATTAATAAGACGAAGACGATTGCGTTATTCATTAACCAAATCCGTGAAAAAGTCGGCGTGATGTTTGGTAATCCCGAAGTCACACCAGGTGGGCGTGCTTTGAAATTCTATTCAACTGTTCGGCTTGAAGTCCGGCGTGCTGAAACCATCAAGAATGGGACCGACATGATTGGGAACCGCGCCCGCATTAAAGTTGTTAAGAATAAGGTAGCACCACCATTTAAGGTCGCTGAAGTTGATATCATGTACGGTCAAGGGATTTCCAGGACCGGTGAATTGGTTGATATGGCGGTTGAAAAAGACATTATCAATAAGAGTGGTTCTTGGTACTCTTATGGCTCAGAACGAATTGGTCAAGGGCGTGAAAATGCTAAAAACTATTTGGCTGATCATGAAGATGTCGAAGATGAAGTTCGTTTGAAGGTTAGAGCAGCTTATGGTATTTCAGATGTACCAGAAGAAGGTCTTCCCACAAATGAGGATGAACAAATAAATATTTTGCCAGATGATTCAACAGAAGAATAAAGCATGACCAACAAGAGCCAGGCCAAAACTTAGTTTTGTACTGGCTCTTGTTTTAGGTATAACCGAATGATTAAGGTTAAGGATTGGTAAATTAAGACTTATAGCGTCTACTACCGAATGGGATTACTAATAAGTTAAGTCATATTCGCAATTGGACCGAAGGCGGTTTGACAATGTCTAAGGGCCTAACACAATAAGCGCTGGATTAACCGAATAAACGAGTGGCAATCAGTCCGGTAAACGGTTGCAATGCTGACACTTTAAGTTGACAGGCGGTTTAGTAAACTATAAAATAACTATGTGTTGAAAAATTAAACATAATTACATCTTTAAAAATTTGCAACGTGCTTGCAATTTAAAATTTTTGATGATGCGGAGGTGAAAAAATGAACTTAGATTTGCTATTAATCCTTACCGCAGTCATCATGTTAATCGTTGGTTTAGCTGTTGGAACGCTTTTGCAAAAGAAGGCTCACGAACGTGAAATTGATGGTGCAAATAAGACTGCTAAAGGAATAATTGAGTTAGCCGAAAAAGAAGCGGCAACGCGAAAAAAAGAAATTCTTTTGGAAGCAAAGGACGAAAATCATCAATATCGCTCTGAAATTGAAAATGAATTGAAGGATCGACGTGGTGAAGTTCAAAAACAAGAGAATCGATTGATACAGCGTGAAGAAACCATGGATCGTAAAGATGCAACGCTTGACAAAAAAGAGCGGGCATTAGAGGAACATGAAAATCTTTTAGCTGAGCAAGCGCAACAATTAACGAAAAAGCAAGCAGAAGTCGAAGCGTTGGTTGAACAACAACGAACGAAGTTACAAGAGATTGCTGAGCTTTCACATGATGAAGCGCAAAAGATCATTTTGGATGAAACGAAACAGAACTTGGATCATGAACGGGCTGTTTTAATTAAAGAAAGTGAAGAGTCTGCTAAAGAGCATGCGGATCGGACAGCTAAAACATTAGTTGCTGAAGCAATTCAACGTAGTGCAGCAGATATGGTAGCTGAAACAACTGTGACGGTTGTAACACTGCCTAATGACGATATGAAGGGCCGGATTATTGGCCGTGAAGGTCGGAACATTCGAACACTTGAAACATTAACTGGGATTGATTTAATTATCGATGATACACCAGAAGCAGTAGTTTTAAGTGGGTTTGATCCAATTAGACGTGAAATTGCCCGGATGACTTTAGAGAAGTTAATTCAAGATGGCCGGATTCATCCAGCTCGTATTGAAGAGATGGTCGATAAGTCACGTAAAGAAATGGATGAACAAATTCGTCAAATTGGTGAACAAGCCATTTTTGATGTTGGGATTCATACCATGCATCCAGATTTAATCAAAGTTTTAGGACGGCTACACTTTAGAACAAGTTATGGTCAAAATGTCTTGAATCACTCAATTGAAGTTGCTAAATTAACAGGGATTTTGGCTGCTGAATTAGGTGAAGATGTGACACTTGCCAAACGTGCTGGGTTATTACATGATATCGGTAAAGCACTGGATCATGAAGTTGATGGCTCCCACGTTGAAATTGGTGTTGAACTTGCAACGCGTTACAAGGAACCGGCAACGGTGATTAACGCAATTGGTTCGCATCATGGTGATATTGAAGCAACGTCAATTATTTCAGTCTTAGTGGCTGCGTCTGATGCAATTTCAGCTGCTCGTCCAGGAGCGCGTTCTGAATCACTTGAAAACTATATTCACCGGCTTGAGAAACTTGAAAGTATTACGAATAGTTTCAAAGGTGTTGATCATAGTTTTGCAATCCAAGCCGGCCGAGAAGTCCGCGTGATTGTTAAACCAGAACAAGTCACAGATGATCAAGCAACCGTCTTAGCGCGTGATGTTAAGAATCAAATTGAAGATCAACTTGAATATCCTGGTCATATTAAGGTGACCGTTATCCGAGAAACCAGAACAGTCGAATACGCTAAGTAGTTATCAGTTGATATATTTTTTGGGGGGACAATTAAATTTGTCACCCCCTTTTTTTGGATTTCATTAAGAAATTAAGTCCTGGTTGTGTTTATGGGCTGGGATTTGTATAATAAAGTGAATGTTAGAGAAAGTAGGCGAATCAAATGATGCCCATGTTTAGAATCATCGTTGGGTTGTTTGCGACCATGCTCGTTTCGGCCGCAATTACACCGCTCGTTAGACGCTTAGCTTTTGTCTTAGGCGCGGTTGATAAACCCAACGCTCGCCGAGTGAACAAGAAAGCGATGCCCTCAATGGGTGGTCTGGCGATTTTTATTGCCTTTAATGTAGGCACTTTTATTCTATTGCGCGGACAGTTTCCGACGCATGAACTATTTAGTATCTTTTTAGCAGAATGTATTATCATCATCACCGGGATGATTGATGATATCAAAGAATTAAGTCCTAAAGAAAAAATGTTGGGAATTTTAATCGCTGGGTTAGTGATTTACTTCCTAGCGGGTGTACGGATGAATATCTTAACCATTCCGTTGGTGGGAACCTTTAAATTAGGTTGGTTAAGTTTTCCAATTACGATTTTCTGGATCTTAGCAATAACCAACGCAGTAAACTTAATTGATGGCTTAGACGGTTTAGCGACCGGGGTCTCAATCATTGCCTTATTCACGATGGGTGTGATTGCCTACTTCTTCTTAGCCATTACTAATGTCAGTGTTTCCATTATGATTTTCTGTTTAGTCGCTGCGCTAATCGGCTTCTTGCCGCATAATTTCCATCCCGCCAAGATTTTCTTAGGGGATACGGGGGCCTTGTTTATAGGTTTCATGATTGCGGTCCTATCCTTGAAGGGTTTGAAAAATGTCACCTTTATTACGTTATTGATTCCAGTTATTATTTTAGGGGTGCCAATTACAGATACGGTTTATGCAATGTTACGACGAATTTTAAATCGTAAGCCAATTTCACAAGCGGACAAACACCATTTACACCATCGCTTAATGCAATTAGGCTTGTCACACCGGCAAACGGTACTGGTTATCTACGGTTTGGCATTAGTTTTCTCACTGATTTCGCTATTATACCCGTTGTCAACACTGTGGGGGAGTTTAGCGTTAACGATTGCCGTTTTGTTTGGCTTAGAATTATTTGTTGAATCAATTGGGTTAGTTGGTGAAAATCGTCAACCATTATTACACTTACTAAAACGATTATTAAAACCGAGAGATGAAGAAAAGGATTAGCCATTGGCTAATCCTTTTTTGATAGTTATTTTTGATAACGTAAGTCGTGAATGGCTTGGGTACTGATGGGGACTTCGTTAAATTGGTGTTGGCCAAGTGTTAATGTGAGCTGCCCATTGAGCAACTCGGTCATCTGGGTTTCAAAGGCGGGGACTTCTTCGGTGGGCAACCAAACCGTTAGTTGAATATCAGTTGTATATTGAATATCTTGGGCAGCTAAATTCAGTTGCGCTAAGCGGTTTTGAAGAGAATCGAACTGTGCGTAGTCGATGGTTAAATGACAAGCAGTTTGTTCAATGCCTTGGACAATGCCAAGATGTTCGAGGGCGGCGGAAGTCGCGTGGCTATAAGCACGAATCAGGCCGCCAGTGCCTAATTTAGTGCCTCCAAAATATCGCGTGACAACGACGCAGAGATTCGTAAGTTGCATTTGACGTAAAACTTCCAGTATGGGAACACCGGCAGTGCCACTGGGCTCACCATCATCGCTTTGTTTTTGAATGTTAGCGGGTTGTCCCAATTGGTAGGCAAAGCAATTATGATTGGCCTTAGTATGTGTTTTACGGACCTGATCGATGAAGGCTTGTACAGCAGCTTCATCACTAACCCGAGCGATTTGACAAATGAAGCGAGACTTTTTAATTTCGAGTTCAAACTGCCCGTCTGCTTGAACGGTTAAATAACTTTCCATAGAAGACACCTCAAAAAAATAGATTCCGATTGCGTATATTAATCCCAAAGGAGCAAATAAAATGGGACAACCAGTGATTGCCTGTGGCCGCCAGTTTACTGCGGCCCAGTTAGCCGATACGCAAAATAATAATTATAGTTTACCACAGATTGAGCGCCGACCCGCGTTTTTACGGGTCAAGCAACGTTTAATCTGCCAACGTTGTCAGCAAGTGGTACCGTCGCAAACTTGCTTACCAGACGGCCGTCATTATTGCGCGCAGTGTTTGTTATTTGGTCGTTTAGTAGAAGGGGATTGGTTATATACAATCCCTGAGGATCATTTATTTAAAACCGCTACACCGAAGTTGACGTGGGCAGGCCAATTAACAGTGTATCAGGAACAAGCCGCCCAAGCAGTGGTAGCGGTTATTCAAGCCCATAAATGGCACGTATTAACAGCCGTGACCGGTGCCGGGAAGACCGAGATGCTTTTTCAAGGGATTCTAGTCGCACTACAAAAGGGACAGCGAGTGTGTTTGGCAGCACCTAGAGTCGCAGTTTGTCTAGAACTGTATCCGCGGCTTCAAGCCGCCTTTGCGACGACTAGTATCATGTTGATGCATGGCGAGCAAACCGAGCCCTATCGCTATACCCAGTTAGTGATTTGCACGACACATCAATTACTGAAGTTTTATCACGCTTTTGATACGGTCATCGTTGATGAAGTGGATGCTTTTCCTTTTGTTGATAATCCAGTTTTAGCCACGGCAGTTGAACAAGCCTGTAAGCCTCAGTGTGCGTTATTATATTTAACGGCTACGCCGACACCAGCCATCAAGCGGGCGATTGCTGCTAAACAAATGACAGTTAGTGAATTACCGCTTCGCTTTCATGGGGGAATATTGCCAGAACCGCAACGGCATGTCGCTTTCAATTGGCGGCCGCGATTAAAGAAGGGCCGGTTACCTAAACGACTTGAGCATGATTGCCAGATTTGTTTAAAAAACCAGCAGATTTTGCTATTTGTACCGCAAGTCAGATTATTAAAACCAGTTGCCAATCGACTATCAATTTTATTACCGGCGGTCAGAATTGAGACGGTGCACGCAAACGATCCTGAACAAATTGAAAAGATCGCGGCGTTTAGGGCTCAACAAATTCAATTAATGGTGACGACCACTATTTTGGAGCGGGGGGTCACATTTAAAAATGTTGCGGTTTTGGTCTTAGGCGCGGAACACATGGTGTTTAATGAAGCCGTTTTGGTCCAGATTGCCGGGCGAGCAGGACGGCATAAAGACTATACCCAAAATCCAGTTCATTTTTATTATCAGGATTATACCCGCGCTATTAAAGGAGCTTGTCGGCAAATTAAGGCCCAAAATCAGAGGGGATGGCGATTACAATCAACTGTTTAATGTGTCAAAATGTCATTATTGAAAAGCCAAGTATTAAACAACTGCTACAACTAAAACCACTACTTAAACCGCATATCTGTCAAATTTGTTTACAGCAGTTTGAACCTATCAGTGGCAACCAGTGTTCGGATTGTAGTCGGCCACTATTGACGGGCATTTTATGTTCTGATTGTCAGCATTGGCGACAACTTTACCCCCAACAGCATTTTAAAAATCAAGCATTGTTTACTTATAATCGGGCGATGCAGTTATATTTTCAACGTTATAAGGGCCAAGGAGATTATCAATTACGGTTACTATTTGAACGGGACATTCAAACGCGGTTTCCAGTAAAGCCCAATGTAGCTTACGTGCCGATCCCATCCGATGAGCAACATCAACAAGCACGCGGTTTTAATCCAGTCCAAGGCTTATTCGAAAATTGTTTTCCGCTAATGTCACTCTTGAAAAAGCGACCAACGGAAAAGGGGCAAGCGCAAAAAAATCGTGCAGAACGACTCGCAAGTCCGCAATTTTTTGAATTAATACCACAAAAGTTACCTGATAAGCTACAGTCGATAACGATTCTAGATGATATTTACACGACCGGTCGAACGTTGTGGCATGCTCAGCAATGTCTGCGTGCTCGTTATCCGCAAATTACAATTAATGCAATTACTTTGGCCAGATAGTAATCGTTTTATTTGTCTATTGGCCGCAATTTATATATAATGAACTTAGTAACAAAGCCCCAATAATCTATCAATTATTGGGTGACAAATAACCAATGGGGTTATTTGTGAAAGGGGAGAAATCATATGCTAAGTTTTAATGTCCGTGGAGAAAATATTGAAGTCACAGAAGCAATTCGGAGTTATGTTGAGAAGAAAATCAGCAAACTCGAAAAATATTTTGATGAATCAGCTACAGCAACTGCACACGTTAACTTGAAAGTCTATCCTGATAAAACAGCGAAGGTCGAAGTGACTATTCCGCTCCCTTACTTGGTTCTTAGAGCTGAAGAAACATCACCAGACATGTACGGCAGTGTTGATCTGGTAACTGATAAACTAGAACGTCAAATTCGTAAATATAAAACAAAAATTAATCGTAAATCACGTGAACGTGGTATCAAGAGTGTTGAATTAGTGGTTTCTTCTGAAGAAACTTTACCAGAAGAACCAATGCAAGTTGTTAGAACTAAACGTGTTTCATTAAAACCAATGGATAGCGAAGAAGCTATCTTACAAATGAACATGTTAGGCCATGAATTCTTTATCTTTGAAGATTCAGAAACAAATGGCACAAGCATTGTTTACAAACGCCAAGATGGTCGTTATGGTTTGATCGAAACAGATGAATAAAAAATTTTAAATAAACATCGTGAAGGGCTCGAGACAAACAAAATAGTGTTTGTTTCGAGCCCTTTATTTATTTTCAGAATAAGACTATAGGTAATAGGGTTAATTTTATGCCTAATCGCATGTATTTGTTTAAGCATCAGGTTTTAATTGACTGTAATAAATGTTAGAATAAGGTGTTAGTGGTCCAGTAATTCTAAAATTTAATTAAAATCATAGTGATCAGAATTTCCAGAGGAGAATTATAATACATGGCAAATTTTCTAAAATCATGGGTAGAAAGCGATAAACGTGAAGTTGGACGAATGGGCAAAATTGCCGATAAAGTACAATCTTATGAAGATGAATACAGTAATTTATCTGACGAAGCGTTACAAGCTAAGACACCTGAATTTAAAACAAGATTAGCAAATGGTGAAACATTAGACGATATTTTACCTGAAGCATTCGCGGTCGCTCGAGAAGGCGCTAAACGTGTGCTTGGTTTATTTCCATTCCGGGTTCAAATTATTGGTGGGATTACATTACACGAAGGTAATATCGCTGAAATGAAAACTGGTGAAGGTAAAACGTTAACCGCCACAATGCCCGTTTATTTGAACGCGCTTGCGGGTCAAGGGGTTCATGTTGTTACCGTCAATGAATACCTTTCAAGTCGTGATGCGACTGAAATGGGTGAATTGTATAACTGGTTAGGGCTTTCAGTTGGTTTGAACTTAAACGCGAAGACTCCTGAAGAAAAACGCGATGCTTACAACTCTGATATTACGTACTCAACTAATAGTGAACTTGGCTTTGATTACTTACGTGATAACATGGTTGTTTACAAAGAAGAAATGGTACAACGCCCATTGAACTTTGCGATTGTCGATGAAGTGGATTCAATCTTAATTGATGAAGCTCGGACACCATTGATTATTTCTGGACAAGCAGAAAAATCAACGGCACTTTATATTCGTGCAGATCGTTTTGTGAAGACGTTAAAAGAAGATGCAGATTATAAAATCGATTGGCCTACAAAAACAATTAGTTTAACAGAAGCCGGTATTGGCAAAGCTGAAGCTAATTTTGGTCTAGATAACTTATATGACATTGAAAATACAGCTTTGACGCATCATTTGGATGAATCATTGCGTGCTAATTTCATCATGTTGAAGGATATCGATTATGTGGTTCAAGATGGTGAAGTCTTGATCGTTGATCAATTCACTGGCCGTGTGATGGATGGTCGTCGTTATTCAGATGGCTTACATCAAGCGATTGAAGCCAAAGAAGGCGTTGAAATCCAAGATGAAACCAAAACAATGGCCAACATTACGTATCAAAATTATTTCAGAATGTATAACAAACTTTCAGGGATGACTGGGACGGCTAAAACCGAAGAAGAAGAATTCCGTGAAATTTACAATATGGAAGTTATCTCAATTCCAACTAACCGCCCAATCGCACGTAACGATAAATCAGATGTGTTATACCCAACGCTTGAAAGTAAATTCCACGCCGTTGTGAAAGACATCAAATCACGTTACGAAAAAGGCCAACCAACATTAGTTGGGACGGTTGCGGTTGAATCATCAGAATTACTATCACGTTTATTAGACGAAAATAATGTGCCGCATGCTGTCTTGAATGCGAAAAACCATTTCAAAGAAGCTGAAATCATCATGAATGCTGGTCAACGGGGCGCTGTTACAATCGCTACTAATATGGCTGGTCGTGGGACTGATATTAAATTAGGACCTGGTGTCACAGATTTAGGTGGTTTAGCCGTTATCGGTACTGAACGTCATGAATCACGACGGATTGATAACCAACTTCGAGGCCGTGCTGGTCGTCAAGGTGATCCTGGTGAAACACAATTCTATATGTCATTGGAAGACGACTTGATGAAACGTTTTGGTTCAGAACGAATCAAAGCATTCCTAGATCGGATGAAGATTTCAGACGACGATGCTGTCATCCAAAGTAAGATGATTACGCGCCAAGTTGAAGCCGCACAAAAACGGGTTGAAGGGAATAACTACGATACACGTAAACAAACCCTTCAATACGATGATGTCATGCGTGAACAACGTGAAGTCATTTATAAACAACGGATGCAAGTCATTATGGCAGAAGACAACTTAAAAGAAGTGATTATGCCAATGATTTCAAGAACGGTTAAACGAATCGTTCAATTGCACACACAAGGTGATACAGCAGATTGGAACCTTGAAGCAATTCATGATTTTGCAACGACTTCAATGGTTAGTGAAGAACAATTAACACTTGAGAAGTTACAAGGCAAGTCAGCTGAAGAAATCGAAGCATTATTGATGACTTTTGCAGAAAAGAATTACGCGACAAAACAAAAACAATTATCTGATGAAAATCAAATGCTTGAATTTGAAAAAGTTGTTATTCTCCGTGTTGTTGATGAACGTTGGACAGACCACATCGACGCAATGGATCAACTTAGAAATTCAATCGGATTACGGGGCTACGGTCAAATGAATCCATTGGTTGAATATCAAGAAGAAGGCTACAGAATGTTTGAAGAAATGATTAGTGATATCGATTACGATACAACTCGACTCTTCATGAAGGCGGAAATTCGTCAAAATATTCGACGCTAATTAACGAATGGCTGAGGCAATTGACTTAGCCATTTTTTAATGGCATGAAATCAAAAAGAGGTTAATCAAATGGAATTAAGTGAAGCAAGACATTTATTAAACGAAATTGAGAGTAAAATAACGCAGTTCAGGGGGTCTCTTTGACTTAGAAGGCCTGCAAGAAAGCATCGCACAAAATGAAGCACAGATGGGCGATCCTGATTTTTGGAATGACCAACAATCAGCGCAACAATTAATTGATCAAAATAATGTGTTAAAGGAAAAGTATGATTCTTTTAACCAATTACAGGCGCAGTTTGAAGAATTGAGTGTCACTTTAGAGTTATTACAAGAAGAACCTGATGACGAGCTACAGGCGAGCTTTGAAGCCGACTTAGAGCAGATTCAAAGTCAGATGCGCCAATATGAATTGGGGCAATTATTATCAGGTGAATACGACAGCAATAACGCAATCGTTGAATTACATCCTGGTGCTGGCGGAACAGAATCCCAAGACTGGGGTGCGATGTTATTACGAATGTATCTACGTTGGGCAGATGAGCACGGTTTTACCGTAGAAACAGAGGACTATCAAGCCGGTGAAGAAGCCGGGATTAAGAGTGTCACTTTGATGATCAAGGGCCATAATGCCTACGGATTATTGCGCTCTGAAAAAGGGGTCCATCGCTTAGTTCGTATTTCACCATTTGATTCAGCCGGTCGGCGCCATACATCATTTTGTTCTGTCGATGTGATGCCTGAATTAGACGGGTCAATTGATATCGAAGTTCGCACAGAGGACTTGCGGGTTGACGTTTTCCGTTCCAGTGGGGCTGGTGGCCAACATATCAATAAAACCTCTTCAGCCGTCCGCTTAACCCATTTACCAACGGGGATTGTCGTTAGTTCACAAGCACAACGATCACAGTTGCAAAATAGAGAAACTGCGATGAACATGTTGAAAGCCAAGTTATATCAAAAAGAACAAGAAGAACAGGCCAAAAAAGCAGCCGCTATCAAGGGTGAACAACTCGAAATTGGCTGGGGTTCACAAATTAGATCGTATGTTTTCCACCCCTATACGATGGTTAAAGATCACCGGACTAATTACGAAACAGGTAACGGTCAAGCCGTCATGGACGGTGATTTAGATCCCTTTATGTATGCGTACTTACAATGGCAATTGAGCCAAAAAAATCCGAATTAAGCTTGGCAGAGGGATTCGTTAGAGTTTACTAATTTTGATGCCGAATAAGTAAGACGGCATGCTATAATAAGATACGACTAGTGTTTTTTGTAGATTACATGATGAACAATTAAAAAGGAGTGTTACCTCAGTGATTCGAATGACGAATGTGTCCAAAGAATATCCAAATGGTGTCACAGCAATCAAGGATTTATCCGTAACGATTGATGCTGGCGAATTTGCCTATATTGTTGGGCCAAGTGGTGCTGGTAAATCAACATTTATTAAGATGTTATATCATCAATTAAAGGCCACCAGTGGTGAAATTGAAGTGGCTGGTTTTGATTTAGTGAACATGAAAGATCGGGAAGTCCCTTATTTACGCCGTAAAGTCGGTGTGGTTTTCCAAGATTTCAAATTATTGCCACGATTGACAGTTTTTGAAAATGTCGCTTACGCAATGGAAGTCATTGAAGCTGAACCCGAAGTCATCCAAAAACGAGTACTTGAAGTGCTTGAATTGGTGGGTCTAAAAGCCAAAAATGATCGCTTCCCTAACGAATTATCTGGTGGGGAACAACAACGAGTTGCTGTTGCACGGGCAATTGTCAACTATCCAGAAGTCTTAATTGCTGATGAACCAACTGGGAACTTAGATCCAGAAACGTCAGAAGGCATTATGGATATTTTAGAAGCCATCAACAATAAAGAAACAATTGTTTTAATGGCGACTCATAACAGACAAATGGTTAACGAACGGACGCATCGTGTCTTAGCGATTGAAGATGGTCGTTTAGTCCGGGATGAAAAAGAAGGTGAGTACGGCTATGAAGATTAGAACGTTGAAGCGCCATTTAAATGATAGTTTTAAGAGTTTAAAGCGTAATGGCTGGATGTCAGTCGCTGCTGTCAGTGCTGTTACAGTCACATTACTATTGGTCGGCGTTGTTTTTGCGATGATTTTTAATTTTAATAAAATTTCAAATGACATCGAAAATGACGTGCACGTCCGGGTAATGGTTGAACGTGGTACAACCAACGACCAGAAAAACCAGTTAGAAAAGAAACTTAAAAAAATGGCGTCCGTCAAAAAAGTCACTTATTCAAGTCGGAAAAAAGAATTGAATAAGGTGGTTGGTAGTTACGGCCAATCATTCAAGGTGTTTACCGGCGACGATAATCCACTTTATGATGTTTATATGGTCAGCACAACGAATCCCAATAAAACGATTGGGGTCGCTAAAAAGGCTAAGAAATTAGCGCACGTTTACGACGCTACTTATGGTGGTAATAATGCTAAGAAACTCTTTAGCGTGATGAAGAATATCCGCAAATGGGGCTTAGGCTTTGCAGCGTTACTCTTATTCGTAGCTGTCTTCTTAATCTCAAATACGATTCGGATTACGATTTTATCACGGCGTGACGAAATCGGGATTATGCGTTTAGTTGGGGCAACTAATGCCTATATTCGCTGGCCATTCCTCTTTGAAGGGGCTTGGACCGGGTTATTAGGGGTAATTGTTCCGGTTATCGTAATCGATTTTGGTTATGTCTGGGTTTATAATCATATGGCCCTCAGCATGGCTTCTGCCGGTTACTCACTCTTACGACCAGGCATGTTCTTATTCCAACTCGATTTAACAATGGCTATTTTAGGGATTGTTATCGGGGCCTTGGGATCAGTCGTTTCAATGCGTCGTTTCTTAAAAATCTAACAAGTAATCATACTGATTTACAAAAAGGAATCTCAGCTTTTTAGCTGGGGTTCCTTTTTTAGCGTTTTTAAGGGCTAGGCAGTTAACGGGACAAAATGCTATACTTATGGGGAAAGTTCGGCGGTCTGTTCGACAGATGCGATTGGCATCGGTTTCAGGTTGGCGGGATTGAATAGGTTGGAGGGTTTATTTAATGGAGATGTTCGTTAATATGTTGCTTACCTTTTTCACGACACCATTGTTATGGGTGGCGATTGTGTTTGCTTTTTGGTTAGCGCTACATCGTATCAAACATGAACGACAGACGTTTAGAATTGCCGTTAATCCTAAGTGGCCAGAGTTGAAACTATTTTGGTGGCACGGGTTATTAGCGGGTTTAGCGCTCAGTTGTTGTACCTTGTTGTTAGGCGTCACAATTAATTTAAATTGGTGGTTAGTCTACCAAATTGTCGCGGTAGTAGCCTTATTTTTGATGCCAATTGGTTTTGCGGGTAACGTCTTAATACTATTAAGTGCTTTATTGTATTTAATCAGTGCAATGATTTGGCCACAATATCAAATTCTAGCGGGTAATAGTTTGCTAGCAGAACTGTTAATTGTAGCAGGCTTAATTACAATCCTAACTGGCTTTTTACAAAAGTGGGATGCCACTAAGGTGGTGACACCACACGTCATCACTAGCAGTCGGGGGCGGATGACAGCGATGTTTACGAGCCGTCAAATCTACTTAGCACCCGTTTTCTTTTTAGTACCAGGCACTAATCAGTTACCTGATTGGGGCTTTTGGCCAGTCCTACATATTGGTCAGCAATCATTTAACATCGTCATCTTACCGTTGATTCTCGGCTTTTCAGTTAAAGCGATTAAAGAATTGATGTCAGCGTTAGTGACGCGTGATTTGCGAACGCAAATCACATTTGGTGGTGTAATTGTGGTTGCCGGTATCGTTAGCTTTATATTCCCAAGAATCATATTGAGCACATTAAGTGTTGCGTTGATTATCTGTTTTATCTTACAATGGCGATTGAGACGACAAAGCCGGGCAAATAAGCAACATTTTACAAAACCGTATGCGGGTATTCGTATTTTGGGGGTTCTCGAACAAACACCAGCTGCTAAAATGGGGTTAGAAGCTGGGGACGTGATTGTGGAATGTAATGGTCAAGCAATTTCAAACAATGAAAATTTCTATCAAGCGATTCAAAGCCATTCGACTTATTGTCATTTGAAAGTTCAAGATCTTCAGGGTGAATATCGCATTACGGAAAGTGCAGTTTTTGCCGATGCACCCCACGAATTAGGTGTTATTTTATTTCCAGAGAATTAATTAGAGAAGGATGACATTGATGAAAACGATTCTAGTGGTAGACGATGAACCAGCAATCTTGACACTGTTGAGATATAATCTGGAGCAAGAACATTTCAAGGTAATGACGGCAACGGATGGCGCCCAAGCGCTAACGATGGCCTTACAGCAAAAATTTGATTTTATCATTTTGGATTTGATGTTACCCAAACTAGATGGGATTGCGGTAACGAAAAAAATTCGGGAAGCTAAATTAAAAACGCCAATTATGATTTTAACGGCTAAGGACAACGAAACGGATAAGATTGTTGGGCTTGAAGTTGGGGCCGACGATTACGTGACGAAACCTTTTAGCCCCCGCGAAATCATCGCTCGAATTCGAGCCATTGAACGCCGGACCACTCAGCCTATTGAACAACCCGTTGAACAGGCGTCTGAAACGATTGTGGTCGGTGATTTAAGTGTGGACGAAACCGAAGTAATCGCAAAAAAAGGCGATCATAAGTTGCACTTAACGCCGAAAGAATTCGAATTATTAGTGTATTTTATGCATCGACTCAATAAGGTGCAAAGTCGTGAAAAATTATTAAATGCCGTTTGGGGATTCGATTACCCAGCTGAAACCCGAATGGTTGACATTCAAGTGAGTCATTTGCGTGAAAAGATTGAAGATAATCCGCGCCATCCTGTTTATCTAAAAACGGTTCGTGGTTTTGGTTATCAATTGGAGGATCCCGCACATGACCAAGCATGATCAAGTGAGATTTTATAAGCTAGCCACTATTTTAGTGGCTATTTACATAGCCTTTATTTTGCTCATTAATTTAGTCATTTATCGCCAGCAAAGTGCGACACTCAAAGAACGGCGTGCCGATTACGCCTTAATTGTGAAAGACGCCGACTTTAAGCGTCAAAAATGGCTACAACAAAATAAATTACAAGTTGTGACTTCACAGTCGCCACAGCACACCAAGTTGGAACGGTCAGTGGCCGATGTTTTAAATCGTGATCATACCACGCGCAATTTTAGTGTTAGGCAAAAGATTGATGGCCGTTGGTATTTAGTTGCGGTTCATCAATCGAGTCAGCCAACGTTTGTCTTATTGATGCCACAACAACGCTTCTGGCATACCTGGCCGGAAATCGCCCTGACAGTGACTGTTTTGTATCTACTGTTTAGTTTGATTGTTCTCTGGCAATTTAAACGGCAACGCAGCCATTTTTACGAGCACTTGAAGATTTTGGTGGCCAATATTCATCATATTCGCTACGAAGAAACGCCAGAACCAATTATTTTCCAAAAGGACGCGTCATTATACGTCCTCGCACACGAAGTGAACCAATTAAACAAGGATATGCGTCACATGCGTCAAAAGATTGCCATCCAACAAGGCAGCTTTGATCGGTTGATTGATCATTTACCGGTCGGAGTAATGGTGATTAATGAAAATCGCCAAGTTGTTTTGCATAACGAGGCGATGGGGCAGTTATTAGAAACCGCAATCGAGCCTCAGAAGCACCCGTATATCGATGATATTAAGACTTATGAATTAACGCGGATGATTGAACATACTTTCCGTTATCGGCGCAGTCACCATCAAGAGATTCAACTCATTCAGAATCGGGAACGATTTGTCGATGCCAATGTAGTTCAGTTAAATACCGTGAAGTCTAAATTTCAGGCGTTAGTGATCTTGTATGATTTAACTGATATTCGCCGAGTTGAACAGATGCAACTCGACTTTGTTAGCAACGTCAGTCATGAATTGAAGACACCGGTGACGGCAATTACAGGCTTTGCTGAAACGCTGTTGGCAGGGGCCAAGGATGATCCGGAAACTTTACAGCAGTTCTTGAAGATTATTTACGAAGAAAGCACGCGCCTGACAGCCTTAATTCAGGATATTTTGGCGTTATCACACTTGGATCGCCAAGATCAAACGCAAGCGCAAGATATTGGGTTAAAAGCGATAGTTGAAGCTAACCTAGAATTGATGCAACAAAAGATTCAACAAAAAGAAATTCACGTTTCCGTCAATATACCAGAGACGTTGACGTTTAAGACGCAAAAAATGAAGTTAAACCAAGTCTTGAAGAATTTGATTGCCAACGGTATCACCTATAATAAACAAGCGGGGTCTCTTGTGATTGCGGCTCAAGTCGATCATCAACAATTGATAATCCGAGTTGTTGATTCAGGATTAGGTATTCCAAGTGATTTACAAGAACGGATTTTTGAACGGTTCTATCGCGTTGATCAGGCTCGGGCGACACATAAGAGTGGGACTGGGTTAGGCTTAGCGATTGCCAAGGAAATTACCGAAAGTATTGGTGGGCAATTGACGGTTGAAAGCCAATTAGGGGTCGGTAGTCAGTTTATTTTAACCTTCCCCTTAACGTGATTTACAAAATATTTACATTCAATAGTGTTAGATTTTACAATTCTTTTCTATAATTAATCAAAGGGTTTAAATGGAATTCGTGGAGGATTAGCATGCGTAAACGTAGTGTTATTGGCTTATTAGTCACATTCGTTGTATTACTATTAACTGGTTGTCAATCTAAACAAAATGGGCAATCAGTCACGGCAGTTGGGTCATCGGCCTTACAGCCACTGATTGAAGCGTTAGCCGAACAATACAGTGCCCAACATTCAGGTCAGTTTATTAACGTTCAAGGTGGCGGTTCTGGGACTGGTTTAAGCCAGATTCAAGAAGGCGCCGTTCAAATGGGTAATTCTGATTTATTCGCAGAAGAAAAAGCTGGCATTAAAGCGGGCAAATTAGTCGATCATAAAGTGGCTGTTGTTGGTATTACACCAGTCATTAATAAAAAAATTGGCGTTAAGAATTTATCGCTGACGCAGTTAGCTAGAATCTTTAGCGGCGAAATTACGAACTGGCAGCAAGTTGGTGGTCCTGATCAAGAAGTAGTCTTGGTTAACCGAGCACAAGGTAGCGGTACTCGTTCAACCTTTGAACAATGGGTGATGGGTAATCGCAAGACAAAACCAGCGCAAGAACAAGATTCAACTGGGATGGTCCGTTCAATTGTGGCCAATACACCCGGGGCGATTAGTTATCTAGCCTTTTCTTATGTGGATAACACGGTTGCAACGCTTAAACTGGATGGTGTTGCACCAGATGATCAAAACGTTATGAATAACACTTGGCCAATCTGGTCATACGAACATGTTTACACTAAAGGTCAACCAACGGGATTAACCAAGGAATTCTTGGCCTATGTTTTATCGGATAAGATTCAAAATAAACAAGTTAGCAAAATGGGTTACATCCCAGTCGCACAAATGCAAGTTGAACGGTCGTTAGACGGCACAATTACGAAGGTTAAGTAGGTGGCAAAAATGGATCCAATTAAGGCAAGTTTACTGAAAAAATCACGGGCGGCGAAAACCGAAAGCCGTGGAAAATTAATCAGTTTATTGTGTATCAGTTTAATCGTTTTTATCGTTCTGGCTATTTTTTACTTTGTGGCTTCTAAAGGACTCGCAACCTTCTTTAAGGATAAGGTCAGCCTATGGCGCTTTTTAACGCAAAGCGATTGGAATCCAAGTCTTAAGGATAGTCATGGTCGGCCAGAAGTTGGGGCGCTCCCAATGATTATGGGCTCGTTTGGCGTGACGTTCTTGGCAGCCTTATTGGCAACACCATTTGCCATTGGCGCCGGGATTTTCATGACAGAAATTTCACCTAAACGGGGGGAAAAGATTTTACAACCTGTTATGGAATTACTGGTTGGGATTCCATCTGTTGTTTATGGTTTTATCGGGTTATCAGTAGTTGTCCCAACAATGCGCCATATCTTTGGCGGCAGTGGTTTTGGGATTTTAGCCGGAACCTGTGTGTTGTTCATCATGATTTTACCAACGGTGACTTCAATGACCGTCGACGCTTTGAAGAGTGTGCCACGGCACTATCGGGAAGCATCATTGGCGCTAGGGGCAACGCGTTGGCAAACAACTTGGAAGGTTGTTTTAAAAGCAGCGACACCAGGGATTTTAACCGGGGTTGTCTTCGGGATGGCACGGGCGTTTGGTGAAGCACTTGCCGTTCAAATGGTGATCGGGAATGCGGCCTTAATGCCACATAACTTGATTTCACCAGCCTCAACATTAACCAGTGTCTTGACAATGGGAATTGGGAACACCGTTATGGGCTCACTTGCCAATAACGCCTTATGGTCATTGGCACTGCTCTTATTATTAATGTCACTATTATTTAACTTATTAGTTCGTTTAATTGGTCGGAAGGGAGCAATGGGTCGCTAATGGATGCAAAAAAATGGGATAAAGTTGCAACCGGCGTTTTAACACTAATCGCTGGCTTAATTGTTTTATTATTGGCAAGTTTACTAGGTTATATCTTAATTCGTGGGTTACCGCATGTGACTTGGCAATTCTTGACGAACCCAGCGTCAACCTTTACAAAAGGCGGCGGGATTGGCGTTCAACTCTTTAATTCATTCTACCTATTGGTAATTGCGATGGTGATTTCCGTACCACTTTCAATTGGTGCTGGGATTTACCTCGCTGAATACGCGCCTAAAAACTGGGTGACAAATGTCGTCCGGACGGCAATTGAAGTTTTAAGCTCTTTACCATCAGTCGTGGTTGGTTTGTTTGGTTTCTTAGTCTTCGTTATTCAATTTAAATTAGGCTTTTCAATTTTAGCTGGGGCCTTGGCCTTAACCGTCTTTAACTTACCATTGTTAACACGGAACGTTGAAGATGCTTTGAAATCAATTCACTTTACCCAACGTGAAGCGGGCCTTGCGCTTGGTTTATCACGTTATGAAACAGTTAAACACGTCATTATTCCTGAAGCGTTACCCAATATTATTACTGGGATGATTTTAGGAGCCGGCCGGATTTTCGGTGAAGCCGCTGCTTTAATTTACACAGCAGGTCAAAGTGCGCCTTCATTAGATTTCACGAACTGGAATCCAACGTATATCGCAAGTCCTTTGAATCCAATGCGTCCAGCTGAAACATTGGCTGTGCATATTTGGAAGATTAATTCTGAAGGCATTATGCCGGATGCGACAGCTGTTTCAGCTGGTGCATCGGCCGTCTTGATTATCGCTGTCCTATTATTCAACTGGTTAGCACGGGTAATCGGCAAGCGCGTTTACCGCAAAATGACAGCAGCATAGGAGAAGTTTATGGCAGATTATGATTTAACAAAAACACATATCAAAAAATTAGCAGGACCTAAACATGAAATTGCGTTGTCAACTGAAGACTTAAACGTCTACTATGGTGACAAACGCGCGATGCACGATGCGTCATTACAATTTGAACGTTATCGGATTACGGCGTTAATTGGGGCTTCTGGCTCAGGTAAATCAACGTATCTCCGGAGTTTAAACCGGATGAACGATAATATCGCTAATACTCGTGTGACCGGGAAGATTATGTATCGGGATGTTGATATCAATAGTGATGAAGTTGACGTTTATAAGATGCGCGAACATATTGGGATGGTTTTCCAACGCCCTAATCCGTTTGCTAAATCCATTTACGATAACATTACGTTTGCCTTGAAACAACATGGTCAAAAAGATAAAAAGTACCTTGATGAAATCGTCGAAACAACGCTGAAACAAGCTGCACTTTGGGATCAAGTGAAAGATTCATTAAATAAGAGTGCCTTGGCTTTATCAGGCGGGCAACAACAACGGCTTTGTATCGCACGCGCAATCGCGATGAAACCTGATATTCTATTGATGGATGAACCGGCTTCGGCTTTGGATCCCATCTCAACAAACACCGTTGAAGAAACGTTAATTCGCTTGAAAGAACAATATACAATTGTCATTGTGACGCATAACATGCAACAAGCAGCGCGGATTAGTGATTACACAGCCTTTTTCCATTCAGGGCACGCGCTTGAATTTGATGAAACCCGGAAGATGTTTACCCGGCCTAAGATTAAAGCGGCAGAAGATTATGTGTCTGGTCATTTCGGCTAGCATACAAGGAGGTTTGCCAGTTGGCGAATAAAATTATTGAATCCTCAGATGTTCATTTGTTCTATGGTAAAAATGAGGCCTTAAAAGGCATTAATATGGATTTTGCAGAAAATGAAATTACGGCGTTAATTGGGCCTTCTGGTTGTGGTAAGTCAACGTATCTGCGGTGTTTAAACCGGATGAACGATTTGATTGATTCCGCAACGGTGACGGGCAAGTTTTTGCTTAATGGTCAGGATATTTATGCGCCTGAGATGGATACCGTTAAATTACGGAAGGAAGTTGGGATGGTTTTCCAACAACCTAATCCATTCCCATTTTCAATTTACGATAATGTTGTTTACGGGTTACGTTTATCAGGCGTGAAGGATCACCGCGTTTTGGACGAAGCAGTTGAAACCAGTTTGAAACAAGCTGCCGTTTGGGATGACGTGAAAGATAAGCTCCACGAAAGTGCTTTGTCACTTTCAGGTGGGCAACAACAACGGGTCTGCATCGCCCGGGTACTTGCTGTTAAGCCTAAAGTGATCTTAATGGACGAACCAACATCCGCACTGGACCCAATTTCGAGTACAAAAATCGAAAATATGTTGCTAGAATTGCGCCAACAGTATACCATTATAATGGTGACGCATAATATGCATCAGGCTTCTCGTATTTCGGATAAGACAGCATTCTTTTTACAAGGTGAATTAATTGAATATGCACCAACGAAGAAAATCTTCTTAAACCCAACCGAAAAAGAAACGGAAGATTATATCAGTGGCCGTTTTGGCTAAGAAAGAAGGGAATAGCATGCGTAGACTTTTTGAAGATGAATTGAATGAACTGCACGTTCGTTTTTCCGAAATGGGCATGATGGTCAATGAAGCCATCTATAAATCTGTTAAAGCCTTCATTAATCACGATAAGCAATTAGCAAGAGAAGTGATTGCCGATGATCACAAGATTAATGAACGGGAAACGGATTTGGAACGTAAGAGTTTCGAATTAATTGCACTTCAACAACCCGTATCGACTGATTTACGAATTATCGTAACCATCATGAAGGCTAGTTCTGATTTGGAACGAATGGGCGATCACGCGGTATCAATCGCTAAATCAACGATTCGTGTGAAGGGCAATACCCGTGTACCAGATATTGAAAAAGATATTGCAGATATGGCCGACAAAGTAAAACAAATGGTAGAAGAAGTCTTGGATGCCTACGTTAAAGAGGACCGGCGCCGAGCAATTGCCATTGCTGAAGAAGATACAGCAATTAACGCTTATTCGGAAAACATTTACGATGACTGTGTTAAAGAAATGCAACGTGATTCAGAAACAGTTGTTGGCAGCATGGATTACATGCTTGTTGCCAGTTACTTGGAACGAATTGGTGATTACGTCACAAACATCTGTGAATGGATTGTTTACTTAAGAACCGGTAAAGTCGTCGAATTAAATTCAAACGACAAAGAAGACGAATTTTAAAAGAGTGTTGTACCAGCCGGATATATTCTGAGGATTAGCATAGAATATGGCTGATAAAACACGTTTAAGAAGAGAGTGCGTTTAAGTCTGCTCAGTAGGGTTAAGCGGCGGAAACTAGACTAAAAAAGCACGTTAAAAAAATCATATTCGCCAATCGAAAAAAGGGGCGGTAGACAAAAGCAATTTTGTCCCACCCCTTTTTAATGTTTAATAAAGAGGAGTCGTAATAATGCAAAAACAAATTTACTTAGCAGGTGGCTGGTTCACCCCTAAACAAGCAGATATGGTGGCGCGCGCCCATAAAGCGTTGGCTGCTAATCCGACCGTTGGCTATATCCATAGTCCGCAAGAACATCAATACAAAGATGTCACTGAAGATAATGATCCTCATGGTTTATTCGGTGGTTACGAATGGGCCAATCAAACTTATCAAAATGACATTACCGCAATGGACTTAGCGGATTTGGCGGTTGTCTTATGGGATATGGCTGATGAAGATACGGGGACCGCTTTTGAAGTCGGTTACCTTAATGCAAGCCATACACCAATCGTATTTGTTTGTGAAGATGATTTGCAAGAAAATCCGATTAACTTAATGTTAGCTAAAGGGATTAGCAAGTGTGTAACAGATATTAATGAATTAGAAACCTTAGATTTCCAATTTGTAGCGGGCGAACCTTACCCCGGTAAGATCGTTTAAGCAATTGTTTTCAAATTAAAAAAGCCCGTCCGAATTATCATAATTCGGACGGGCTTTTTTAATGACCTTCTTATAATTGACCCCGTTAAATAGCGCTTTGTTAATTTAGATAAAAAGAACGATCTGGTTTCAATTGTAATATGGGCGCGATTTCAGTAGTCATGACTAAGAATGATGCGATTCTTTCAGATGAATTAAATCACGCGTCAATTATCGATGGGTGCCGGCTATCAGGGGCGAAAATCATTCGTATCAAGCATCAAGATATGGCAGATTTAGAAGAAAAAGCAAAGGCTGCAACCGAAAGTGGTCTTTATGAAAAAGTGATGTACGTTACCGATGGTGTCTTTTCAATGGATGGTGATGTGGCTAATTTACCCGAAGCGGTTAAAATCGCTGAGAAGTATCAACTGATTACTTACGTTGATGATGCGCATGGCTCTGGTGTGATGGGGCATGGAAAGGGCACCGTTAAACATTTTGGCTTACAAGACAAGATTGATTTCCAAATGGGGACCCTCTCAAAAGCAATCGGCGTTGTCGGTGGTTATGTTGTGGGGACTCAAGCATTAATCGATTGGTTGAAGGTTCGTGGCCGGCCATTTCTTTTTTCAACGTCATTAACACCTGGTGCAGCGGCTGCTTGTATTACGGCGTTAGATTTAATCATGGCGCACCCCGAATATGTGGATCAGTTGTGGGAGAATGCCGATTACTTCAAGGCTAAATTAAAAGCGGTGGGCTTTAAAGTCGCAAAATCGGAAACGCCAATTACACCGGTAATTTTAGGCGATGAACAATTAACTCAAAAATTCTCGCAAGCCTTGGTTGCAAATGGTGTCTATGCCAAACCAATCGTATTCCCAACCGTCCCGCTGGGAACTGGGCGGATTCGTAACATGCCAAGTGCTACTCATACCAAAGCAATGCTGGATGAAGCAGTGACGGTGTATGAAAAAGTAGGTCGTGAACTAGGGATTATCTAAATTCAAAGGAGGAACTAACATGCATAAAGTGATGGTAACGGGTTGTTTAGGACAAATCGGATCAGAATTAGTGGCCCAATTGAGAGCCCAAAACGGTGTCGATAGTGTGATTGCAACGGATATTCGGCGACCAGACCATAACGAAACGGTTGAAAGTGGTCCGTTTGAAGTATTAGATGTAACGGATTATGATCGAATGCTTAAAATTGCGACCGATTATCAAGTCGATACACTTATTCACTTAGCGGCATTACTGTCAGCAGTGGCTGAAGAACGGCCACAATTTGCTTGGCAGTTAAATATGACCGGTCTCGTTAATGCATTGGAAGTGGCCCGGGAATTAGATTTGAAATTCTTTACACCAAGTTCAATTGGCGCATTTGGCCCTAGTACACCTAAAGATAATACACCACAAGATACGATCCAACGACCAACAACGATGTATGGCGTAACGAAAGTCTCTGGTGAATTACTCTGTGATTACTACCATACTAAATATGGCGTTGATACACGGGGCGTTCGTTTCCCGGGTTTGATTTCTTATAAGACGTTGCCAGGCGGTGGCACGACCGATTATGCGGTTGATATCTACTATGAGGCTTTACGCAATGGCCATTATGAATCATTCATTAAAGAATGCACTTATATGGATATGATGTATATGCCAGATGCTATCGGGGCCATCATTAAACTGATGAATGCCGATCCAGAGCGCCTGGTTCATCGCAACGCCTTTAATATTACGGCGATGTCTTTTGAACCAGAACAAATTAAAGCCGCGATTCAAAAAGAAATGCCAGATTTTGAAATGACTTACGCCGTTGATCCAGTGCGTCAAGCGATTGCCGATTCATGGCCTAATAGCATTGACGCCAGCTGTGCTCAAGCGGAATGGGATTTTAAACCGTAATATGATTTAGAAGCAATGACCAAGGATATGTTGGCACAATTAAAAGCTAGAATCTAATGCAGTAAAGGACCGGGGCTAGTTACCCGGTCCTTTTTATGTGCCGCAATTAGTTATCGCTCGGAGTACCTAAATAAAAATCAACCTTTGGACCTATGACATTTCCAATTAAAATGGGCATAATAGAACCATAGTCAAGTGTGACAGATATAGAGGTCATCATTTAAACCAATGGAGGTCATAACAATGAATGAACGTCAAAGAATTTTAGACTTAGTGAACCAAGGTGTATTAACATCTTCAGAAGCCTTAATCTTATTAGAAAATTTAGCTAAAAACGATCAAAATACAAATGCAACTAAAATGTCAGCAGAACCAGAAGTCCCGGATGTTGATGATAACAAACAAGAATCGGCACCAGAAACTGACCAACGCGCGCTTGTTGAAGAACGCGCCAGGGAATTAACCATTGCGCTATCGGGTGTTAACCGTCAATTACAAGACTTGAAGCAAAAAATTCAAGCTGATCAAGAACAAGTGACTGTGCTGGATACGATGGAAGATTTAGATAGTCTGACAAGTGAAAAGGCGGCTGAACGTCATACACTCAAAGCAGCTGTTTTACAAAACCAAGCTCAAATTGATGACTTGGAAGAACAACGGCAAACATTAACGGAAGAATTAAATCAAATTGAAAAGCAACGTCGGCAGATGGCGAAAAATCAATGGTCTGAAAAGCTAGGCCTTTCAGATGATTGGAAAGAAAATGCTAGTGAAACATTCGATGAAATCAGCGGTCGTTTAGGCGAAGCAAGCCTACATCTTGGTAAATTCATGAAGGAAACTGCTAAAAACGTGATGGATAACGTTGACTGGAAAGAAGTTAACTTCAAGGTACCAGGTTTGGCAACCGAGAAATTCACGCATGAATTTATTTACTCAGACGTGACACCAGAGATGATTAACGTCAAAGTAGCCAATGGGAATGTCGATTTCAAGATTTGGGATCAACCCGAAATTAAAGTCGTGGCCCAAGTCAAACTTTACGGTAAGATGGGTGAACCAACAGCTCGCGAAGCTTTTGAAGCCCGCAGCAATATCAATGTCACCGATGCTGATTTGGTCTTCCAAGTGCCTAACAAACGCATTCAGGCGGACTTAACATTCTATCTACCTGCTAATAATTACTTACAAACTAACGTTAAGTTATTAAATGGCGATATTGCATTAGATGGGTTTACAGGTCGTGATTTATACCTTAAAACGACAAATGGTCAATTAACATTGAACAGTACGAATGTCGCAATGTTAGAAGCAGAAAACGTCAACGGTGGCATTACGGTTACTGATGGCCATTATGAAGATATTCTAGGGACAACTGTCAACGGTAATATCGTGATGAAAGCCCAAGTGCTAAATAGTAGTGTTTCAACGGTTAACGGTGATATCAAAGCTTCTTTCAACGATAATCAGTTACAGCATTTGAAAGCTAAGTCGGTTAATGGTACGGTTAAGTTAGCCTTACCACAAACAATTGGCTTCACACTTGAAGCGCGGACACGTTTTGGGATGATCAAAAATCGTTTAGCCAATACGCAAACGGTTGATCAACACCAAAGTACAGGGAGCCAAATGTTACAATTAGCCCGCAACGAAGATATGCAAGCAGCCCAATTAACATTAGGCACGACAACTGGTAATATCTTATTAAAAGACAAAGAAAACTAAAAAATAATGAATGGTGGTTTCTGAATAATGGCACAAAAGAGATTATATAAATCAAGAGATAACCGGATGATTTCCGGTGTAATGGGTGGGATAGCAGAATACTTCAATGTTGACGCGACATTGGTTCGAGTGCTCTACTGTTTGTTCTCAATCTTCTCAGCAGCTTTCCCAGGGATTGTCGTCTATATTATCTTGGCCCTCGTTATTCCGGAACGGCCAAGTCAAACGCGTCGCGATTCTCACGATGAATGGAGTGAATATTAGTGCCTTTTCTATTAATCCTAGTCCCAATCTTGGCGATTATTCTCGCCATTACGGTAATGGGCGTCTTGATTGGTTCAGTGATGATTCTCTTCAAGTTCGCGATTCCGTTACTAGTGATCTGGCTCATTTACCGCTTAATTGTCGGTCATAATAAACCACGTCACCATTACCATGCACAACAACATCAAGCTTATTACAGCCAACCGAGCGATGCTCGGGGCCGTAAGGAAGCACGTGATGTGAAAGTCGATGATGACAACTGGAGTGATTTTTAATGCGCTATTGGACCCGTGTTTTAGTGAATACAATTTTATTTATCGCAATTTCGGGCTTACTACCAAGCCTATTTCATGTTGACGGGATTTTGGTTGCCTTAGTGGCAAGTATTGTCTTATCAATTTTAAACGTGTTAGTAAAACCGATTTTGCATATTCTCTCATTTCCAATTACGTTTTTAACACTCGGCCTTTTCAGCTTAGTGATTAACGGGATTATGTTGGAATTAACGTCAATCTTCGTCAGTTCAGGGAGCACCTTCCCGAACGTGACGTTTGGCTTTTCTGGATTAGGCGCGGCGATTATCGTGGCGTTCATCCTATCAATTGCCAATACGATCATTGGCAATCAATTTAGCAGAGAGCGTTATTAATGATAAAGCCTGCATCAGAAATTTGATGACAGGCTTTATTTTTAGATTAATTTAAGAAAACGCCTACATTAATGTTGAAAAATGTATCTAAAAGCAATATGATAGTACGTATAAGAGTAGAAGAAGGACGGTATATCATGGCGGATAGTGTTTCAATGGAAAGATTAGTGACGGACCTTAAGTTACAAGTGTACTCAGGGGAAGCTCATTTAAAAGAGAAAACAGTGACGTTGAGTGATATCTCTCGTCCGGGACTCGAATTAACTGGTTATTTTAATTATTACCCATACGAACGAATTCAATTATTTGGGATGACGGAAGTTTCTTTTACGCAAAATATGACGGCGGAAGAACGCTTAATGATTATGCGGCGAATGGCTTCTGAAAATACGCCTTGTTTCTTAATTTCGCGTAGTTTAGAACCACCTAAGGAAATGTTACAAGCAGCTGAAGAATCCGGTATTCCAGTGTTAGGGTCAAATCTATCAACAACGCGTCTTTCAAGTTTAGTGACGGATTATTTAGACGGCCAATTGGCTGAACGGCGCTCAATGCATGGCGTGCTTGTCGATATCTATGGCTTAGGGGTGCTCATCACAGGTGATTCTGGTGTCGGGAAGAGTGAAACTGCACTTGAATTGGTTAAACGGGGCCACCGTTTAATCGCCGATGATCGGGTTGATGTGTACCAACAAGATGAACGGACGGTTGTTGGTGAAGCACCAATGATTTTACGGCACTTACTTGAAATTCGGGGAATTGGCATTATCGATGTTATGAACCTCTTTGGGGCCGGTGCTGTAAGGGCTGATACATCAATTTCATTGATTGTTCATTTACAAAACTGGTCACAAGATAAGAAGTACGATCGTCTTGGTTCCGATACAGAAGAACAAATGATTTTCGATGTGCCGGTACCTAAGATCACGGTGCCCGTTAAGGTTGGGCGTAACTTGGCCATCATCATTGAAGTTGCAGCGATGAACTTTAGAGCCAAATCAATGGGCTATGATGCAACGAAGACTTTCGAAGCGAACTTAGGTAAGTTAATCGAATCTAATTCTGACGACGAAAACTAATTTAAACGTTAAAAGTACCTTAATATAGTAGGTCATCTGACTAGATTGAGCTATACTGTTATAAAGACAGGATAGTACTCAGTCTAGTTTTTTTAATTGAATATGAGGAGCGATTATCGTGAACCTAATATTAAGTGTTTTAAATCCGATTGCCCTACAATTAGGGCCGTTGGCAATTCATTGGTACGGCGTGATCATTGCTAGTGGTGTCGTATTGGCCGTCGTGTTGGCCTTGCGCGAAGCTAAGCGCCGCAATGTCAGTGAAGATGATATTTTGAATTTAATTTTATGGGCCTTACCGTTTGCCTTGATCGGGGCGCGGCTGTATTACGTCATTTTTGAATGGTCCTATTACCAAGCCAATCCAAGTGAGATTATTAAAATCTGGCACGGTGGGATTGCGATATATGGTGGTTTAATTGCCGCAACAATCGTGTTCATTATCTATTGTCATAAGCATTTCTTGTCGCCATGGTTGGTTTTGGATATCGCGGCCCCAACGGTCATGATTGCCCAAGCAATCGGCCGCTGGGGGAATTTTATGAACCAAGAGGCCTTCGGGGCTAAGACGACGTTGCACTTCCTACAGACGCTTCATTTGCCCAATTGGGTAACCGAACAGATGTTGATTGATGGGGCTTATCGCCAACCAACTTTCTTATATGAATCGACTTGGAATGTTTTAGGGTTTATAATCATTATGAGTGTCCGTCATCGTCAAGGCTGGTTTAAACAAGGTGAGATTTTATTGAGCTATGTTGCTTGGTACGCCTTTGGCCGCTTTTTCGTGGAAGGGATGCGGACCGATAGTTTATTTATCGGGCCATTACGTGTGTCACAGATTCTATCACTTGTGTTATTCTTTGGCGCGATTGGGCTGTGGATCTGGCGGCGTAAACAACAGCCGTTACCCGACTACTTAGAAGGTAATACACTGCGTTCAGCAGTTAAATAAAAGGAGAATTAGGATTAATGACAGTTAATGTTGCAGTTTTAGGTGCCGGTTCATGGGGCACAATTTTAGCCAACCTATTAGTAGAAAATGGCCACCACGTTGAATTATGGGGGAATGATCCTGAGAAAGTAGCAGAGATTAACGAACAACACACTAACAAGCATTATTTACCCGAATTCAAGATTGACCCACGCTTACACGCAACTTTAGATTTAAACGAAGCGTTTGAAGCGGTGGACGTTGTTTTATTCGTTATTCCAACGCAAGTCATTCGCCAAGTGGCAGCACAAATCGTGCCAGTGCTAGAAGCCAAAGGGGTGAAACCCGTGATTGTCACTGCCTCAAAGGGGTTGGAACAAGGGAGTCATAAACGAATTTCAGAAGCTTTAACTGAAACTATTCCAGCCGATGTCCGCAATGGAATCGTCGTCTTATCAGGTCCTAGTCACGCTGAAGATGTTGCGATGAAGGATATTACCACTTTAACGGCTGCTTCAACTGATTTAGTGCAAGTCCAATGGATTCAAGAAATCTTCATGAATGATTACTTCCGCCTTTACACGAATACGGATGTCATTGGTGTTGAAATGGGGGCGGCTTTGAAAAACGTAATTGCTTTAGGCGCAGGTGCATTACATGGCTTGGGTTATGGCGATAACACGAAGGCTGCTTTAATGACACGAGGCCTAGCCGAAATTTCTCGTTTAGGGGTTGCCATGGGTGCTAACCCATTAACGTTCATCGGTTTATCTGGTGTCGGCGATCTCATCGTCACTGGGACCAGTGTGCATTCACGTAACTGGCGAACAGGGAATGCTTTAGGCGAAGGTCAAAAGTTAGATGATGTTCTAGAAAATATGGGCATGGTTGTTGAAGGGGTCGCAACATGTAAGGCCGCTTATGAATTAGCACAACAACGCTCAGTTGATATGCCAATTACAAACGCAATTTACAACGTCCTTTATCGCGGTTGTGATATTCGCACCGAAATTGGCAATTTGATGCAACGTTCTGGTAAACCAGAAATTGATTTTAAATAGAGACTAATTAATTCAATTGATAAAAACGCCATCATTTTAAACAGGTATCGCATCTGCAAAACGAATATGTTATGATGACATAGGCTGATAAATTGACTAAAGGAGAACCGATTACTTTATGGGCGATTTGGTATCTGTAAGACCAACTTGTGAATTTTATTTTGATAGAGGCATGCAGGCATTTGAGCGATTTCATTATGAAAAAGCCCTTACTTGTCTACAACGCTCTAAGTCACTGGCAAAAACAAAAGACGATTATATCTTTGTGGTCTGCCAATTAGCAATTTGTTTAGAATCGGTCGGTAATTACCGCGGTGCTGTGATTGCATTGGAAGAAATTCCAAGCGTCAATTACCAGACACATCCGGAATTACAGTATTTTTTAGCAACGGCGTACGCTTTTTTAGGGCAGATGCAAGAGAGCTATCAATTAGCGAAAGCTTACTTACAAAGTGACGACGCAGATTTTGAAGCTGAAGCCACTGAATTATTGCAAGAATTAAAGCAAATTAAAGGTTAACTATAAATGTAGAAAGTTCACTAACTGGGCAAACAGTTTGGTGGACTTTTTTTTTAATAACGGGTAAGATACACTCTATTAGAAGTAACTTGATAAAAGTAAGGAGATTATGCAAAATGGCTAAAAGTTATGATGTAATTGTAATCGGTGCTGGCCCCGGCGGGATGACCGCGGCGCTTTATGCATCACGTTCGAACCTATCTGTTTTAATGTTGGACCGGGGGATTTATGGTGGTCAAATGAATAATACGGCAGAGGTCGAAAACTATCCTGGCTTTAAGTCAATTTTGGGCCCCGAATTGGGCGAAAAAATGTATGCGAGTGCCACACAATTTGGTGCTGAATACGGTTATGGCACCGTTAATAGTATCGAAGATAAAGGTGAGTTTAAGTTAGTCCACACGGATGAAGGTGACTTCCAAGCACGGGCAGTGATTATCGCAACGGGTTCTGAACATAAGAAGGTTGGCATTCCTGGCGAAGACGAATATGGTGGCCGCGGGGTCTCATACTGTGCCGTCTGTGATGGTGCGTTCTTCAAGAACAAGGAAGTCGTTGTCATCGGTGGCGGTGACTCAGCGATTGAAGAAGGCCTTTATTTAACACAATTAGCTAGCAAAGTAACGGTCATTCACCGTCGTGATCAACTACGTGCGCAAAAGATTTTACAAGATCGCGCATTTGTTAACGATAAGATGGCTTTTGTCTGGAATGCACAAGTTAAAACGATTGAAGGCGATGATAAAAAAGTAGCTGCTGTTACTTATGTTGATAAGGAAAGTGGCGAAACTAAAGGAGTACCAGCAAGTGGTGTCTTCATCTACGTTGGTATTGACCCAATGACAAGTGCTTTCAAAGACCTAGGTATTTTAACGGAAGCCGGTTGGGTTAAAACAGACGACCACATGGCAACCAGTGTCCCTGGAATCTTTGCAATCGGCGATGTTCGTGAAAAAGACTTACGTCAAATCACAACAGCAGTCGGTGACGGCGGCATAGCTGGCCAAGAAGTCTTCAAATATATTCAAAGTATTTAAAGAACGTTTAAATGAGCTATACCAATGAAAGCGCCGGTCCATAAAAAATGGATCGGTGCTTTTTTTAAGTTTCTTAACACTTGATGCCCTAGGGAAAGCGTTTGATATATGCTATAATTACAGTGAGATTTTATAACAAATGTGGGGGTTACAAAATGAGCTGGCAAGATAATTATGCAATTTGGAATAATCAAACAAAAATGGACTTACCTTTAAGAGAAGCTTTAGACAATATGGCAAACGATGAAGAAGCGCTTGAAAAAGCCTTCAGTGTGCCAATGGAATTCGGGACAGCTGGTATGCGTGGTCTCTTAGGCCCTGGGATTAACTGCATGAATATTTATACAGTTCGTCAAGCAACAGAAGGCCTTGCCCAATTCATGGAAACTTTACCAGAAGCAACTAAAAAACGTGGGGTTGCGATTAGTTTTGATTCACGTTACCAATCAGAAACTTTTGCACACGAAGCAGCACGCGTTTTAGGCCAACATCAAATTCCAACATTCGTTTTTGATGCTTTGCGTCCAACACCTGAATTATCATTTACGGTCCGTCACCTACATACTTATGCAGGAATCATGATTACCGCTAGCCACAATCCTAAGCAATACAACGGCTACAAGATTTACGGCGAAGATGGCGCTCAAATGCCACCTAAGGAATCTGATATGATTACAAGCTACATCCGTCAGGTATCAGACCTATTTGCAATTGAAGTTGCTGATGAAATGGCCTTACGCGAAGCCGGCATCATGGCTTTAATTGGCGAAAATGTCGATCAAGCTTATTTAGCAGAAGTTAAAAAAGTAACGATCAACCAAGAATTAGTGGATACTGTTGGTAAAACAATGTCATTAATTTACACACCACTTCATGGTACTGGGAAAGTCCTTGGCGAACGCGCTTTACGTCAAGCTGGCTTCGAACAATTCACAATGGTGGCTGAACAAGCCGTTGCTGATCCAGAATTTGCAACAACACCATTCCCTAACCCAGAATTTCCGCAAACTTTTGATATGGCTATCGAACTTGGAAAATCGCAAAAAGCAGACCTTTTAATTGCGACTGATCCAGATGCCGATCGTCTTGGGGCCGCCGTACGCCAACCAGATGGTAGCTACCAATTAATGACAGGGAACCAAATCGCATCTGTTTTACTTCGCTATATTTTACAAGCAAGTAAAGATGCAGGCACATTGCCAGCAAACGCTGCTGCGGTTAAATCAATCGTTTCAACAGAATTAGCAACAAAGATTGCTGCTAGTTATAATGTTAAAATGATTGACGTCTTAACAGGCTTCAAGTTTATTGCAGAACAAATCCAACATTTTGAAGATACAAACGAAAATACCTTCATGTTTGGTTTTGAAGAAAGTTACGGTTACTTAGTTAAACCATTTGTCCGTGATAAGGATGCCATCCAAACGCTGGTCCTATTAGCTGAAGTTGCAGCTTATTACAAATCAAACGGTAAGACGTTGTACGACGGTATTCAAGAACTATACGCTGAATATGGCTACTATGCTGAACAAACGACAGCGATTGATTTTGAAGGCGTCAACGGCCCACAACAAATGGCTGACTTAATGGTTAAATGTCGTGAAGAAAGTCCTGTTGATTTTGCCGGCATCAAAGTCGCTTCAGCAGAAGACTTCCAAACACAAACGCAAACATTTGCTGATGGTCACACTGAACCAATCAATTTACCAACATCAAACGTTTTGAAATATCACTTAGAAGATGGCACATGGATCGCAATTCGGCCAAGTGGCACAGAACCTAAGGTTAAATTCTACGTTGGGACTTGTGCTGACGATGAAGCAACGGCTGATTTGAAATTAGCTAACTTTGAAAAAGCAATCCAAGCCCTTGTTAAATAACAAAATCCTCATAAAAAGGGTTACTATTTTACATTGACGCGGAATTTATCTATAATAAGTGCAACAAATAGGCGGACTATATCGTTAGTCGGTCTATTTTTGTAAGAATGGAGGCTTTTTTCGAATGGGTATGCATCAGTATTTGCAAGGGTTAAATAATTTGGAGACACTAAACCGGGCACCAGGCTTATTTAAGTACCAGGAACATTCCGTCGCAGCACATTCTTTTAAGGTTTGCGAGATTGCGCAGTTACTAGGGGATATCGAAGAAGAAAATGGTCAAACCATTAATTGGCAAGTTTTGTACGAGCGAGCGTTGAATCACGATTATACGGAGCGTTTTATTGGGGACATCAAAACGCCCGTTAAATATGCGACCCATGAGTTACGGGCAATGTTAGCCAATGTCGAAAGTTCTTTAACGGATAATTTCATTAATAATGAAATTCCCGGCTTTTTACAAGAACGCTATAAACGGCGTTTGAGTGAAGGGAAAGACGAAACCTTGGAAGGCCAATTGTTGGCAGTCGCTGATAAGATTGACTTGCTTTATGAATCATTTGGTGAGATTGAAAAGGGGAATCCAGAGAATGCCTTTTTGGAAATTTTCGCGGAAAGTTTAAAAACCATTATGCAATATCAAAATCTAGCTAGTGCGCAATATTTCATCCGAAAAATGCTGCCAGACCTGTTGAGTGAGGATTTTGCCGATCGTGGTAAGCTGACGCAATTGGTCCGTCAAACGTTGTCAAACTAGGCTAGTTCACTAGTGTGGCGAAAATACGTTCGGTATGTTAGAATGGTAATTGATAAAAAAGAGGGCATCTGTTCAGTGGCTTAATCACCACGCGCAGATGATCACTGACAACTTACAAATGCGTCATTTAAGAAGGTGTCTGGTACAAAACCCCGTTTTGTATCAGGCGCTTCTTTTATCGCAATAAAACGGCACTGGAGGCAATTCATGATTGATAGACAGAACGATAACCTATTTGACTTAGTCGCACCATATGAACCTGCTGGCGATCAACCTGCTGCAATTGAAACCTTAACGAAGAATTTTGAGGCAGGTGCTAAGGCACAGGTCTTGATGGGCGCTACTGGGACCGGGAAAACTTTTACAATGTCCAACGTGATTAAGAATCTCAACAAACCAACGTTGATTATTTCGCATAATAAGACATTGGCCGGTCAACTGTACGCGGAATTTAAGCAGTTTTTTCCTAACAATGCGGTTGAATATTTCGTGAGTTATTATGATTACTACCAACCAGAAGCCTATGTGCCTTCCAGTGATACGTATATCGAAAAAGATTCGAGTATTAATGATGAAATCGATAAACTACGGCATTCAGCGACGAGTTCGTTATTAGAACGCAACGATGTGATTGTTGTGGCCTCTGTTTCTTGTATCTTTGGGTTAGGGGATCCACGTGAATACCAAAATCACGTCTTGTCACTGCGTCCAGGAATGGAAGTTGAACGTAACGACCTATTACGTCAGTTAGTTGATATTCAATTTGAACGTAACGATATAGATTTTCAACGGGGGCGCTTTAGAGTGCGCGGTGATGTGGTTGAAATTTTCCCAGCTTCTCGTGATGATCATGCGCTGCGCGTTGAATTTTTTGGCGATGAAATTGATCGAATTGTCGAAGTGGATGCTTTAACGGGTGAAGTGATTGGTGAACGGTCACACGTTGCCATTTTCCCCGCAACGCATTTTATGACGAATGATGAAAAAATGGAAAAAGCCATTGAAAGTATTAAAGCTGAATTGGCCGAACGGCTAGCTGTTTTAAAAGGCGAGGGTAAGTTACTAGAAGCACAACGTCTTGAACAACGGACAAACTATGACCTTGAAATGATGCAAGAGATGGGTTATTGTTCTGGGATTGAAAATTACTCACGCCATATGGAAGACCGCCAAGCCGGCGAACCGCCTTACACGTTGCTAGATTTCTTCCCAAAGGATTCCATCATGATGATTGATGAATCCCATGTCACTATGCCCCAAATTCGGGGGATGTACAACGGTGATCGTGCGCGGAAACAAATGTTGATTGACTATGGTTTCCGGTTACCAAGTGCGTTAGATAACCGCCCCTTAACGTTGCCAGAATTCGAAGAGCACGTGAATGAAATTATGTATGTGTCGGCCACACCAGGGCCTTATGAAGCGGAACAAACCGATATTCAAGTGGATCAGATTATTCGGCCAACCGGCCTGTTGGATCCTAATATTGAAGTGCGACCAATCATGGGTCAGATTGATGATTTAGTCGGTGAAATCAATGATCGCATTGAAAAGAACGAACGGGTCTTCATTACAACTTTAACCAAGAAAATGTCGGAAGATTTAACCGATTATCTCAAGGAACTGGGCATCAAAGTCCGGTACTTGCATAGTGATGTCAAGACGTTGGAACGAACGGAAATTATCCGTGATTTACGACTGGGTAAATTCGATGTCTTAATTGGGATTAACTTATTACGGGAAGGAATTGATGTGCCTGAAGTGTCCTTAGTGGCAATTTTAGATGCGGATAAGGAAGGCTTCTTACGTAGTGAACGGTCCTTAATCCAAACCATTGGCCGGGCATCTCGTAATGAAAATGGACAAGTCTTGTTGTATGCCGATAAGATTACAGACTCAATGCGCCACGCAATTGATGAGACTAAACGTCGACGGACAATTCAAGAAGAATATAATGCCGCCCACAATATCACACCGAAGACGATTATTAAACCAATTCGGGATGCAATTTCAATGGTACAATCGGTTGAACATCCAGAAGAAATTAAGATGACCAATGAGATTGATTTAGAGAACATGTCGAAGGCTGAAAAACTAGAAATGGTTGAACGACTATCCGAACAGATGCGCTTAGCAGCTAAGAAACTTGATTTTGAACAAGCGGCGACATTGCGCGATACCATTCTAGAATTAAAAAGTGAAATAGATTAGAGGTCAAGTATGGCAAATGATAAGATAGTAATTCACGGCGCACGCGCCCATAATTTAAAGGATATCGACGTTACGATTCCAAGAGATAAGTTGGTGGTTATCACTGGATTATCTGGTTCTGGGAAGAGTTCGTTAGCGTTTGATACGTTATATGCAGAAGGACAACGGCGGTATGTTGAGAGTTTATCAGCATATGCCCGTCAGTTCTTGGGGCAAATGGATAAACCGGATGTTGATTCAATTGACGGGTTAAGTCCAGCGATTTCGATTGACCAAAAGACGACCTCTAAGAATCCACGTTCAACAGTCGGAACAGTCACTGAAATCAATGACTATCTCCGCTTATTGTGGGCCCGAGTTGGTCAACCCATCTGTCCCAACGATGGGACTGAAATCAGTAGCCAATCAGTAGAACAAATGGTTGACCGGGTATTGGCTTTACCGGAGCGGACTAAACTCCAAATTATGTCACCAATCGTTCGTGGCAAAAAAGGGCAACATAAAAAAATCTTTGAGAAGATTCAACGTGAAGGCTATGTGCGTGTTCAAGTGGATGGCGAAGTGATGGATGTTAGCACCGACCTAGAATTAGATAAGAATAAGAAACATGATATCAATATTGTCGTTGATCGAATTGTCGTTAAAGACGGGGTGCGCTCACGGTTATTTGATTCATTTGAAGCAGCCTTGAGACTATCTGATGGGTATGCGACAGCCGATGTAATTGGCGGCGAACAACTCTTGTTCTCTGAACATTATGCGTGCCCAATCTGTGGGTTTACAGTTGGGGCATTAGAACCACGGCTATTCTCATTTAACGCGCCATTTGGGGCTTGTCCTGAATGTGATGGTTTGGGCTTAAAACTAGAAGTTGATACAGACCTCGTTGTGCCGGATACAAGTAAAACATTGCGTGAAGGGGCGATTGCACCTTGGAACCCAATCAGTTCGCAATACTACCCACAAATGTTAGAACAAGCTTGCACGGCCTTTAAAATTGATATGGACCGTCCTTTCAGTAAGTTGACACCTCGTCAAAAAGATATCATCTTAAACGGCTCACAAGGCAAAGAATTCCACTTCCATTATGAAAATGATTTTGGGGGCGTTCGCGATGTTGAAGTGCCTTTTGAAGGGGTCCTCAGCAATATTGATCGGCGTTATCGTGAAACGAATAGTGATTTCACACGGACGCAGATGCGCACTTATATGACGGAATTAACGTGTCAAACGTGTCACGGGAAGCGACTAAATCGCCAAGCTTTGGCGGTTAAAGTCGGTGGCCAAGATATCGCTGAAGTCTCAGACAATGCGATCAAAGATGGCCTTCCATTCTTCGATAACCTTGAACTTTCTGAAAAAGATCAAGTGATTGCGAAACCCATTTTGAAAGAAGTTCATGACCGCCTAACTTTCTTGATTAATGTCGGCTTAGACTATTTGACGTTGAGTCGTTCTGCTGGCACGCTTTCCGGTGGGGAAGCGCAACGGATTCGTTTGGCCACGCAAATTGGGTCGAACTTATCTGGCGTGCTTTACATCTTAGACGAACCTTCAATTGGGTTGCATCAACGTGATAATGACCGGTTAATCGGTTCTTTGAAGAAGATGCGCGATTTAGGGAACACCTTAATCGTGGTTGAACATGATGAAGATACGATGCGAGCAGCCGATTACCTAATTGATATTGGCCCAGGTGCTGGGGACCTTGGCGGAGAAGTGATGGCCGCTGGGACACCCACGGAAGTCGAACAAAACCCTAATTCCTTAACAGGCCGTTATTTAGCGGGGCAGGATTATATTCCGGTACCATTAAAACGGCGTCAAGGAAATGGTAAAAAGGTGCGGGTAACTGGCGCTGCTGAAAATAATTTAAAAGATTTAACGGTTGATTTTCCATTAGGTGAATTTGTCGCCGTGACCGGAGTTTCTGGATCGGGTAAATCAACATTAGTGAATACGATTTTGAAGAAGGCCCTTGCGCAAAAGATGAATCGTAATTCAGCTAAACCGGGGCAGTATAAGACTATCACGGGTTATCAAAATCTTGAGAAGTTGATTAATATCGACCAAAGTCCAATTGGCCGGACACCGCGGAGTAATCCAGCCACTTATACTGGAGTCTTCGATAATGTCCGTGATTTATTCGCCCAAACCAATGAAGCGAAGTTACGAGGCTACAAGAAGGGCCGTTTTAGTTTTAATGTGAAGGGCGGTCGCTGTGAAGCCTGCAAGGGTGACGGGATTATCAAGATTGAAATGAATTTCTTACCGGATGTCTATGTCCCTTGTGAAATTTGTCATGGTAGCCGTTATAATTCAGAAACTTTAGAAGTGGTTTACAAAGGCAAGAATATTGCTGAAATTTTGGATATGACCGTTTCTGAAGCAACTGAATTCTTCGAAAATATTCCTAAGATTGCCCGTAAACTACAAACAATCGTCGATGTTGGTTTAGGTTATGTAACATTGGGCCAATCGGCAACAACCTTATCTGGTGGAGAAGCCCAACGGATGAAATTGGCTTCTGAATTACAAAAGCAATCAACAGGTAAGAACTTGTATATCTTGGACGAACCAACAACTGGTTTGCATACGGATGATATCAAACGGTTGTTAGGCGTACTAGAACGGTTGGTTGATGAAGGCAACACGGTTTTAGTCATCGAACATAATCTAGATGTGATTAAAACAGCTGATTATATCATTGATTTAGGACCAGAAGGCGGTGACAAAGGTGGCACCATCGTTGCGACTGGCACACCTGAAACGTTAGTGAACGTTGCAGAAAGCTATACGGGGCGCTACTTGAAACCAATTTTAGAACGGGATACCGCCCGCACATTAGCGGCACAAGAATAGTCATGAAGCTGAGTCCTATTTTAGGCTCAGCTTTTTTGATGGGTTTCTTTTTACTAAAGTTATTGAGCATTGCTTCCAAAAAAAGTATGATAGATTTATTAGATAGGAAGAGGTGGTAAGATGTTTAGAAGAAATGATTGGCGCTTTGATTGGTCAGAACTAATGACCGGCATTATTTTCCTAATTGGAGCGTATTTCTTATTGAATAAGCCCCAAGCAACATTATCCGGCTTAGTCATCATTGTGGCGGTGGCTGCAATTATCCGGGGAGTGGCTAAAATTAGTGTTTACGGCCAGTTAAGACAAGATACGGGTATCCGGGCGACCGTGATGTTGATTAATGCTATTTTAGATATTGTGATTGGGTTATTATTCATCTTTAATATTCCAGCGGGTATCTTCACAATGAGTTATATGTTTGCAATCTGGTTCTTGTTAGATGCGGTTGTTGGTCTATTAAATGTGAGCCATTTGAAGCAATTTAACATGGGCTTATATATGCTATCAATCATATTAAACGTTTTAGGGTTGATTGTTGGTTCGTTATTATTAATGCATCCAGTAGTTGCAGCCGTAACAATGACAACTTTATTGGGTTTTTACTTTGTGATTGTTGGTGTCAATGCGATTGTGATTGCAATTGCGCGCCGCTTATAAATGCGAAAAGTCTAGAACAACATTCAGTTGTTTTAGACTTTTTTATGTTTATAGCCGTGTTTGCTTTCAATGACACGCCAGGAATGCTACAATAGAATAACCGATAATTCGAGGAGTGGGGACTAATGACAGATACATTGAATTTAGTAGTAATTACTGGGATGAGTGGTGCGGGTAAAACCGTTGCAATGCAGAGTTTTGAAGATTTAGGCTATTTCTGTGTTGATAATATGCCACCTTCATTATTACCCAAATTTTGGGAATTAGTGAAGGAATCCGGTAAGGTTACAAAGATCGCGTTAGTGATCGATTTACGTTCGCGCGCCTTTTATGATGGGATTATCGAAATGCTTTCCGGGCTTGATAATACCCAATTTGTCACAACTAAGATTCTATTCTTAGATGCTTCTGATGAAGAACTTGTTTCTCGCTATAAAGAAACGCGTCGTTCGCACCCACTTGCGCGTAATGGTCGTTTAATGGATGGGATTCATAAGGAACGTGAATTACTAACTGAAATCAGAAACCAATCTCAGATGGTGGTTAATACGTCAATGTTATCACCTCGCGAATTACGGGAACAGATTTTCCGGGTCTTTAAGACCTCTGATAATCCGTCATTTCATATCGAAGTGATGTCATTTGGATTTAAATATGGGTTGCCAATCGATGCTGATATTGTGATGGATGTGCGCTTCTTGCCTAATCCATACTATGTTGCGGAGTTCAAAGCGTTAAATGGGTTAGATAAACCAGTCCGAGATTACGTTATGGAACAACCTGCAACAGAAAAATTTTATCAACAATTGACAGCACTATTGAAAAGTATCATGCCAGGTTATCTTAAAGAAGGTAAAACAAGTGTTACGATTGCAATCGGCTGTACTGGTGGACAACATCGCTCAGTCGCATTAGCACAACGTTTAGCGGATGATTTAGCCGTTGACTATCCAGTTGATGTGACGCATCGTGATATGAAGAAACGAAAGGAATCGGTGAACCGCTCATGACAGCTACTAATCGCATAATCCGGGTGATTAAAGGTCGTCGTCCCAAGGTGGTTGTGATTGGTGGTGGGACAGGCTTACCCGTTATTCTAAAAAGTTTACGTGAACAAAATGCGGATGCGACTGCCATTGTAACGGTTGCAGACGATGGTGGTTCATCTGGTGTGATTCGAGATTATATTAACGTTGTGCCACCTGGCGATATTCGCAACGTTTTGGTGGCTTTATCAGATTTACCACAGTTAACGCTCGATATTTTTCAATATAGATTTAAATCACATGATGCCTTCTTTTCAGGGCATGCAATTGGTAATTTAATCATTGCGGCGCTTTCTGAAATGGAATCCGGCATCTTTGACGCGGTCCAACGACTTTCAGAAATGATGGCTGTCGATGGGCATGTTTACCCAGCCGCTAATGTGGCCTTAACGCTAAATGCAGCTTTCCAAGATGGCACAGAATTGGCCGGTGAATCTGAAATTACCGCAGCACGCAAACAAATTAAGCGTGTCTGGGTGACCAAGACAGATCCTGAGGATCAAGAGGAACCAACCGCAGTTCAAGAAGTTGTCGCAGCGATCATGGCCGCTGATGTGGTGGTCCTCGGTCCAGGAAGCCTATTTACCAGCATTTTACCTAATTTAATGATTAAAAATCTTGGTGAGGCAGTTAAGCAAACCAAAGCCGAGGTTATTTACATTTGTAATATCATGACTCAAAAAGGCGAGACCGAGCGCTTCACAGATGCTGACCATGTCCGGGTTTTGAATGAACATCTAGGGCAACATGTGGTGGACACAGTTCTTGTCAATACTGGTCAGGTGCCAGCTAATTATTTGGATCACCAAAAATATGATGAAATTTTATGGCCAGTCGAACATGACTTTGATGGGCTGAGACAACTAGGTTGCCGAGTGATTTCGGATAATTTCTTAAAGCTCGATAATCATGGCGTCTTCCATAATGGTCAAAAGGTCGCAAGTGAAATTATGAATCTTGCCTTTCAGGTTAATACAACTAAGCGAGGTGAATAAGGATGGCTTCATACGCAAGTGAAGTAAAAAAAGAGCTAACGCAACTCGAAGTACATCCAGAACATGCACGTGCTGAATTGGCCGCTTTAATCAGAATGAATGGTTCATTAAGCTTGATGAACCATCAATTTGTTTTGAACGTGCAGACAGAAAATCCGGCGATCGCTCGCCGGATTTATAGTTTATTAAAGCAAAATTACCAGGTTGAATCAGAGTTATTGGTTCGCCGTAAAATGAAATTAAAGAAAAACAATCAATATATTGTGCGACTCAAGTATGATACGAATACCGTTTTAAACGACTTAAACATCGTTGCTGAAGATGGGTTTACCATTCATACACGAGTGTCAGAGGATATCATTGATGAAGATCAGCGCGTGCGCTCATATCTAAGAGGCGCCTTTTTAGCTGGTGGTTCGGTTAATAATCCGGAAACCAGTCGGTATCACTTAGAGATTTATTCACTCTACGAAGAACACAATCAAGATATTGTGCGGATGATGAATAGATTTGGGCTAAACGCTAAAACAACGGTTCGCCGCAGTGGTTATATTACTTATTTGAAGGAAGCGGAAAAAATTGCTGATTTCTTACAGGTGATTGGTGCCACGAATGCGATGTTGAAGTTTGAAGACATTCGAATTGTACGCGACATGCGTAATTCAGTGAACCGGTTAGTTAACTGTGAAACAGCCAATTTAAATAAAACGATTGATGCGGCTGCTAAACAGATTGAAAATATCGAGTATTTAAGGGATTCAGTAGGACTAGATAATTTACCCGCGAAGCTGCGGGAAATTGCATTATTACGGTTGGAATTTCCGGACATTACTTTGAAAGAACTTGGTGAAAAGATGCCGAGTGGGGCAATCTCAAAATCAGGGATTAACCATCGTTTAAGAAAATTAAATCAATTGGCTGAAGGTTACCAACAAAAAGTCATTTAGAAGAAATGATCGTTAATAAGTGCACAAGCATTGACTTTCGCAATTAAATTGTGTACACTATAAACTAACGGGTTTCCGGGGAGGAAAACATATGATTAAACCAGTATTATTAGATGAGCAATTATGCTTTTCGATTTATCGCGCACAGAAAGCTTACAACCATTTTTACGGAAAGGTCTTAAAACCTTATGGCTTAACTTATCCACAATTCATCGCAATGTTAGCATTGTGGGAACATGGGACAATGTCAGTTAAGGAATTAGGCCACCATTTAGAATTAGATAGTGGGACATTAACACCATTATTGAAACGCCTAGAAGCGGATGGTTGGGTTGATCGTAAGCGCGCATCTGACGATGAACGTCGCGTTGATGTTTCATTAACAGAGCAAGCAGAATCGCAAAAACTTGAAATTTACGAACGTGTTGGTAACTGTGTCAACTACCTAGATTTCACAAGCGACAAATATCATGACTTACGTCAAAGCATGAACGAAGTCGAAAAACATTTAAATGCTATTCAAGCTGATACTGATCGATTTGCTTAAAGCAAATAACGATGAGTGCAAAAATTAAGCGGTCAAAATCCTTGTTGTAAAGGACCTTGACCGCTTTTTATATTAAAAAGCGCGTCCTTGAGTAAATCAGGGGCGCACTTTATTTATTGAGCTTGTAAAATCATATCGAGTTCTTCTGGTGTTATTGATTCATCAAAGATGTGTTCACCAGCGATGATTGCTGGGACGAATTTGATATTGGCAGCTTGAGCTTCGTCAACAATGGCCGCTAACTGTACGGTATTATCAAGTGGACTTAGTTTAAGGTTAGCCTGCATGTATTTATCGAATTCAGAATCCGATAAATCAGGGCGCCACGTTTTTTGATGCGTGTAGAGAAAATGGATAGCGTTTAAAGCAATAGCGGGTTGATCGAAGGGTAGGTAAGTATGGGCGAGGTTACCGATTAATAGATCATCTTTATCCTTGTTATAAGGTTTGATGATTCGTCGTACTTGACCGGCTTCAACGGCCTTAGTGAGCTGTTCCTCGGATTTGAGGAACCATTTGCGACAATAGGGACAAGCTAAATTCAAAAATTCAACAAATGTGACGGGTGCTTCAGGGTGGCCAATGACAATCCCACCTTCAGTTGTCACTTGATCACTTTTAATAATACTAATATCCATCATAAAACCTCCTCTGTATTAAACTAAGTATAGCAAATACGCGGCAAAAAAGGACACCACAAGGATTAAACTTGAGGTGTCCTGTTTGAATTAATGTCCAGAATGAAAACGTGCTTCCTCAAACTACCTTTTCCGGTTAAACTAAAAATGGCAATCATGGTTGAAAAACACCATAATTGCCATTTTTGTTAATCCTCAAAGTCAAAGCGTTTGAGTCAGCAGCTATTTTGGTTGGTTAACCATAATGTCGTCAATCAAACCGTAATCTTTTGCTTCTTGGGCTGTCATGTAGTTATCACGATCAGTGTCTGCTTGTAATTTTTCGAATGTTTGGCCGGAATTGTCTGCCAAGATTTGGTTCAAGCGTTTCCGGGTCTTCAAGATTTCGCGAGCAGCGATTTCAATTTCAGTTTGCTGGCCTTGTGCACCACCTAAAGGTTGGTGAATCAAGACTGTTGAGTTAGGCAATGCAAAACGTTTGCCTTTTGTCCCAGCTGAAAGTAAAACGCTGGCCATTGAAGCAGCCATCCCCATAGCGATGGTTTGAACGTCAGATTTGATGAAGTTCATTGTGTCCATGATAGCCAAACCGGCTGTCACAGAACCACCAGGTGAGTTGATGTAGATTGAAATATCCTTATCTGAATCTTGCGCATCTAAGAATAGTAATTGCGCAATGATTGTGTTAGCCATTTGGTCGTTTACTTCACCAGATAACATGATGATCCGGTCTTTTAATAGACGAGAATAAATATCGTAGGCGCGTTCGCCACGAGATGTTTGTTCGATAACTGTCGGTACTAACATTGAATTGCCTCCTTATATAAAGCTGGGAAGGTATGTTTAACCAAAGTAATTGGTTAATCCTCCCAATAATCTATAAACCAAATTTTACAGCAAAGGTCAACTATGGTCAAATGGTAAGCCCTAAATACTGATTAATTATGTAGGGTGCAATCCCATGCCAAATATGATATACTGTTTATTAGTTAATCAGCACGTATCACTGTAGTATCAAGTATTGTTTGAAGACTTTAATCAACTGGAGTAACCCTGGAGTTACAAGTAGTGTAAAGAGGCGGCTTACGCTGTTTAAACGAGAAAATATTTAGAAACACAAGAATTGAGACATAATTGCATTAACCCAAAAATAAAACCGGCATATGAACATGCCTTAACCGTTAGCGATTTAGTACTAGCGAGCGGCGCCAATTAGTGACTGGCGCCCCGACATTATGTCAGAATTTAATATGCGAAATTAATTAGAAGGCCACCTAGAAATAGGTGGCCTTCGTCAATTCTATTAGAAAACGCCTGATATCAATTAACCGATATCAGGCGTTTTCTAATTTAAGCATCATATTCCGCCAAGTCATAGTCTTGGATTGCCTTTTTAATTTTAGTTGCGTAGTTAGGATCAGTGGCATAACCAGCTTTTTGTAAGAGGTCGGCTTGTTCCGTATAATTAGTGAGGTTGGTGAGTGTCGCGTAAGTGCCAACACTCAGAAAATCACTGTGATCTTGAATCGCGATTTCAAGAGAAGGGTAAACTTTGAAGTAATCTTTAATGGTTGTCCGTTGATTATTCTCGTATTCATCGGTGTTCATTAGGATTTGCTGGCCCGCATATTGGCCCTTAACACCAAAGAGGTTATTGGCCTTGGTTGCTAAATCGCTGCGCCCCCAGTCAGATTCGATAATGGCTTGCGCGATAATAATACTAGGTAAAACCTGATGCTTTTTTTGATAGACCAATTTAGCATTTTGACCGATTTTTTTAATGAAGCGACTTTGCCGTTGTTGTTCTTCTTGGTTAGTTTCCCAGGTGCGAGCGGGTGCTTGACTGCTTTGATGTAGGCCACAGCCGGTCAGTAGCACTAACAGGCCACTGAAAACTAGTCCGATCCGTATTTTAGACGTGATTGTTGCCAATGAATTGCCTCCCAATTGATAGTAAAGTTCAGCTTAACAAATAATACGGTAAAAGAATCAAAATACCTCCGAATTTTAGTGTGATTTAGTTAAATTTAAACAAATTTAAGAATAATCGGTTGGATTACAGTTTAGAATTTACGTTGTTCGCGCAATGCGGTACACTAAAGTTAGTACCAAAAAAGCGTTCACAAAGTTTAGGAGGAGTTGTAAAATGACACACAAAATGATTTTAGATTTAGATACTGGGATTGATGATGCTTTGGCGGTTGCCTATGCATTGGGTTCACCAGAAGTTGAATTAATTGGCATTACCTCAGAATATGGCAATGTTTTGACGGAAAGAAGTGTCGTCAATAGTCAACAAATCTTACATTTATTGGGCCATCCAGAAATCCCTGTTTATTTAGGGGCTGGTCATTCTACGACGACTAACGACTTTAGTGTGTTACCAATTAGTGCGGAAATCCACGGGCAAGATGGGGTCGGCGAAATACATTTAACACAACCGCATGCGGATGCCGCTAGTCAATCAGCCGTTGATTTTATACTAGCTGCTTGTCAACAGTATGGGGCTGATCTCAGCATTGTCGCGACTGGACCAATGACGAATTTAGCATTAGCAATTCAAAAGGATTTACCAACGCTTCAAAAAGTGGGACAAATTGTCATCATGGGTGGCGCGCTCACAGTTTGTGGGAATGTTTCGCCATATGCGGAAGCTAATATTAGTCAAGATCCAGAAGCAGCTGATTTACTTTTCAAGAGTGGGTTACCAGTCACGATGGTCGGCTTAGATGTGACACTCAGAACACTCTTCACTAAGACGGATACCCAGGAATGGCGGGAACTTGCAACGGATGCGGCCAAAGCCTATGCTGATATGGTTGATTATTATATTAAGGCGTATGAAGTAACATCACCTCATTTACATGGTTGTGCCTTACATGATCCATTAGCAGTTGCGGTAGCAATTGATCCCAGTCTCGTGACAACCTTCCCATTGAATCTGAAAACAGAGGTCGAAGGGCCTTCGCGCGGTCGGACAATCGGCGACAATGCTCGCTTGGACGATCCGAAAACGAGAACGGCTGTCTGCGTTCAAGTCGATACCCCTCGCTTTTTGAACGCGTTTAAAACACGGATTGGCCAACTCTTAAAAGCAGTAAAATAATTAACAAGCAGAAAAATAGGATTATTAAATTGGAGGTCGTATATTAGCATTAAAATAAGCGCCTGTGGCTAATTTAGTCATGGGGGCTTTTTTGTGTTATTTTTTTATAACTAATAATTACCATAAGCACATAATTGCCTTTTGTGTTTTGTGAATGTTAATTTGAGATTATACGAAAGGAGTGTTGCCATATGAAAAAGGTTAGTCGTAAGAAAATGCTCAGGCGGACATTGTATGTCTGTAGTGGTACGTTATTATTACTAAATAGTGGTGTTGGGGTGGCAAGTGTCTTTGTCATTAATCAAAATCGGGCGCAAGCGAGCCAGGTGAATCCACGGGCCGGCTTAGCTGATGTCTCGATTTTACAAAATGCGAGTTTAACCTCGACAACGGGGACACAAATGACCCCTAATGCAGAGGGGAACTTTGATTTATCGTTAAACTACACAGGACAAGGTGTCGCCACAGTCGGTGTTGCGGATAAAAAGGTGTTAGTTTATGCTTTACCCGCTTCACTTCAGGGGAAGGTTGTTGGTGGTAGTACAGTTGATATTCAAGCTGATCTTTTACCAATTACACCCGGGGATATCCCAGGTGTTAAGCCGTTATTTGATGCGTTAGGCTTAGCGATTACTGCATTGGATAAGGCTTTAAAAATTCCAGCAGTAGTTGCAGCCTTTGATGATTTGAAGCAAGTTCAAAGTTTAGGTAGTTATCAAGAAACGGTAACTGCTAATGTCTCCCCGGATGGCAAAACAATTTCGGTCGACTTTACGCAAGGATTTGGGCGTTATGTCCACCAAGCTTACGCAGCCTTATTCCATAGTCTCCGGGATGCGATTGCAGCCGTTCATTCGGACAATATCCTAATTGAGACTTTAGTGAAAGCGCTTCAAAAAGCGAGCGCCGAACTTTTTGAAGTGATCGATGCGATTGCCGGTGGTACGTCAACAATTTTAGATAGTGCTTTGAGTGGTAATTTATTAGGCTCAGCTAGTGGGACCTTGCATACGACGGTTAGTGATCCGGGTGTGCCAACTGCTACGGTGAAAGCAGCAGCCATTAATAATGCCTTAATTTCAGCAGACATTTTGACCGCGATTGAGCAAGAAGGGGAAGCAGTAACATTGAATTTCCCAACGACTGCGACTAACCCGATTGAAAATTATGATGTGGCAACGCCAACGGTAACCCGACCAGTGGCGGGGCAAACAACAGTCGCTGGTAATGTGATTTTAAAAGAACCGATTCCAGCTGGCACCACTTTTGAAGCAGTTGTAACCCTGGATGATGGCACAACTAAGACTGCGGCAGTGCAGGCTGACGGAACGTTTGTCGTGGATACGGGGGCTTTAACAGCTGGTCAAATTTTATCGACAAAAGTGGTGGCAACTAACGGCCAATATACAAAAGAAAGTACAGCGGTTGAATCAACGGTTAGTGATGTTTCAACTGAAAATCCAATCGAAAACTATGATGTGGCAACCCCGACAGTTGATCCTGCGACAGCGGGCGATACGAAATTAGACGGCCAAGGCACATTAAAACAACCAATTCCAGCTGGCACCACCTTTAAGGCTGTTGCAATCTTGGCGGACGGAACGGAAGTCAGTGGTGATGTGGACACGACGACCGGTAAATTTAGTATCGGCACCGATCCATTAATTGTCGGCGATGTGACAGTAAAAGTCGTGGCAACAAACGGTCAGTTCACGAAACCAAGTGCCAACGTGACGGTCACAGTCGCCGATTCATCAACTGAAAATCCAATCGAAAACTATGATATGGCAACCCCGACAGTTGATCCTGCGACAGCAGGCGATACGTCATTAGACGGCCAAGTGACATTGGCACAACCCATTCCAGCTGGCACAACCTTTAAGGCCGTCGCAACTTTAGCGAATGGGACAGAAGTCAGCGCTGACGTGGATACGACGACCGGTAAATTTAGTATCGGCACCGATCCATTAATTGTCGGCGATGTGACAGTAAAAGTCGTGGCAACAAACGGTCAGTTCACGAAACCAAGTGCCAACGTGACGGTCACAGTCGCCGATTCATCAACTGAAAATCCAATCGAAAACTATGATGTGGCAACCCCGACAGTTGATCCCGCAACAGCTGGGGATACGAAATTAGATGGCCAAGTGACATTAAATCAACCAATCCCAGCTGGTACGACGTTTAAAGCCGTCGCAACTTTAGCGAACGGCACTGAAGTCAGTGCTGATGTAGACACAACGACCGGTAAATTTAGTATCGATACTGATCCATTAGTCGCCGGAGATGTGGCAGTAAAAGTCGTGGCAACAAACGGTCAGTTCACAAAACCAAGTGCGAATGTAACGGTGACGGTTGCTGATGCACCAATCGAGAATCCAATCGAAAACTATGATGTGGCAACACCAACAGTTGAAAAATCTTTTGCTGGTGATACGAGCGTTAAGGGTCACGTTGACTTGAAGACGCCAATTCCAGATAATACCACTTTTGAGGCAACGGTGACACTTCCTGGTGGTCGTCAAGTTAAGGCAGATGTGCAAGCAAACGGCGATTTTACAGTTAATACAGAGGATCCGCTAGTTGCGGGTAGTCAATTAGCCATACATATTACAGACATTAATGGTCAATTTACCAAAGAAGGGGCCGCGGTCAACTCAACAGTGGCCGACGCGCTACCAACTGATCCATTAGTTAATTATCAAGTGACAACCCCAACCTTGGATTCAGCAACCGATGGGCAAACTAAGGTGAGCGGGCATGTAAACTTACAGGTCCCAATTCCAGACGGTACAACGTTCAAAGCTGAAGTGCAATTACCTGATGGGGCAACTGTTGCGGCTGATGTACAGGCTAACGGTGATTTTGAAATTCCAACGCGGGCGTTAGTTGCGGGTGAAAGTTTATCCGTGAAAGTAATCGCACAAAATGGGATCTATCAAAAAGAAAGTGCACCAGCCTCATTATTGGTTAGCGAAGCTGTACCAACCAATCCACTTGAAAATTATACGGTGGCCACACCGGATGTTAATCCGATGACGACTGATGATACACAATTAACAGGGAAAGTAACGCTAACCGATATACCAGCTGGGACCACTTTTGAAGCTGTTGTGACAATGGCGGATGGTAGCACCAAACGCGCCAATGTTAGTCCCGATGGTCAATTTACAATTGAAACTGGTCAATTAGCGGCTGATGATGTTCTAGCGGTTAAAATCACTGCTAAAAATAGTGGTTATACCAAGGATAGTGCTTCAGTCGACGTAACGGTTACCCAAGCAACGGATACGAATCCATTAGCTAATTATACGGTTGCTCAACCCGTTGTAGACGCTGCTTCTGCAGGTGATACGACAGTTACTGGGAAGGTTGATCTGACAACGAACCCAGCACCAGCAGGCACGACTTTTGAAGCGACGGTTATGTTGCCAGACAGAACACTTAAAACTGCTGAAGTAGCAGCTGACGGTACTTTTACGGTCACAACGGGTGAATTAAAGGCTGATGATATATTAGAAATTCATATCACTGCCTATAATAGCGGCTATCAAAAAGACAGTAATCCAGTTCAATTAACCGTTGATGCAGCAGTCGAAACGAATCCGCTTGAAAACTATACGGTTAATGCACCAGTCGTAGCACTATTAACTGAAGGCGATACGGCAGTTAAAGGCCAGGTTAACCTAGGGATTCCGATTCCAAATGGGACGACTTTTGAAGCGATTGTGACACTTGCAGACGGGACCACTAAATCCGTTGCAATTGGTGCAGATGGTCAATTTACCGTACCAACGGAGGCCTTAGTTGCCGATGAGACGGTTGCTGTAAAGGTGGTCGCAACTAACGGTACATTTACCAAGGATAGTAGTGTCGTTTACCAAAAAGTGAGTCAAAAATTACCAACGGATCCCATTGCGGATTACGAAGTTGGGACACCAACAGTTGACCCGGTAACGGCTGATCAAACGAGTGTCACTGGTCAAGTTGTGCTTGCAGAACCGATTCCAGAAGGCACAAGTTTTGAAGCAACAGTTACCTTAGCTGACGGCACGCAAAAAACAGCCACAGTTGATGAAAACGGGCACTTTACAATCGTGACCGGCAACTTAACTGAGGGTGATTAACTAACGGTTAAGGTAACCGCTAAGAATAGTATTTATACTAAAGATAGTGCGCTAGTAACGGTCAACGTTGGTCCGGCAGTTGAACAAAATCCACTCGCTGATTACGATGTCAATATGCCAGTATTGAATCCGGCTAAAGCGGGCGAAACACATGTCAGTGGCTCTGTGACGTTGAAACAACCAGCACCAGCAGGCACAACATTTGAAGCGAGCGTGACATTACAAGATGGCACAACGACGACAGCGACAATCTTGCCATCTGGTGAATTTACAGTTGGTACAAAACCGTTGACAGCCGGTGAAATACTATCAGCTAAAGTAACTGCGATTAACGGGAACTTCAAGAAAGACAGTCAGACAGTCAGTTTGACGGTTGATGCAGGTTTACCAACTAATCCGATTGAAAATTACGACGTGGCAACACCGATGATGCAACTGGCAGTTGAGGGCGATAAGGCAATCAAGGGGCAAGTTACATTAGTCCAACCAATTCCAAATGGGACTAGTTTTAAAGCAATGATTACATTACCAGATGGAACGACGAAAGAGACAACCATCAATAGTAGTGGTCAGTTCGAATTAACGACCGATGCATTAGTGGCGGGTCAAACCTATACCGCTAAAGTAGTCGCAACAAATGGTGCGAATATGAAAGAAAGTCAATCTGCTTCGGTCACTGTCTCTGAAAAAGAAGAAACAGATCCATTAGTTGATTACAACGTGGCAACGCCGACGATTAAGCAAGGTGTTGCGGGTGAAACACAAGTTAGTGGACAAGTTCAACTGGATCCAGATTGGCCAGAAGGCACAACCTTTGAAGCAGTAATTGTTTTACCAAACGGTCGGACACGCGCTGTGAGACTTGATTCTGGCGCAGTGGCACCGGATGGCAAATTTACAATTAATACAACGGCGCTAACGGCTGATCAAAAAGTCTTGGTTAAAATTGTTGCTAAAAATGGCACTTTCACGAAAAACAGTGCAAACGCTGAAATGATTGTTAAAGCAGCCCCAATCACTGACCCATTAGAAACCTATGACGTGGCAACCCCAAGTGTTGATCCAGTTAAAGCTGGCGACACAAAAGTGACAGGTAAAGTCGAATTAGTAACGCCAATTCCAGACGGGACAACTTTTGAAGCTGTTGTGACATTGCCAAGCGGTAAACAAGTGAAAGTAACAGTTGATTCAAACGGCAACTTCACATTACCAATCGACGCAGTTAAAGCAGGTGACAAATTAACGGTCGAAATAATCGCACATAACGGCGATCACGAAAAGGGTAGCGATAAAGTCAATGTGACCGTTGAAACCGGTAATCCAGGTGAGACGAACCCACTAGAAAACTACGTCGTGGCCAAACCAAGTGTTGATCCAGTTAAAGCTGGCGATACGCAAGTGACTGGTAAAGTCACTATCAATAAGCCATTCCCTGAAGGTACAACGTTTGAAGCAAGCGTGACAATGCCTGATGGTTCCGTTAAATACGGTATGGTTGATATCAACGGCAATTTCATCGTTAAAACAGGGCAATTAAAAGCCGGTCAAAGATTGATCGTCACGATTATTGCGCATAATGGTGACCACGAATGGTAATTCAAACGGTAGTCATAATCCGGGCAACAATAATGCCGGTAATGGTGGCCAAACGAATAATGGTGGTAATGGGCAACTAGGGAATTCAAACAACGTCAATAATTTGACGAATAACGGATCGAATAGTGGTCAAAATAACCATCATATGTTAAATGTGGGTGTTAGTGACACAACTGGTAGTCAAAATGCTAACAGTAAAGCTGGCGATTTACCACAAACAGACGCCAATAAGACTGGTGTCTGGGCAGCGGTTGGGGCCTTCTTAATCGCAATGGTGGCACTATTTAAGAGCTTATTACCAATCAAACGTGATAAATAATAAGTTATCTGAATAACGCCACAAAAAAAGGGTGACCATAATGATCACCCTTTTTGCATTTTCTTGGAAGGAAAATCGAGCTAGCGGGGATTGAACCCGCATTGATCATCATTTAGTGTCTCTAACTTGATTTTTCTTGGGAGGAATTTCAAGTGATGATCAGTTCTACCGATTAAACTATAACTCATTGGTGGAGCGAATTAGACGATTACTTTAGGGAGGAATGTCTAATGAAATACATGTTCGTCAGATGATTCTTGGGAGGAATTTATCTGATGTATAAAGAATACCAATTGAATGTGAACGAAATATGAAGATTCACAGATGAAATTAAGACGAATTGACGGCTTTTATGCGAAAGCAAAAATGCGAGGTAAAAAGTCGCTGAGTAGCGGCCCTTTACCTCGCATCTTTGGTTGGCCAGCTATTGGGAGATAGCGACCTTGCAATTGAAGTTCTTGGGAGGAATTTCAATTGATTGCTTATTATTAGGATGGTTCTGGGAGAAAACCGACATAGGGAGGTATGTCGATTCGGGTTAATCAGATGATTCTTGGGAGGCGTTCATCTGATATAAATAGAATAACAATTAAATATGAACAAAGTATGAATATTTAATTGCGATTGTTAGATAAATATGACTATCTTTTTGTAAGTGCTTTTATTTGTAAAAAAGGTTAGCAGTCGCTACACTTTAGATAGTGATAAATTTAGGAGGCGTTTTAAATGGAAAAGGTATTAATATTAGGGGCGCATGGCAAGATTGCACAATTGACACGAGCACAATTGCTAGCTAAAACGGATGCGCAATTATTGTTATTTCTAAGAAAAGCGAACCGACTAACAATCCAAGATCAACAACGCGAACAGTTGGTTGAAGGCGATGCTAGCCAGCAAGCTGATTTAGTCCAAGCAATGAAGGGTGTCACAGTCGTCTACGCAAATTTAGCGGGCGCTAATATTGAAGCACAGGCTAAAGCCGTTGTATCTGCTATGAAAGCAGCGGGGGTTAAACGCTTAATTTGGATCTCAACACTCGGCATCTATGACGAAGTTCCCGGGGCATACGGTCAGTGGAACCATCAAATGTTAGATGATGGTTATTTGCCAACATACGCAGCCGCCGCCAAAGTAATTGAAACGTCAGGGTTAGCCTTTACAATTATTCGCCCAGCTTGGTTATCTGATAAGGACGAAATCGATTATGAAATCACACACCGCACGGATACTTTCAAGGGTACCGAAGTTTCCAGAAAAAGCGTCGCTGCAGAAGTTGTCCGTTTGATTCAAAACCCAACTGAAGCAGTTGGTGATTCATTGGGCTTAAATAAACCCAATACGGATGGTGACAAACCAGAATGGTACCGCTAAAAAAAGAAGGTCATAGCGACCTTCTTTTTTGTGTTCGATTTTCTTTTGACTGCGGTTAAGGTATGATAGACCAATCATAATCAAATTGAGGTGGCTTTAATGAACGAACCACAAAATCATTATACAAATGGCGTACTGATGACCTTAGCGGTGATGGGCACAAAATGGAAACCATTAATTTTATGTCATTTAGTGGATGGTCCCCAGAGACCGGCTGACTTAAAAAGAGCGGTTCAAGGAATTTCATCAAAAGTGCTGACGGATCAACTACGAGAACTAGAGCGCGATGGGATTATTACGCGGACCATTTTTAATGAAGTACCGCCACATGTCGAGTATGCCATTTCTGAATATGGGCAATCATTAGTGCCCATTCTAGGCGTGATGGCCAACTGGGGTGAAGCCCGAATTGATTTTCTAAAGCAAAGCGGTGTAGCAGTCGATTTGACTTACACAGATCATGAAAAATATGAGCTTTAAGACTCACCAGAATTATCGAGTTTAAGTGATGCGGTCAGTTGCGCCAATAGTGCATTTCGATTGGTTTTGCGCGTGACTGTTACAATATTTTGATCCTGGTTAACATCTTCTAAATCAATGATTTTTATATGATATTGCTGTGCCAAATTACCGTTATTCATACCGGAATATAAAAAGGCCAAACCTTTGCCAGCAGAAACAGCGGTCAAACCTTCGTCAAGGTTGTTGACGTAATAATCCGCACGTAAGTTAAAGCCGTTTATAAGTCCCTGATTAACGACATAGTCGACGATAATTGGGGATTGTTTGCGTTCCAATAATATAAACGTTTCCGATTCAAGTTCTGAGAATTTTAACGAGGGTTGTTGTGCCAGATGATGTTTTTGGGGGAGCGCAATTTGTAGATGATTGGCCATAAAAAAGTGCTTTTCAATGTTTTGATTTCCTGCGAAGTAAGATGCTAAGCAAAAAACTAAGTCATAACGGCCGTTATTTAGGCCATCGGCTAAATTCATAGGGGTATCATCAGTTAGCAAAATTTTAACATTTGGGTGAGTCGCTTTAAATGTCGCTAAGCGTTCCTCTAAAGGCGACAGATTAAAATTGGGTAAAACGCCAATTCTAATAACCACCGAAGATTGTGAGACATCTTTTTGGTCATCAAAAAGGTGGGTTAAATGATCCAATTTCTCGAGAACGTCGATTGTTTCGGTGAAAAATTTTTCACCAGCATCGGAGAGTTGAACACTATACTTATGTCGAATCAGGAGCGTGACACCTAACTCAGCCTCTAATTCTTGAATATGCCGGCTGAGTGTGGGTTGGGAAATATATAAATTATTAGCCGCCCGCGTAAAACTTTTTTCGGTGGCAACTTCAACAAAGTATTGTAATGTAGAGATCTTCAATGGGGGCCTCGATTCAAAAAAATATGTTTGTAGTAACTGTAATAAAGTTACTACAAACATATTGGATCAACAAGTTTTATTATTTGTTAAGAAGGGGAAGTTGGATATAGGAAGCATATTGACCGCCGGTATGGACGGTATGTGTACCATGATTATCTGGCGTACAGCCAGGTGTACCCGGCATAACGGATCCTAATTCGTCTTTTGAACTGATAACAACTCTCAAAGTCTCGCCAGCTTTGTAGGCAAGACCAAGTGGACTCAGTACGATATCTAACGCAACGATTTCGTTTTCGGTGAGTTTATTGACTTGGTCAAAAGTATAAGCGGGAATTTCAGGAGTTGTTAGTTTAGTATCAAGGTTTCGCATGGAAGCTCGTAATCGGCCCCAGGCACCTTTATACCGTAAAGCCGAAGCGCCTTCTTGTGTGAAATCCTGCAAAGCCGCGCCATGATTAGGCACGACGAATTCACTGAGTACGTTGCCACGACGGTCTAGTTTTTGAATCCAAACGAAGACGTCCAGATCATTGTAATCCGTAACACTCATGAAGAGTTTTGCTTTAGGATAACCAACAAATTGTGTGTCTTGATCGAAGGTCATTTGGAATGATGTTCTGCCAGGGAGGCCGCCAGCTAAATAACTAACTGGTAAATCATTTTGTTCGGGTGTTAGTTGTAAAGTTCTAGATTGACCGTTTAGATAGTATTTAGTAGTAACGCTTTCGGTAGGCGGGAAAGCTGTTGCTGGAATGTCAGTTTGGTTTGTCCCTTTAAAATCAATAATGCTATAGCGTACTTTGGGAGTTGTTAACCAATCATTGTCTTTTCCCAGTAAATAAAAGTCAAAGAAGCGCCGTAATTCTTCTGTGTTTTCTTGATCGTAATAATAGGGCCATTCCTGGCGATCATGGATTCGTAACCATTTTTCTTTTGAGCCCAATGTTCGCCATGAACGGAACGTGCCCATCGTGTGAAGTGTGTTTGAATAACTAGCGATGACAAAAGCGGGGGATGGTAATTTGACTTGGATCTGCCACTTTATCTTGCCAAATTGGTGCGTCAGCTAAAGGCGCCGATTGCATTTCTTTAGCGAGATCTTCTCGTTGTGCGTGCTTGGCACTGACGTGATTCACAGCGAGTCGTTCAATAAAGTTGGTGTCAGGAATACCACCAATGAAGGCTAAATCACGATAACCATCAGACAAGCCTTCAGTGGGATTAATGCAAGTTAGATGTGGTGGCATTTCAGCAGCAATGTACCATTGTGAAAAAGCAAGGTATGACGTCCCGGTTAGCGCGGTTTTGCCATTTGACCATGATTGAGCCGCTAACCATTCGATTAAATCGTAACCATCTTGGGCTTCTTGTGAGCCAAGCATTGTTGTATTGCCTTCGCTGTGGGCAATCCCTCGCATATCAGGATTACAGACGGCATAACCATGTTGTACCCAATAAGCAGGATCAGGCGCTTCAAACTTAGTGAGGCCTGAATTCCAAGTATTGCCCATTCCTAACATATTGAACAAGTTCTTGTAACGGGGTGCAGTACCAGCACTTTTACCATAAGGACTCCAGGCAATTAGTGTAGGTACTTTTTCTTCAGTAACGGGCAGATAAATATCAGCGTAGATAGTAACGCCATCGCGCAATGTAACAGGCGTGTCTTTTAACATTTTAATATCGCATGAAAGGGGTTTGAAGCCTTCAGCAATTTGTTGTCCTTTTTTAAGAATCACCTCTTTTGTTTCAAACGGGCTAAGGACACCGTGTTCGATACCATTATCGAGATAGTTAAAAGAGGGGCTAAAAATCATTTCTTCAGTAATTTTGACTGTCATTTGTCTTACCTCCAAGTTGTGTGTTAAGTTCCTAAGCACCTTGAAGTATACGGTGCAAAATTTTGGAAGTACAATTGCAAATTTGAATAGGAAACATTCAAAAAATGTATTATTCAAAAATTAAATAATACATTAAGTTAAAAAAGTACCAGCTATGTTACAAAACTTACTTTAAAGTGCCTTAGTTAGTCGAAAGTGCGTAATTGTTTATTCTGATAAGCCGCCTATACTAACCTTATCAACTAAAAGTGAGGGATAAAAATGACAATTCAAAATAAAGTCGTCGTGATTACCGGCGCATCAAGTGGGATTGGTAAAGAAACAGCTACGTTATTAGCAGCTAAGGGGGCCAAGTTGGTCTTAGCGGCCCGTCGTGAAAGTATGTTAGCACCATTGGCTGCATCGTTGACTGCTAAATATGATACGGAGATTATCTATCAAAAAACAGATGTGACGCAGTTAGCGGATGTAAAAGCCTTGATTGATTTTACAATCACTAAATTTGGGCGCATCGATGTGTTGTTTAACAATGCCGGGTTAATGCCTGTTTCAATGTTGCGTGACGGTAAAGTCGATGAGTGGGAAGCAATGATTGATATTAATCTGAAGGGTGCCTTATACGGTATTAAATACGCACTACCAATCATGGAACAACAAAAGAGTGGCCATATTATCACAACTGATTCGGTTGCGGGCCATTTTACAGGTGAAGGTTCGTCTGTTTATTCAGCCACTAAATATGCGATGCGGGCTGTTATGGAAGGCTTACGAGTTGAAGAAGTTGGTAAAGGTATCAAATCAACGCTGATTTCACCAGGGCATGCGCAAACTGAATTGGCCGCTAAAATTAGTGATCCGAAATTAAGAGAAGCGGTTCTCAAGAGTGAATCAGAAACTGGCTTAAGTGCCAATGATGTGGCTAACGCCGTGGTTTATGCAATTGATACACCAGATAACGTGGGAATCAATGAAGTTATCTTACGATCGATTGATCAAAGAGATTATTAGTCAAAAAAAGCCGTGCTAATGCACGGCTTTTTTACTGTTCTTTAAGATAGGTAAACATGGTACCGATAATTTCTTTAGCATTAGAATCTGTGTAAACTGATAGTTTAAGGTCAATTTCGTCCAAGCCTTCAAGTAATGCTTGTTGCTTTTTAACGACCGCGGCTCTATGATTCAGCAGAAGTGTCTTGCGGGCTTCAATTGATTCTGGTCCAATCATGCAGTAGTCAATATATTGCTTGATGTCAGCAATTTTCATCTGCGTATTTTTTAAGCAACAGATTGTATGAATGAGAGACATGTCGGCATCGGTAAAGGCTCGGTAGCCGCTACTATCTCTTTTGACAAAAGGTAATAGACCTTGTTTATCATAATAGCGAATCGTATAGATTGAGAGGCCGGTTATTTGAGAAACTTGTTTAATTGAGTATGTCATAATATTTTTTCAATTCTTTCTTGCACTAGAGTATGGTCTATTGTTTATACTGTAAAGAAATCAAAGGAGATAGTCAATTATGAAAACTGCATTAGTAACAGGTTCAGATAAAGGATTAGGATTTGAATTGGTCAAGAATTTAAGCCAAAACGGTTGGCAAGTGATTTTAGGCGTCCGCAATTTAGAGCGTGGCAACCAGGCAATTAGTCAGTTAACATCATTAGGACTAACTAATCTGAGCCTTGTGCAACTCGATTTAATGGACGAGGTTAGTATTAAAGCAGCTGCCGTTGAAATTGAGCAAAACCATACACAACTATCATTACTAATTAACAATGCGGGTATTCCCGGCAAGGAATACGTGGGTTATGAAACGCCGCTTGAGGATCTAAAAGCCACGATGCAAGTCAACTTCTTTGGCACCTATCTACTGATTAACCAATTAACGGGATTGCTGCATCAAAATCAAGGCACAATCGTCAACATTACAGTGCCAACTAACGCCAATCATCTTTGGAACCCACTCGCCTATAAAACAAGTAAGGGCGCTCAAAATGTGATGACGACTTCGCTGGGGATTTCGTTTGAACAACAAGCGCAAAACATATTAATTTACGCCGTTCATCCAGGTATTATGTCGACGGACTTAAACAATAACGTCACGGGACCTTTCGTGCATTCTGCCGAAGTGGTTGGCAAAAAAATTATTCAAACGATTTTAAATAAAAAACACCGGTCGGGCGACTTTGTTGAAATCTATCATCAGATTCCAGATAATGCGTTAGTTCGCATGTTAGCAAAGCGGTTTGGGCCACAAGATTAGGGATGCTTCCTGATTAAAAAAGATTGTATTCTAAATCGAAGATATCTATAATGAAGCCTATTCTGTTAGAAGAGGTTACAAAATGTCATTGATTGGAATTTTAATTGTTTTTTATTTTTGCTATAGCCAGTTTAAAGCAGAACGGCCAAGACGTTTCCGCTATCTTTTACTACCACTCTACGCGTTATTGATGTTTGTCACGACTTTTAAGCTGAACGCTACGAATCTGTTGTTGGCTGCCGTTATTATCTTATTGGGAATTGCGATTGGCACTTTTCAAGGTCGGTTTGCGCAACTGTCTTTAGAAAATGTTCAAGGCCAAACGAAAGTTAGCATTAGAGGTGGTTGGCCGTTTCTATTAGGCTGGGGATTAATCTTGGGAATTCAAATTTTGTTAAGTATTTTTTTAGCGCACCACCAAATGGATACAGCAGAGCTCTCCCAAGAAGTTTTGCACAGTGCGCTAGAAGAATTATTACCATTTAGAAGAATTTACGCCTTTGACTGGTGGATTCTATGGGCCTTGTCGGGAAGTAGTAGTTTAGCTTATACTGGGATGTTGGCTTATCGATCATCAGATTTTCGGCAGGCAATCCGGCGAAGATCACATCGGAAAGCAGATAAAAATTCAAAAAAGCGAGATGCCTAAGCATCTCGCTTTTATTTTGGATTAGAGTTGGTAATCTGGGTCGATAATTAAGACGGGTTTGATTGTTTCGCCCTTAATTGATGCTTCATTTGCAAGATTGATATCTTCGAAGCGATAGAATTTTTCAGTTTTATCAAATGGGAACATCCCTTGACGGTAGAATTCGATTAAACGTGGAATATCGATTTGGGGGATTGAATCGCCCATATTAACTCCGACAACTGATTTATCGTTAACACACAAGTCGTTCCAAGTATCGAGATCGATATGGTTAGGGGTAACAGCGATCGTTGCTGAAACACCACCTTGGCAAAGTGCTTTGATTGAGTCTTCCATGACTGGTGTAATCCCAGTGGTATCGACACAGAAGTTCACACCACGGCCGTTAGTGAGTGCTTGAATAGCGGCCACCACATCGTCTGTTTGACGACTATTAATCGTATCAGTGGCGCCAAGTTCTTTAGCGAGTGCTAAGCGTTCGTCGATAATGTCAACTGCGATGACTTTGGTACAGCCTGAAATTTTACCAGCCATCATTGCGGCTAAACCAACGGCCCCTGTGCCGAAGACGGCGATTGTATCACCAAGTTTTGGTTTTAAAGTATTTAAAACAGTACCACTACCAGTGACGTAGCCACAACCAAGCGGTCCGAGTTCACGTAAATCTAAATCATCAGGCACTTTAACGGCATTTCGTTCACGAACGACAGTCGTTGTGGTGAATGATGATTGATCAAACATATCAGCAACATGGTGTTCGTTTTCAGTAAAGTGTGAACTACCATCTGGACGTACGCCAGAAAGGTTATTTTCAGCATAGTTTAAGCATTGGGTTGGCATCCCTTTAAGACAGTTTTCACAAATGCCACAAGCATAAAATGACAGGACAACATGATCGCCAACTTTTAAACTTTGGACGTTTGAGCCAACTTTTTCAACAATCCCGGAACCTTCATGACCAAGTATGATTGGATAGCCAATAATTGCGTCGCCTTTACGCAGCGCTTCATCAGAATGACAAATCCCGCTAGCGACCATGTGGACTTGCACATCGTCTGGATGAAGTGGGGCCAATTCGATATTATCTTTAATGACAAATGGTGCACCTTGTTGTTCAACAACGGCTGCTTTAATTTTCATGAGAATACCCTCTTATTTAAATATTTAATTCACAAATAATTATAACGTTTTTAGAATCGTTTACAATATTAAATTAAGGCTATCAAGTAAAAAGGTTGAATAACCGGACCCTAAAGCCATCCGTGTTGTTCACGGTCCCAATCTTTTTTCAAAGTGCCGCTGACATAGGGATTACCGGTAATAAAATAACGGTAAGGGAGTTGGCCACTGGCCGCTTTAGCGTTAACCCCGATGCGTGGCGCCGTTGTAATGTGACGTGGTTGGCGCCGATTTGCGAGATCAATTGTTAATGGTGCGGTAGCCACATTTTTAAAAGTTAGTTGTTTATCATGAATCCCTAAGGCGCCCATTAATTTGCCGGGGCCGTTAGTGAGGTTAACACTAGGCTTGTTCGGTCGATTGCGCTGCATCTGTGCCAAACCATGTGTAGGTTCAATAGCTCGGATCAACACGCCCTGGGGCTGATCCACAGCTTGCGTCACGATATCAAATAGGAAGAAACTGCGTAATTGGTAGATATAAATTGTGCCCGGTTCGTGATAAAGGGGTTCACTAAACGGCGTGCGTCGCCCGTTATAAGCGTGTGCGGCAGTATCTTGAGCACCCATGTAGGCTTCGGTTTCAACGATTAAGCCACCGAGGGTCCCTTGGTGGCTCGTGTATAACAGGTGAGTCCCCAGTAAATCACGAGCAATCTCAGTTGTGGGCCGATTGGTGAAAAAAGCCATTGGTGCTGGTTGTATGGTTGTCATCTTAAAACCTCCAAACAAATTCATTTTAACACGGTGCTGCGAAGATGTGACATTTGTCATATCAAAATCATGACAAATGGGTCTAAGCGTGCGGGAGAGACTTCGCTATACTGAGTTTATTCAAACGAGGTGACTAAGATGATTGATATTCAACAATTAAAAATGCAATTCGATTCCCAAGTTGTTTTAGCAGGACTTGATTTAACTGTTCAACCGGGTGAAATTATCGGCTTGGTCGGTGCTAATGGGGCCGGCAAATCAACGTTAATTAACCTAATGTTGGGGCGATTAACACCGACGCAAGGTCAGATCCGTATTTTGGGCGAACAACCAAATGAAAAACACCACTTTAATCAAGTCGGCGCCATGACCCAAGGGGATGTGCCGCTAGCACGTTTAAAAGTGATCGAAGAACTGGCATTAGTGCGCAGTTATTATCAAACACCGCTACCGATTGAAACGTTGTTAACACTTGCGGACTTAACGGAACACGCCCAAAAATTAGTGTCCCAGTTGTCAGGTGGTCAATTACGACGTTTATCGTTTGCCCTCGCTATGGCGGGCAATCCACAACTTCTCTTTTTAGATGAGCCGACGGTTGGCATGGATGTTGGTAGTCGGCAGAAATTTTGGTATCAGATTGATTGTTTGAAAAAACAAGGGAAGACGACTATTTTAACGTCCCATTATTTAGAGGAAATTGAGCACATTGCGACCCGGATTTTAATTCTTAAGGCGGGCCAATTTCAATATGATGGGGACTTTGCCACGTTACAACGCCAATTCAAGGATGCGCAAGTTAGTTTTACGACGACCGAACCTCTGGATAGTTTTACACAGTGGTCAGCGGTTACCAGTGCCAGTCAAGATGGCGCAAAAGTGACATTACAAGTTAGTGATAGTGATCAGGTATTAGCACAGTTGGCACCGTTATTGCTCACAAAGGTCCACGATATTCGAATTCAAGCGAGTTCATTAGCCGATATCTATCGCGAAATAATGGGGGAATAATAGATGAAGACAGTGATGACACAAACAAAAATGGATTTTAAGCGGGCCTATTTAAGAAATCCCAGATTTGCCTTTTTCTCTTTATTAATACCAATTGGTTTTTATCTCTTGTTTACAAAAGTGATGAATCAAGGTCTAGTGAGTGCAAGTTTCAATCTACAGTACATGGTTAGCATGACGACGTATAGTTTAATTCTCAGCAATGTTTTTACGTTATCGACGCTGCTTTATAATGATATGAGGGAAGGCTTGTTAGCGTTGATTGATCTGTCACCAACTAGCAAATCGACCTATTACACGGCAAAGTTGCTTAATCTAGGCGTTATCAACGGCTTAACTATTATCGTTATTTTTGTGGTCGCAGCACTTAGCAATCAGCTCCAATTGGCATGGACAACATGGCTATTAACAGCGGGATGGTTGTGGCTAGCAAGTTTACCACTTTGTTTGCTGGGCATTAGCATTTCGTTTTTAAATGATGATAATCAAATTCAGTTGGCAGCGAATTTACTCGCATTTCCACTGGCAATTTTAAGTGGTCTTTGGTGGCCGTTAGCGCTGATGCCTAAACAGGTACAAGTCATCGGTCAGCACTTACCGGTTTATCCAATTAATCAAATCGCGCAATCAATCGTCTTAAAAAAGACGGTTCACTTCGCAGATTATGGCGTAACGCTTGGTTGGACTGTGATATTAGTTGGGCTTGTCGTATACTTAAATCATCATCAAAAGGGAGCACGTCATTAATGTCTTTTTTTAAACGTTACATTGCAATGCCCCAACAATACGGTCTTTTCCCGTATGTTTGGTTACTCTTTTTACTTTTCCCAATCGCCTATTCGTTTCCGTTTAAAACATTGCGGCAACAGGTCATTATAGGGTTGGTGCTTATTTTTGTGATCGCGTACCGCAATAGTTATGTCGCCACTACCTATCGACCGTTCTGGTTGTTGCTCCAAATGGTGGTGAGTGCGATTCTTGCGGTGATTGTTCAAGCGCTCTATCTCAGTATTTATACGGCCTGGGTGTTTGGCTCGATTCCGATGCGCCGACGTAGTTTCTGGGGTTATTACGGGGCCTATATGCTGTCAATCTTGGTACCCACGCTTTTTCTTTACTATTATTATGGTGGTCAGATGGGGCGTGATGATTGGGTTGGCTTAGCCGTCTATGGGTTATTCTGCATTTTATCCCCATTTGCAGCCGGTTCAATTCAACGTTATAATCGCAAAAATCGGCAGTTAATGCAGACCAATCAACGATTGACGGAAATCATTAAATAAAATGAGCGCCAGCGAATTGCTCGTGATTTGCATGATAACTTAGGACAATCGTTTTCGATGATTACTTTAAAAGCGGGATATGCGCGTAAATTATTGGCTAAAAAACCGGATGCGGTGCCTGAACAACTATTGGCGATTGAACAAGCGTACCGCCAGAATTTAAAAATGGTGCGTGACATTGTGGCCGGCTTACGGCAAACGACAATTGCCGAAGAATTGATTAATCAAGAACGTAATCTCAGCGTAGCGGGCATCATCTTATTAACCAAGGATGAAAATCAAATTGAAGGTTTACCACAATCAAACCAACAAGTATTAGCACAATGTTTGCACGAAGCAGTGACTAATATTATTCGTTACAGTCACGCCACGGAGTGTTACGTGACGTTTGCGCAATCGGCAACGACTTTTCAGATGACGATTCAAGATAACGGCCGAGGCTTGAAAAAGGCTGACCAGTTTAAAAGTCATGGAATGGCAGGGATGCGTGAACGCTTGGAAGTGATTCAGGGTGAACTGACCGTTGATGGTCGCCACGGAACCACGTTAACGCTGACAATGCCAATCGTTACGGAGGCAAAAAATGATTAAACTTTATTTAGCAGAAGATCAACAACTTTTAAATACCGCACTAGCTGGTATTTTAGAGCTAGAAGATGACCTAACAATGATTGGAACCGCCACTAATGGCCAAATCGCCTTGGAACAGATTGCAACCTTACAACCGGATGTCGCTTTACTGGATATCGAGATGCCGGGGTTAACGGGACTTGAAATCGCTCGACAATTACATGAACAACAGCCACAGGTTAAGGTCATCATTTTGACGACCTTTGCCCAGACCAGTTATTTTAAACAGGCGATTAGCGCTGAAGTTGCCACTTATCTCTTAAAAGACGGTCCTAGTGATGATTTAATCGTCGCGATTCACTCGGTGATGGTGGGCAAAACAGTCTACGCACCAGAATTAGTGGTCGGCTTAACCAATCAACCGCAAAATCCACTTTCACAACGGGAAACCGATGTTTTGCAGGCGGTGGCCAACGGTTTGAGCAATAAAGAAGTCGCGCGCCAACTCTTCTTATCAGATGGGACCGTCCGTAATTATATGTCGACGATTCTCAGCAAATTAGCCGCCAGCAATCGGATTGAAGCAATCCAAATTGCGCGCCATAATGGCTGGTTATAATGGTCAGACTTTAAAATTGCATCGCAGTCGTTAATTGACTATGCTTGCAAGCATAAAGGAGGCGTTAATATGAGTTTAGAAAACCTGCATAAATGGGCATTTTTCTATTTTTCACCCGCATTTTCCCCGGAACAAAATACCGTTATTAATCGCAATCAGGCTGGGACCTGTGAAATGATTACGGTCGGTTTTGATCCAAGTGCTAAAACGGATGGCTCGGTGATTGAATTAGCCCTACAATTGAAGGCAGAAGGGGTTCAGTTTATCGAACTTTGTGGTGGTTTTGGGCCAACTTGGACGACTAAAATTAATGAGGCCCTGAACTATGAAATACCGGTGGGCGCGGTTATGTATGGCCCTGAATTCCGCCAACCATTATTTGAAATTATGCAATAAAACGGTTCCAAGCGGAGACTTACCTGAAAATCGCAGATAAGTCTCTTTTTTGAGTCTTTTTAATTAACTTTCTGGGTGCTGTTCGGTATAATTCACTTATAAATTGTAAGAAGGAGGGATACGATGTTAAAGAAGCGACGAACATTCATCATCGGATTGGGGGCTGCACTATTATGTAGTCTGTTCTTAATCCTCAATGTTGCTAATGTGCAGGCCAAACAAGTTTTACAGTTAGGCGCACAGGCGCCGCTTGATACGATCGATATCTCGACTTCAACGGGCTACGGTCAAACTGGTAATATTTACGAAGGTTTATACCGACTCGGCCAAAAAGGTAAAATTGAAGCGGGCTTAGCAAAGCGTAGCCAAGTTTCAGAAGATGGGTTAACGTGGACTTTTAAAATTAGAAAAGCACAATTTAGTAATGGGGATCCAATTCGGGCGCAAGATTTTGTTTATGCTTGGCAACGGACGATTAAACCAACGACTAAATCGCCTTACACGAACCTATTTAGTAATATCAAAAACGCCCCAGCGATTGCGGATGGCAAATTAGATCCGAAGCAATTAGGGGTCAAGGCTTTAGATAAACACACGCTACAAGTGACGTTAACCAAACCGGTTGCCTACATGAAGACCTTGATGGCTTATCCATTATTTGCGCCACAAGATCAAAAGGTAATTGAAAAGTACGGCAAGAAATACGCGACAAAATCAAAATACATGGTTTACTCGGGACCATTTACGCTTAAAGGTTGGTCTGGGACCAGTGAAGAATGGCAGTTCAAGAAAAATCCGCGCTATTGGGATCATCAGAAAGTGAAATTAAGTGCGGTTAAATTTACGGTGTTGGAAAATACCAGCACGGCGTTATATCTCTATCAAGACGGGCGCTTGGATTTAACCCAACTCGATAATCAACAAGTTGAAAATTATAGTCGTAATCGCGATTTCAAGCGTTATCCATATGCGCAAACTTACTTCTTAAAATATAATTTCAACAGTGACAATCAACCGGTCAAGCATATTTTGAATAATCAAGATGCGCGTCTGGCACTATCCTTGGCGATTAATCGGAAGACAATGAACAACCGCCTCTATGGCTTTAAAACAAATCCGGTCACGGGCTTTGTCGCCTCTGGTTTAGCCAACTCACCCGTTAAAAAGGTCGACTTTGCCAAATCACAAGCCGTGCCACATACGGTCGATTACGAACCGAAACTGGCCAAAGAATATTGGCAAAAGGCGCTAAAAGCCACCGGGATGAAGAAGGTGACACTCTCATTAACAGTTGATAGTGATGATCCGAATACATCTTATGTCAGCCAGTATTTAAAAGGACAGTTGGAAGAAATCTTACCAGGCTTCCAGCTCAACTTAAGAACAGTGCCTAGCCAAGTTGCAAGCAGTCGCGATCACGAGGGCGACTATGATATCTTATTATCCGCTTGGGGGGCCGATTTCAAAGATCCAATTTCATTCTTAGAAATCATGCTACCAGGAGCGGCCAATAATACTGGTGGCTTCAAGAATGCGGCTTACCAAAAAGCTGTTGATTTAGCCACGAATCAAGATGCCAATGACCCAAGTCAACGTTGGGCTGATATGGTCGAGGCGGCACAAGTCTTGAACCGCACACAAAGCTTGACACCGTTATACCAAAACGAAACGGGTTATCTCCAAAATCCGAAGGTCAAAGGGATTATCCATAATACCGCTGGGACCCAGTGGAGTTATAAGACCGCCTATATTAAGGGGCAATAAGCCACCAAACAGATTATTATTGTTTCAAGTGGCGCTATGCTAAAGTAAGGGTATCCAATTCAGAAAGAGGGTATTTTAAATGGCAAAGCAATATGAAACAACGATGATTAATGAAGGTGGCCGAAACGGGTTCGTTTACGACCCAGAAAAATCAACGAAGTATGTGATTAAAGCGCCGGGGACAGATAAAACTGGTAAGAGTACCAACCCGGAACAACTTTTCGCCGCTGGCTACAGTTCATGTTTTAACAGTGCCTTGGAACTCGTTTTAAGTCAGGATCAGATTAAAGCTGAAACGACGGTTAAAGCAACAGTCTCACTTTATAATGATGGTCCTGCAGATTTCTATATCGGGGTTGAACTTGTTGGTCATATTGAAGGCCTCTCACCAGAAGATACGAAGCGCTACCTCGAAAAAGCCCACGAAGTTTGCCCATATTCTAAAGCAACACGTGGTAATATCGACGTTAAAATTGATGTCATGTAAGTTAAATATAAAAGCGCCGCAACAAGCAGAAATTTGATTGTTGCGGCGCTTTTTTATTTTTTAAATTAATGAGCCCTAGTGTTCATCTGTAACCAACTCTTCAAATTAACGCCAACAATGCAAAGCACTAAGCCAATGATGATTGCACTATAACCAATTTGTTGACTGGCGATGATTGTCAGTATCAGCATAATGAGGCCCGCGAGTAGTAGAGCGTTCTGACCGATTGAGGTGGTGGCTTTGTGATACGCCACTGAACAAAGCGCTGCAATACCAATCGTGAGGGCGGCAATTAATAGAATCGCTTGCCAGTGGGGTTCCCATAAACTGAGAAGTGCACCGAGTAAGCTATAAGTACCCACGAGGCCTGCTAGTGAATAACAATAATGAATTTGTGCATGAATAAAAACCTACCTTATATCAATAGTGATTTAAGTATCACATGGTACAAGCGATTCTTTCAATTGAGTGGACAGAACTTTACTATTTTATAAACAAATCAGGCGCCTTTTTTTACTAGATTGCTTCAGGTATACTAAATAAAAATCGTTATGTGGGGTAACTAAGATGACTCAGAAAAGGAAATGGCCGGTATGGCTCAAAGTCGTGATGTGGATCGGAATAATTGGTGGTGGCTTTGCGGTGATGATTATGTTGAATCTAGCTTATTCAAAAGGGCTGACCGCAATTGCCCAGAGACTGGGTGTGCCTTATAGCTATTACCATCATATGCATCATGAGCGGCACCACTATGAGGAACAATATATGGCCAATGATTTCGATGAGGTAGGGTTAATCTTAGCCATTTTAACGGTCTTAGGTGGCGTATACTTATGCTTCAGTTTACTGGAAAATCAGGAGAAGAAATATAAGAAACGCGCAACCAAACAACATAATAAGCGGCTTAATAAAGTAAAGAAACGTCACTAGTGACGTTTCTTTTTTTGATGCGCTTAAAAGAACAACTTGTCGCAGTATTCAGACCACTTATCTAGAAGTAGGGGACAAGCCAGCCACTTTGCCAGTAAACTGAGGTAATTGATAAGGAGGCTGTAGCGATGACATTACTGACAGCAACAGGGATTACAAAAAAATTTGGCACTAAAACTGCCGTTAAGCAGATTGATTTAACGGTTCAAACCGGCCAGCTAGTGGCTTTCTTAGGCCCCAATGGCGCGGGTAAATCAACCACGATTAATTTATTAACCGGTACGATTGCACCGACTGCCGGGACAATTGAGATGGCAGGTCTCAGGCCGGATAGTCGCCAATATCAAAAGCAGATTGGTGTTGTTTTCCAAAAAAGCGTTTTGGATAATCAGTTGACGGTTTGGCAAAATCTCAAAAGTCGTGCTGATATGTACCAAGGCGTCACTTTAACACCTGAAAGTGAATTGATTACCGCTTTTGGTTTAACGTCGATTCTTAAGCAAACTTACGGGACACTATCGGGCGGTCAGCGCCGGCGAGTTGATATTGCTCGGGCATTGATTCATCAACCTAAACTACTTTTTTTGGATGAACCGTCTACTGGCTTGGACATTCAGACGAGAACCGTTATCTGGCAGACGCTAAACAAATTACGTCAGCAACAGGGCTTAACGATTATTTTGACGACGCATTATTTAGAAGAGGCAGCTGAAGCTGATTTTGTCTATGTTATCGATCATGGTCAAATTATTGCGGCCGATACGGTTGAGCAACTGCAAGCAACCTATGCACAAAGTCAGTTGATGATTGAAACCGATTATCCCGAAGCTGTCTTAGCCCAATTAGCACCAGAATGGCGTGTCTTGCAAACAAATCATCAATTACAGATTGCGCTACCTGATGATCAACAGGCAATCACACTATTAACAAAAGTGCAGTCGGTGGTTACCCATTTTGAATTTCGTCAGGGTAATATGGATGATATTTTTATGGTACTAACAGGAAAGGAGATTCGCCAATGATGGCTTTAGTTAAACGGCACTTAGCGCTTTATTTCGGTAACAAAAGTGGGGTGTTCTTTTCATTATTGGGCGCGTTAATTGCGTTTGTATTGTACCTCGTTTTTTTGAAGCATAATATGCTAGCCAGTTGGTCACAATTAGCGGCTCCACAGAAGTTACTTGATCCCTGGTTAATCGGTGGGACGTTAGCTGTGACAGCGGTCACCACAACTGCCAATGGCTTGAATCAGATGATTGTCGATCGCGAATCGGGAACACTGGCCGATTTAGCATTAACTGATATGTCCTTCATCGGCATTCAGTTCAGCTACTTAGTAAGTGCCGTGATCATTGGCATCTTGATGCAGTTGGTCATGTTTGCAGCAATGGTTGGTTATTTTAACCTCACGGATCAATTTGTGTTGTCGCTAGCAGCAATCTTCCCCGTTATGGGTATAATGTTATTGAGTAGCATTGTCTGGACGACGTTTAACGTACTAATTTTATCGTTTGTCACGAATCTGGATTCTTTAGGGAAAATCGGCACCATTTTAGGGACGTCCGCCGGCTTTTTTGCAGGGGTTTACTTACCAATTGGAGCTGTTCCGGTCGCCGCTCAAAATTTAATGAAAATCACGCCGTTTCCATATAATGCGGCTATCTATCGCCAAATATTGATGGCTGATCAACTAAAAATGACTTTCAAACAGGTGCCTCAATTACGTCATCAGTTTGAACAGACGTTAGGCATCGGCATTCAGTTGCAGCATTTAACCAGTTGGCAAGCAAATGCCTTAATCTTAGCGGGCTTTAGTGTCGTCTTTGGCGCGCTCACACTGGTATTTGCTAAGAGCAGTCGTCGCAAAGCAATCAATAAGGTATAATAAGCAGATAAAAGGTGGTGGGTGATTTGAAGGTTAATTTTGAACAAAATAAAGACTTGGCAGATGATGATATTCAAGTGACGGTTCAAGCTGCCCACCTTTCGCCGACGGTCATCGAATTGATTCAAGCGCTGGAAGCCCGCCAGCAATCGGTTGATGTTTATCCGATTACAGTTGATGAACGGGTCGTGTTAGTGCCAACTGCTGAGATTATCGCACTAGAGGTCTACGGTAATGATGTGACGCTCTACACGGTTAAGGCGACCTATCAAATTCGGGGTGTTTTGAAGAAGATACTCAGCAAATTAAACCAACAAGATTTCATTCAAGTTGCAAAAGGGGCCGCGATTAATTTGAACCATCTCCAATCGTTAGAGGCTGCTTTTTCTGGTAGTATGACGGCCTTTTTAACGAATCAGTTGAAGATGAGTGTAAGTCGTAAATACTTACCAGAGTTGCGACAACAATTAGGGATGTGAAAAAGATGCTGAAAGAAAGTTTAAAAAGTGCGGGGATTGGGTTATTGATTGGTTCATTTACTTTTTTAGTGGTCATCATGAGCCTCAATTCAACGGTTACAATAACGCGTGCTAATATTCTAAGTAATTGGGTCATGAGTGCCTTAATTGGGATTATATCAATGATTTTTGATAGCGAAAAAATACCGTTCGCATGGGCGCTCTTTAGCCATTATTGTGGTGTTTTATTACTGGTTGGCTTAACTGGCATTTATAACGGCTTGTGGCCCATTTTTATAGCCCATCCAGTGCGTCATGTATTGTTCGTAACACTGATTTACGCTCTCGTTTGGCTAGGATTGCAAATTAGTAACTGGATTGATGTGCGCCGAATGAATGAAAAACTGGCTAAACGCCGACAAATGAAAAAATAAAAAAAGAAACGCGACTAAAATAACGAATCTTGTGATTCATTGTTTAGTCGCGTTTTTAGTTTAAACTCTAGCGTATTTACGGGCATCGGAATAGTTGAAAAATTCAGCTTTAGCGGTATAGTCGCCACGATAAACACTATTCCAGCCGGCTCTTTGACCATATGCACCTAGGTCGATTAATAATTGTTCTTCAGATTTATTGAGATGAATTTTACCAAAGCCAACACTATAAATATAATTTGCGAGGCGGTTGACTAACGCTTCAGGATTCTTGGTAGTTTCAAGTGTGAGATAGACCTGACTCAAAACATCGGTAATGTCGAGAAGCGCGTTTGATTTATCTGGATGAGCCATTAGGCTGTTGTAAAGTGTATGAATGTTTTCCTTAGCAATTTCTTGATTAGTCATAATGAAAAGCCTCCACAAAAAGTATTATCAACATCTGTTCTAGTCTTCTTAGTAAATTTTGTCAACTTCAATAGAGTTCTTAACGTTAATCCGAAAAAAACTAACGTTAATATTAAAAAATAAGATCCGCTTGTGAATTATGTATAATTTGATTAGACTAAAGAATAGGAGAAAGTATGATGATATTTAAAAAACTTTCAGAAAAAGAATTGCAAAAAATAAGCGGTGGTGTCGGAATACAAAAATGTAGTCTGGGATTTAGTTCACGAGAGTATTTAAATAAAATTACTAAATGGATTAAGCATCATTAAAAGGGCGCGGTAACGTGATTAAAATCAATCTAATTTTGGGCTTGTTACAAAATTCTGTTGTGATTTTTTCCATATTGAATATAAATCATTATTTAGAGAAACGGTATAAGTATTACTACTTGTTTAGTGATTTAGTAATCGCATTTTTTTTGGGAATAGTTGGTCTAATAATAGAGGATGCATATCTCATTGTTTTTATAATTGGGTGCATCCTATTTGGAGTACTAAAGAAAAAAAGTATATATATTGATTTGGTCCATGCTAGTTACATTCTTCTAGCTACTTTAATTGAAATTATTTTATTTATGTTAAGTGGGTATATCTGTCAGTTATTTTTATTGATGATGAAGATGAATTCAGATGATAGGTATTCTGAACTACTAGTAGTAAGCACTATCGTTTTATCAATTATTTTGCTATTAGCATTATCTGGATTAAAGCATTGGAAAAATAAACAGATTTTAATAATTACTAGCGAAATAAAAATGTTATCTTTGGAAAAACCAGTTTTTTATATGTTATTAACTTTATTTTTAGCAATGGAATTAGTCTTAATAATTAGTAATATACAATCCGTAACTGCTACCTTGCAAGTGGTTATAGTATTGGTTTTTATTATTTTTACATTTTTAATGGGCTCTCAGATTATGCTATCTATTAAAACATATGCGATACGACAGGAAACAGAAGATAAAATTGCGCGGAATCAACAACTTCAAGATTACCTAGTCAATATCGAACAGCAGTACACCGAATTACGGCGATTTAAGCACGATTATCAAAATATCTTGTTGTCGTTGGAGAGTTTTGCCGAAAAGGGCGATCAGCAACAATTTAAGGCGTATTATCAAGAATTATTAGCACAACGGCCAACTCAAAGTGAAATCCAAGGGGCAGTCATTGCGCAACTCGATTACTTGAAAAATGATCCTATTCGAGGATTAGTCATTCAAAAGTTTTTGGCGGCCAAACAGGCTGGTGTTACTTTAAAATTCGAAATGACCGAACCAATCGAATTAGCAACCGCTAATTCATTAACGGTTATTCGGATTATCGGTATTTTATTAGACAATGCGATTGAACAAGCCGTTCAAGAAACCGATAAATTGGTGAGTTGTGCTTTCTTACAATCTGATGGTTTAATCGAAATTACGATTGAAAATACGGCCAGTCAAGTTAAGGATATCCAAGCATTTTCAGAGTTAGGCTATTCAACGAAAGGCGCTGGTCGGGGGACTGGTTTAGCTAATGTGCAGGATTTGATTGCCAAACAAACCAATTTATTCTTAGAAACACAGATTGAAAATAGAAAGTTACGACAGACATTGATGATTACGGAGGAAATTTAATTTGTATCCTGTTTATTTATTAGAGGATGATTTACAGCAACAAGCGATTTATCAGCAAATTATCGCGAATACGATTATGATTAACGAATTTGGAATGACTTTAAAATGCGCTGCCAGTGACACTGAGACATTGTTGGCAGCAATTAAGGACCAACAACGAGGGTTATTCTTTTTGGATATGGAAATTGAAGATAACCGCCAAGCCGGTTTAGAAGTGGCAACTAAGATTCGGCAGATGATGCCGTTTGCGCAAATTGTCTTCATTACAACCCACGAGGAACTGACATTATTAACGTTAGAACGAAAAATAGCGCCTTTAGATTACATTCTCAAGGACCAATCAATGGCTGAAATCAAAAGGCAACTGATTGATGATCTGTTGTTGGCTGAGAAGCAAAATGAAGCAGCAGCGTATCACCGAGAAAATTTATTTAGTTATAAAATCGGTCCTCGCTTTTTCTCATTACCATTAAAGGAAGTTGTTTATTTATATACTGAAAAAGAAAATCCGGGGCATATTAATTTGTTAGCCGTTACTAGAAAGGTTACCTTTCCAGGAAATTTAAATGCGCTGGAAGCCCAATATCCAATGCTCTTTCGGTGTGATAAAAGTTACTTAGTTAACCTATCTAATATTGCCAATTATGACAGTAAAACGCGTAGCTTAAGTTTTATCGATGGCAGTGAAGCAAAGGTCTCGTTTCGTAAATCACGAGAACTAGTAGCTAAATTAAAACAAATGATGTAGCGCATATTAACGTTTGACAGATAAAGTTGAACGTTAATATTTTTTTGTAAGATGATTCAAAAATTACGTTACAATTATTTTGTAAGATAATAAGATATCGGCCGATGTAAAGACATCTTATGGTAATTTTAATGATAAAATAAATTTTTTATTAAGGGTGTAAAAATGGAGAGAATAAGTGAATACAAAGTATTGAATAATAATGTTTTAGCTGGAGTACAAGGTGGTAAAAAGAAAAAGGGTGGCTTCTTTTGGCATTATTTTGGAGATCCTATTGTTAGTTTTGGTAAAGGATTTATTGGATATTAAATAAAATTAAGGAGTATTCTTATGAATAAAAAATTGGATAGTTTCAGCAGTATTGAAGATGATAAATTAGGACTAGTTATTGGGGGACGAAATAATCTAGCATATGGTCTTGGTAAGTTAGTTCGTGCCGGTGTTGATATAGGAATAGCGATTGGGAGCAAAGGTCGCTACAAACCAAGACACTAAATTAATGAAATCATAGGTAAGATAATTGAATACGTTAGAAGTGATTAGCCAGAGAAGGGCTGTTGGTGGGTTTGTATTATTAATAATAGGTTATTTATTGAGTAGTCGTATTAGTCTAGAAATTTCTTTTTTTAATATATCTTGCTTATTTTTAATCTTATTTTCGTATAGTGCACTGATTGTATTATTTGGTTATCAATCAACAAAAGATTTATTAAAACCGCTAAAACGACCGTTTGTGAGAAAAATATTATCAGCAGTTGGATTAAGTTTTCTAATTGTCTTTGGAATAAGTATTGTGTTAATGATGTTTTTTGGAGAAGTGGCGGTCACTCAGAATGGCAATATTCCATTCCTGAAGTCAATTACTGTAAAGTGGCAATTAGTGAGCTTGCTAATTATCTTTTTAAACATAATAGGTGAAGAATTATGGGTCGCTGGGATTGTTTTACCAATAGCCACTTGGCTAACAGAATATAAATTTAATTGGCTATTGGCTAATTTAATTGGCTGTTTAATTTTTGCATTAATCCATTTAGAGATTTATAAGTTCAATATTGCAATATGTCTAATTGTAGGATTTTCTAGGTATGGATTTTCGATGGCTTGGAAATCGAATGATACATTAAGAGGTGGGATATATGCGCATCTATTATATGACTCCTTATTGTTAGCTGTGAATATACTATTATAAAAAAGATTAGCGTCTAATCGATAATGAAGTGAACCCCCAAAACTACTCCAATTTTTTGGGGTTCACTTCATAAATTTGGACATTAATCTTTTTATTTAGTAAGAAATAGCGTAGCATATTAGCTTAAATTCAAACGTACTGTTAACGTTAATCTCAATAAAATAATGTTAGTAGATAACGAGCCAGCTGGTAAGGAATGTATGACACGCTTAAGAGAATAAGCCATGGGGGATTAGTTTTAGTTGCATCGAGAAAAGGGTGACAAATAAGATGACCAAGGAAAAATTCAATTATTTTTTTGGTCTATCGAAATAATGATACTAGGTCTGGGCATATTAAATTGGAGAAAAAAACAATTTTATTAGTACCAATATTTATAATGCTTAATATTTTCTATCAATTTATTTATCAAAATATTATTCCAAATTTAGGTAGTACAGTAAATCAAAATGATTTAGTGAACACTATTCGTCATAACGTTGGCTTATTCTGGCTTTTTTCTACTAGTAGTAATTGCAGGACCAATTTCTGAAGAAATTATCTTTCAACGAGTAGTTCAGTATAACTTATATGTAGAATTGAAGCGATATCAATCCTTTAATAATTTGATATGCCGATATATCGCTATACTAGGTGCTACCATGTTATTTATACTTTTTCGTATCTGGGGAGAGTCTGATATTGGTTGGTTATTGGATTTGAGCAATAGCGGTCTTATTTTTTTGCAATTATTTATGATTTAACGATATTCAAACTAATGTACCCAATAGTGGTTCATATCGGTATTAATTTACTTGCTTTTATTGCAGTAGTTTACTAAGCGTGTTAAAGGAGAATATAAAAATAGTGTTTCTTAAGAAAAGTAACGTGTTAATTATTATTTCAATTTTATTAATAATAGGTGGGATTGGTCTATTAATCATCTTCGGCAATGAAGATCGTTTTAGACTAGCGGATATAATGCTTATTATTGGGATGACCTTGTTTATTGATATTAAGTTCAAGGACCGTCATTAGCATAATAAATTAAATGGAGGAGTGAATTAATAATGCGTTTAAAAAAGAATTTCTATAAATCATTAGATCTCTATATTGGTATTTGGGCCTTAATAGCTAGTTTTGCAGTATTCAATGAAACGATGTTTAGTGTTTCTTGGTGGTTGGATATTGTTGGTGTCATAATAGGGATTTCATTAATCGTATCAGGCTTATTTTTAGGCGATAAAGCTTAGTTTTTGCGCCTTCGAAATAGTAATAAGAATACATACTAATACCAAATATTAACGTTTAACCGATAAAGTTGAACGTTAATATTTTTTTTACTCGAAAATGGTAATTGGCAGCATAATAGTGTCATAAGGGAGTTGGTTATATTGGCAATTAATGATCAAGAACTATTCGATTTAATCGATGCAGCTTACAATGAAGATTTATTAAATCAACCACAAAAATATGAATACAAGGCAGCCTTATTGGCAGGTGCCAAACAATTAATCGAAGGTGCAGATTCACTTAGTGTCTGTGTCGATATCTACAATGCTTATCATGAAAATTACATCGTATCGATAAGCTTACCGCGTGCTAATCGCAATTTATATGGTTACATTCATCATAAATTAGAAAAATTAGATCAAAAACGATTACGCGATTTGAATTTAGGTTACGGTTTAATTGCCTCTTCAATGATGTTTGGCGGTATGCATTAAGAATAGGAGTTGGATAATATGAAATGGTATTCAGGTGGTTCAGAACGTAGTGAACAGGCGATTATAACAATTAAGGCATTATTAACGGACTTACAAGATGCTTCGAAAGGACCTGCTTTACAAACTGTTTTAACGACTTATCAGGCAGAACTTGAAAGTAAAAAAGCAAGTGTGCCCTTGATCTTGAGTCGCTTAAATTTGGCAATTGCCAATGCGCTTCAAGAAGACGGTTTGACTTTATCGGCTGCGCAATCTGAACAGGTCAAAGCACTAACGGCACTCTCTAACATTCGATATGGTTACTAACGGCATTTTTTAAGGGGAATTAGAATGACATTTAATCACTTTTTTTATAAAGCAATTGATTTTTATTTCGGGCTCTATCTTTTATTTTCAAGCTGGTCGATTATTAATGCAAGTATCAGCACCATTTCATGGTGGTTTGACTTCTTCTGTATTGTGTTGGGTTTGTGGTTAATTATTGAAAACTTACTCACTAAGAAGGGCTGATGATGCTTGTCGAATTGGAGGAAAAAAGTTGGCGAGTGATCAAGGATTGCTGAACATTTTGCGGTTAATTGAAGTCGCCTTGAGTGATCCGCAAGTAGCGGCAGATTACCAATTAGCGACTCATTTAAACAAGGGCGCAGCGGCTGTTAAAAGCGGGTACTTGGATAGTCAATGCCGCAATGACTATCAACAAGCAATCAATTATTTCTTGATGGTTAACGGCTTTAAGGTTTCACCGGCCCTGATCCAGTTAATGTCGTTATAAAATACGGTACAACGATAAATATTTGAAAGTTAATAAGGGGTTGGGACAAAAATAACTTTTGTCCCAACCCCTTTAATGATTCGCTAAAAATGCGACGACTGAGCGTGTACTGAGTGTTGATAGTTCTAGTGCGCCAAGTTGGTAGATTTGGTTTTGATCAAAATCGTGCCGCTCAAATTGGTGCTGTAAGCCATTTTTTAGAATTAAGGCGGCGGGCTTTTTGGCCTTAATGGCCTGGCTGTCTCCAAAACTTTCATCTAATGAAACATGCCAATCCAATTGTTTGGCGGCAAGCGCGGTGTTTAAGTGCATCACAAATTCCTGCTCGTGGTGACTGCTAAAGTTGCTCCCAATAATTAAGGGAAGGGTTGTATAGACTAAAATGGCTTCTTTCATTGGGACATCTCCTTGTTTTATAGCTATCATATGCTATTATACAACTATTGATAGCGCTTTATATATAAAAGGAGGTTTTGATAATGTTTGATAAAACGTATTTTGATTTCTTTAAGCATATGAGTTTAACAGGTGATGGCACCACCAGTTGGTATTTATTGGCGTTGAAGACGCCGTTAGAAGCAGCATCAGTCATTGAACGGCTTCAAGGGCAGTTCGACCAAATTCGTTTATATGGTGAAGGTTATAGTATTCGAAGCAGTTTGGGACAAGCAAAGGTGATTGAACTAATTGAACAATCTTTAAATTTAAAAGTTGAGCAAGACTTCCAATTAGTCAGTCTTTCGCAGTTTAATGCGATTGGACGTTAAATGTCGATAATAATGAGAAGCTGCTAATTACCATATGAAAACGTTCTAATAAACTCGGGATTCCCTTTGACAAGTGGGCCAAAGAGGACTACATTTAAATTGTGAATGATAGTACAAAAGGCACTAATATTCATGTTCAGGATTAATCAATATGGAAGAGGTGGCCATTATGGCAACAAATAATTTAGTTTTGAAGACAGCTGACATTTGTGATATTCGTGATATTGAAGAGGCGCGGGCAACAATCAAACCTTACATCCGGGAAACACCATTAATTCAATCGATGTTTTTAAGCCGGAATGTCGCTAAGGGCAATGTTTATCTGAAATTAGAAAACATGCAATTAACAGGCTCGTTCAAATTTAGAGGTGCCAATAACAAAATTAATCATTTAACTGAAGAACAACGTCAACGTGGGATTGTAACAGCATCAGCTGGTAACCATGCACAAGGTGTCGCATTAACCGCTAAGTTATTGGGAATTGATGCAACAGTTGTTATGCCAGAAGAAGCCCCAATTGCTAAACAAGAAGCAACGGCTGGCTACGGTGCTAACGTTGTCTTACACGGTGCAACGTTTAACGATGCACGTTTATACATGGAACAATTAGCAGAAGAAAAAGGCATGACAATCGTTCATCCTTACGATGATCGTGAAGTCATGGCTGGCCAAGGCACAATCGGGCTTGAAATCTTAGATGAAATTTGGAATGTCGACACAGTAATTATCCCTGTTGGTGGGGGCGGCTTAATTTCAGGTGTGGCAACAGCTTTGAAATCTTTTAACCCATCAATTCACATTATTGGGGTTCAATCTGAAAATGTACACGGGATGGCGGCTTCAATCGATGCTGGCAAAATTACAAGTCACCATGATGACTTCACATTAGCAGATGGTACCGATGTGGCTATTCCAGGAGACTTAACTTACCCAGTTGTTCAAAACCTAGTAGACGAATTCATCTTAGTCACTGAAGACGAAATCGCAATGGCAATGACCGACTTGATGCAACGGACTAAGATTGTCACAGAAGGTGCTGGTGCATTACCAACGGCTGCCTTATTAAGTGGCAAGATTGATCCTAAGTGGCTTGAAGATAAGAACATTGTTGCGATGGTTTCAGGCGGTAATGTTGATTTAACACGGGTTTCAGGTATTATTGAACACCTCTTCAAACCAGCAGACACAAGCAAGGGTGTTGTTGGTTAGTTCATTCAAAAAAGGTATCGCGAATTTTCGCGATACCTTTTTTTGACGTTTATCGAGCAATTATTGACGTTCATTAGAATTGACCAACAGTTGAAACAGATTATGGGATACTAATCTTAAATCAAAAAATTAGGTGGTTTGAAATGGTTACTATGAAGCGCGTCTGTTATTTCATTTTTTTAGTTTTATTAACCAGTGTGATCTATGTTGAAGAATTATTAGGGGTTAGCAATCATTATCTAGCCCAGCATGAAATGCGGTTTATCGTGTTTGATTTAATCATGTGGGGGCTTTTATTGGCCTTGTTACTGGTTATTTATCGTCGCTTGTCAAAAGCTAACGGGCCAGAAGTAGCGGTCCCAGTGATTAAGAAGGTTGGGATTATATTGCTTATGCTAGCAGCGAGTTACTTGTTAAACTGGTTTGATCAACAGTGGAATCCACTAGCGTTACCACAAAATCAGGTGGTGATTGATCAGCGAATGCAAGCAGCGCCTTATTTAACAACAATCGGCAATGGCTTAATCGCACCAACAATTGAAGAGCTATTATTTAGAGGGCTCTTTTTTAATTTCTTTTTCCTGAAGAAAACAAGGTTTAATGGTTTCTTGAAGATCATTGTATCAGGGCTGATATTTGGCAGCATGCATGAATTAGCAATTAATTATAATTGGTTGATTTATTGCGCGATGGGCTGGATTCTAGGTGCCACTTATTACTGGACGAAGGATTTGAAATGTTCAATGATTCTGCATGCCTTGATTAATTTGTTTTAGCTAATCGGTTGGCTCGCATCTGCCACAATTTCGAGGTGGTTGCCAACGAAATTGTGGTAAGGATAATGAAGAAGGTCATTGGTAATAATGGCGCTGGCATTTGAGCGCCCGAAAATTTCAGGATAATCGTGGTGAGCGTCGTGAAAGTCGATAGAATATTCAGGATTAATAATGAAAGTTCATAATGACCATCTTGTTTAGAGAGAATGTGGCCTGAGTATAAAACGCCAACAGCAAGAATAATATATAAGAAGTAAAAGCCCCCAAATAAAACAATGAAGCCACTAGGCGATTCCTTGGCCATTTTGAGAATCGTTTGGTCTGTAAAAACGGTGATAATCGTGGTGAGAATTTGGTAGGCGACATAGAGGGTTACGAGGTAGATCAATGTTGGAATATTGCGCTTTAATTTTTGTTTGAGCAATTACTTAGTCTCCAATCGAAGTTTTTGGTACTGTTAGTTTAGCATGTGAATAACGGTAAACACTATAAAAAGAATGGCGGCGTAACCGAATTCATTTGTAATAATTATTATCTGCGTTATAATTAGATTGTACGAAATAGATAAGGAGTGATCAGCGTGAAAATTATTGTTGTCGGTTCATCCCATGGTGGGTTCGAAACAGTTCAAGAAAGTTTACTAGATTATCCGGATGCAACAATCCAATGGTACGAACAGGGCGATTTTCTATCGTTCTTATCCTGTGGGATGCAACTCTATTTAGAAGGAACAGTCAAGAATGTTGACGATGTTAGCTATGCAACGCCAGAAGGCATGCGTGCTAAAGGTGTCGATGTTCGTTTACAACAAGCTATTACAGCCATTAACGCTGACCAACATACGGTTCAGGTTAAGGATTTAAAAAATAATACAACTCGTGAAGAAAGTTACGATAAGCTCGTCTTAAGTGTCGGGGCCGTGCCATTTGAACTCCCCGTTGCTGGTCGCGATTTAGCTAACGTTTATGCAATGCGTGGTCGTGATTGGGCGATTAAGCTCAAGGCCAAAACAGTTGATCCAACTGTAAAAAACGTCGTTGTTATTGGCTCAGGTTATATCGGTATCGAAGCTGCTGAAGTCTTTGCCAAAGCTGGTAAAAACGTGACAGTTGTTGATGTCTTACCACGTCTATTGAGTTTATACCTCGATCAAGAATTTACAGATGAATTAACAACTGAAATGCAAGCTCATAATATTTATCCAGCAGTCGGACAATCTGTTAAGGAATACCGCGGTGCTGACGGTAAAGTTACTAAGGTTGTGACGGATCAAGCCGAATATGATGCCGATTTAGTCATCGAAGCTGCTGGTATTCGTCCCAATACAGCTTGGTTGAAAGATGTGCTTGATTTAGACCGCAGTGGTCGGATTAAGATCAATGAATATCTACAAACGAGTCAACCTGATATCTTTGCGGTGGGGGATGCAACGGTTGTTAAATATGCACCTACTGGTGAAGAAATCCCAATCGCTTTAGCAACGAATGCCCGCCGTCAAGGTCGCTACGCTGCTAAAAACTTGGTCACAGCTGACCAACCCGTACCAGCTGTTTCTGGTTCATCAGCCTTAAGTGTCTTCGATTATCACTTTGCTTCAACGGGGATTAAAGAAGGAACTGCTGATAAGTCAGGCGTCAAGACTCAATCCGTCGTTGTAACGGAAACTTATCGTCCGCATTTCGTTCCAGCTGACGAAAATCCAGAAGTTAAATTCAAATTAACGTTCGATCCCGAAACGGGTCGGATTTTAGGCGCACAAATCATGTCTAAAGCAGACGTCACAGCTAATATCAACGCCATTTCCTTAGCCATCCAAGGCAAGATGACGGTTGACGATTTAGCTTACGCTGACTTCTTCTTCCAACCTGGTTTCGACCGGCCTTGGAACATCATGAACGTTGCCGCTCAAAAGGCACAACGCTTGATGCACTAATAAAAGTAAAGTGCGTGTGTCATAAGTTGGGCATCTCCTGAGGATTAATATTAGACTATCAAAAAGGTGTTGCGGTGAAATGAATTTTTGCCGCGATACCTTTTTTATTTTGCTAAATGATAGCGTATAATAGAAGAAAAGTGATGGGATAATCAGGAACTGATTAGTGTTCTAATAACGTTGCAAGTCCTGATTATCGTTAATATTATTTTTGACACAATTGGCCATGAACAAAGTATTGCTGGTTTATACAAGGCGGTTTATCCGATGGCACTGTCGTTCTTTTGTTATTTGGGGAAAGATCTGTTTAAGAAGAAGTAGGGAGGTACATGATGCAACTTAATTTATGGCGTGCTTTTAAAACTGCCTTTTTCTTTTTAAGCACAATGGTCATTGCAAAAATTATTTTTAAGTGGACAGCTTTTCGTGAACTCTATGCAGGCGGTAGTATGGAATTAGGCTGGATAAGTATTAGCATGATTTTTCTAGGTGTTTACCTAGGGCTATTATTATTATTAACCTTGCTTGTTTTCGCTTATCTACAGGTAAAACAATTATTTAAAAAATAGGATATAAAAAAACGACCAGTTAGCTGGTCGTTTTTTGCTACCCAATACCCATCACATAAAAGGCTAATTTATCGGCGTAATGCGGTTTTATGTGTTGATTTTGGGCTTGTTCAACTGCTTTGAGATTATCGGTGATCACGCCATCCGCACCAAAATACATCATTCGCTGGACTGCCTGTTGATCATTGGGTGTCCAAACAAAGACGGCTTTCTTTTCTTGATGCGCCGCTTGAATGAAGTGCCGATTGACTGTCGTCATTTCAACCGCGTAGAAATCGGCGCGTGAAATGGGTGGTCCGATGAAATTAAAAGGGAGAATATAACCGGTTTGTATTTGCGGTGCCGCTTTTTTGACATCTTCCACCACTTGCCAGTTCAAGGACTGCACCATGTGATCGTGGGCTTCAATGCTAGTTTGGTATTTGGCTAGGAATTTTTGCACCAAACCCGGATTATCGGTAGTTGGCGTCTTGATTTCAATTAAGAGTTTTTGGTGTAGTTGATTGGCGAGTGCGAGATAGTCATCAAAAGACGCGATTGGTGCGGTGCGCTTATGTTCACGCACGGTCATTTCGGTGAGTTGCGCCAGTGTTTTTGATTGGGGTGTTCCGGACTGACCAGTTAATGGGGCCAGCTGAAAGTCATGAAAAACAACGAATTGATGATCTTTGGTCAGTTGGACATCCATTTCCACGTAGTTGGGTTTTAAGTGGTGCGTTTGGTTGAGTGCAGTGAGTGAATTTTGAACACCATTTTTTTGAGAGACACCGCGGTGAGAGATACTGATGGGTTGTTGAATTGAGACAGCGCGAAGGTAATTCCAATTGTAAAAGCCGGTACCCATTAAAGTAACCATGGCCACTAGCAATAATAAGCCGCCATTGAGGGGGACGCTCAGTTTAAGACTAGAATAGTTAATCGCAGGCTGATTGAATTGCGAATCGGATAGTAGCGCATCAACCAGTACGAAAAAGATGGTGACAGTGGAGAGGACCAGGTTAATGAGGACGACCACTTGTAAAAATGTCATGAGGATAACGACGCTCTGGAAGCCGACGCTGGTGTGCGTTTCAATGAACGCCTGAAGCTGGATTAATAAGAAGAAACTAACGGTTGTAAAACCCACGAGGCCCCCAACGATGAGTAACAACCGACCAACTAGGGTTACTAATTGGTGATGCGTAAAGCGCCAGCTTGTGTGTAACGCCTTTTTTAATGACATTTGTTGAAGAATGATATTGGGGAGGGTGAAGATGAGGCGCAAACCAATATATAGCAAACTCAAATAAATTAATAGCCCCAAAACAGCAATCAGCCGTCGATTGGTGACGATGTAATCTAAAATAAAGGCCGGCAATTTAAATTTCGTCAATAAATCGGAGTGATAACCCAAACCGCCCAATGGGATAATTAAGATGTAATAATATAGGAAGAAAAAAATGGTACCGATGCGCAGATGCGTGATTTGGGCGACTGTCATCTTAAGTAATGCTTGCAGGGCCAGTGGTCGTTTAATCTGAATAAAATACACACTTAATAGTAGAAATGTGAATTCGAAGAAGGCCAGTAATAAAATCAGCAGCGCAATCCCGACGAGCGCCAGCAGCACCAAGGGGTGCTGATGAATGAGCACGGGCAGATTGCTCAATGCTAGAAATTGAATTTGGTAATGCACTAAAATGAAGTAGCTGGCTTTACTTAAAAGCGGCAGGCAAATTAAAAGTAGAAAACCATGCATCAATAAAACACTGCGGAAATAAGCTTGGCTTTGTTTTAAAAACGCAAAGGTGTTTGAAAATAACTGTTTAAAATATTGCATTAAATAGAGGCTCCTCAATAAAAACGTTTATAAGGACTATTGTACAACAAAAGAAGGGTTGAGTAACAATCGCTACTTAACCCCTCTTTATTAATCATTTAATGAATAGCGTAGTTTCATATGGTTGGCGCCGGTGGTTACCATTTTTCCAAGGAGTTGGTTGAGGTTCATGAAGTAAGTATCAGCGAGCGCTTGGTTAGCGACAGTGAGTTGCGCGGTGCTATTTTCCGGATTAGCTAAAATTGCGGCGTCCGTTTTGAGTTGAATCTTGCGACAATCAATTAATGCTTGGGCTTCAAAAGCATCCCGAAGTCCTTGATAACGATTGAAGTCAGTATCTCCGAGTAGGGCTGTTAGACGATTTAACCAGTAAATGTTGTTAGGATCAAAGCTGGTTTGTGTCTCACGATAAACGGCCGGCGTCGTATTTGTATTGGCATAAAATGGCACTAAACCGTTAAAGGTGTTGGGGCCAAATGCTAACCAATGAATCCCGGCAATCGCTTCGGGGACATCGTTGCGAATTTGCAGAATATGCGTTTCTTCATTTCGATTTAAACCGATTGTCCGGTAGCGTTGACGATCATCTTTTGAACCTGTGCCATAAGGATCAAAAGGCGTGTTCTCGAAATGAGAACTGAGGGCCCATTTAACGGCTTCAATCGTTAGTTTTTTAGTGGGGACCATCATGAAGGGCAGTTCTTGATCTTCATAGTCACCCTCATCAAGACCACCAAATGCTTTTAAAATGGCATAAGCGCGGGGATTATTATAATGAGAATCCTTGATGGTTGCTGTACCAAAGATGTGGCGGAGGTTTACTTGGTCTTCATCAGGATTGAGATGGTATTGCACAATTAGACTTGGTAGATCTTCTGAGAATAGCGTATTTGGTGAGGTAAAATCGAATTCAGCAATGTTGAGACGATTAGGCGCAACGACAAAGGCGTTATCTGGGATACGAATTGCTGCCCAGTGATGTCCGCCAATCGTTTCCAAGTACCAAACTTCATCGTGATCAGAAAAAGCAATGCCGTTGGTTTCATAAGTCCCATAGGTTTCAAGGAGTTGACCCAGCCGTAAAACGGCTTGGCGAGCTGATTGGCTATAAGGCAGAACAAGTGTTACGAAATCCGCTTCACCAATTCCGTCATCAGTTAGCGGATCAATTGCTAAGATATGAGGATTGTTGGTAATTGTTTCGCATGCGGTCATCGCGACGTTGGCGCTATTAATGCCGGCACCAGCCCAAATGCCATATTGATCATCGGCATCGGGTGTCGAAGTGTAACGTAACGGATTTGTAGGTAATTTGATTTTGAGCCCATTAATGGCTGAGGTGTAATCAATGGGTTGATCGGCTGGTTGAATAACGCGGAATTTTTGCGGATTAGGCTTATTGTAGCCATCCTCGTTTCTAGCGATAAGGGTTGAACCATCAAGCGTGGCTTTTTTCCCCACTAAAATGGTTGTACAAGAACTGATTCGTTTATTCAAAAGAAGGACTCCTTCAGGGTTTATTATTTATTATAAGCCAAGTTACCACTCAATCCCTATGAGACATAATAAAAAGTGAGTAACTATTTAAAAATAGCGATTACTTTGGTATAGTGTCAGTATAAAGTTAAAGGGGTTTACGAATGGGATACTTTTGGGGGGGAACAAGATGGCGAAGTACAAAAAGGGGCCAATTATGACGCAATGGGAGTCTGATTTTTCAAAAGCGCGTGCTAAACGTAAGAAGACGCTGATCATCCAGGGAGTGGTTTTAGTGTTGATCGTCGCTGGTGGGTTAACCTGGTTTATCAGAAATAACAATGCTAGCCAAAGTGTTGCCCAAAAAGGGTCAACGCAATCAGGCGTTTTTTATCAACCATCCTCTGAGCGAACGAAAGCGGCTAGTGACGAAGTGGTCATTAATGAAAAAGATTTTAAAGCATCGGCCAGCAGTGCTGCCGCCGAAGCCAACAACCAAGACGGTTGGGAGGGTGTCTACCCAGATAAATACGTTAAAGGGGCACTGACAACCGATTATATGAACTTTATTGCGATGAACAATAGTGGATTGCGCTGGTTACAAGGAAATGGCTACCGTTTATTGACGGAAAGTGAATTCTTCAAAGAAACCGGCCAAGCAGCACAAAAGAAACAAAAAGTGGATATGAAAAAAGTTGTGGTCAGAGATCCAGGCACGAGCTTACCTGCTTTAAATGACGCCTATGGCCATCCACGTCACTCATATTTCTGGGCAACAAAAGCCCAAAAAGCCATTTTGGGCCAAGTTAAAGTTAACAACCAATACCTTTTCTTTGAAGTAGGAAACAGTTTCTTTGATAAATAAGACAACAAAAAAGCCCCGTCGATTTGATCAAATCGACGGGGCTTTTTATTATGATATGTCTATATGCGCCACCCGGGAGTCGAACCCGGATCTCAAGAACCGGAATCTTGGGTGCTATCCATTACACTAGCGGCGCAACCTAATATATGTACTCAACAGTACAATATATTATTTTAGCGGATTTCTAGAAAAATTTCAAGCCCAAATTTTAATAAATCGCGATAAATCAACGTTTTAAAATTATTCGGAAAGAAAACGTATTCATTAAGCGCAAAGCATTGCATGTATTTTACTCACTTGATATAATGGTCTTGTTCAAAGGATAAGTTACTAGTTTTAGTAAGTTGCCTTTTATTTTTTGCCAGACATGGGTCGATTGATGACACAGATGGACATTTAATGTCCCACCGGAAAGTAGGCGAGATCAATGCGCGATGAGTTATCTGCAATAGAAGCGGTTGCGCCTGATTTTGTCGGTGTCGTTAAGAAACGTTACCAAGTCCTACAGCATATTGATTGGCTTGCACCAGTTGGGCGACGCACACTTGCTGAGCAGCTCAAATTAAGTGAAAGAGTCATTCGGACGGAGACGGATTTTTTAAAGGCACAAGGTTTGCTTAATTCGTCAAAATCAGGTATGGTTTTAACTGTCAAAGGACAAGAAGTTCTTGATCAGTTGAAACAAGTAATGGACCAATTCTTAGGATTACGGCAGACCGAACGAGAGTTGAGTCGCTATCTTGGAATTGAGCATTGCTTAATTGTATCTGGCAATAGTGATGAACAACCAAAAGTCCTCACCGAAATGGGCAAATTAGTCAATAGTACGTTACAGCTATTATTACCACAAGGCCAAAGTGTTGTGGCGGTAATGGGTGGCACGACGATGGCTAAGGCAGCTCATGAACTGTCAACTGATCTTTCTAAAAAGCGCAATTTAATCTTTGTGCCGGCTAGAGGTGGGATTGGTGAGAGTGTTGATATTCAGGCGAATGCGGTTTGTGCCGAGATGGCCAGCCAAACTGGTGGTAAACATCGGGCATTATACGTTCCTGAACAGGTGAGTGAGAAGACTTATGCCCCACTATTAGAAGAACCAAGTGTTCAAGAAGTGTTAAAGCTGATTGAACGCAGTCGCGGCGTGTTGCATAGTATTGGCGAAGCCATTACGATGGCAGAACGGCGGGATATGCCGATTGAAACCATCAAAATGCTGAAAGAAAAGCATGCGGTGGGTGAGGCCTTCGGTTACTTCTTTAACGCGCAAGGCGAAGTGGTGTACAAGATTCCGCGAATTGGATTACAGATTCGTGACTTATTAAATATTCCGTGTGTACTCGCGGTTGCAGGTGGGACTTCTAAGGCCCAAGCAATTGAAGCGTACATGCACCTCGCACCTCAACAGACGTGGTTAATCACGGATGAGGGTGCCGCAAACTCGATTTTACAAGGGGCAACCCTTTAAAATAAAAATTTTCATTTCCTAAAGGAGGAAATTCTATTATGACTACAAAAGTAGGGATTAATGGTTTCGGACGTATTGGTCGGTTAGCTTTACGTCGTATTTACGCAACAAGCAGTGACGTTTTGGAAGTTGTTGCTATCAATGATTTAACATCACCAGACATGTTAGCACACTTATTAAAGTATGATACAGCTCATGGTCAATTCGATCACGAAGTATCAGCTACAGAAAACAGCATCGTTATCGATGGCAAGAACATTCCAGTTTATGCTGAATCAGATGCACGTAATATTCCTTGGGTTAAGAATGATGGCGTTGACTTAGTACTTGAAAGTACTGGTTTCTACACATCAGAAGAAAAAGCACAAGCTCATCTTGATGCCGGTGCTAAAAAAGTTCTTATCTCAGCTCCTGCTGGTGCTGTTAAGACAGTTGTTTACGGTGTTAATGATGACACTATCACAGCTGATGACAACATCATCTCAGCTGCTTCATGTACTACAAACTGTTTAGCACCTTTAGCTAAAGCAGTTAACGACGCTTTCGGTATCAAAGCTGGTACAATGACAACAATCCATGCTTACACAGCTACACAAAAATTACAAGATGGTCCTGATCGTGGTGGAAACGTACGTGCTGCACGTGCTGCTGCTGCTAACATCATCCCTCATTCAACTGGTGCTGCTAAAGCTCTTGGCTTAGTTGTTCCTGCATTGAAGGGTAAACTTGACGGCCACGCACAACGTGTCCCAGTTATCACTGGTTCATTGACAGAATTAGTTGCAACTCTTGACAAAGAAGTTACAGCTGACGAAATCAACGCTGCTGTTAAGAAAGTTACTGAAGGTAACGAATCATTTGGTTACAATGCTGACCAAATCGTTTCATCAGATATCATCGGTACAGAATTCGGTTCAGTATTCGATCCTACTCAAACACAAATCGTTGGCGGTGGCGCAGGCCAAGTTGTCAAAGTTGTTGCTTGGTATGACAACGAATCAGGCTTTACAGCTCAAATGATCCGTACATTAGAAAAATTTGCTAGCTTAATCTAATTTCACTTTTGTGACTTTAGAAATGCAATAGCATTTTATAAGGCGGGAGGAGGTAAACTCCTTCCGTCTTTTTTTATGAAAATCTAGGAGGTTTGTCCACATGGCAAAACAAACAGTTGCAGATTTAAAAGATATTAAAGGCAAAAAAGTCTTAGTACGTGTTGACTTTAATGTACCAATCAAAGGCGGCGTTATCGGTGACGATAACCGTATCGTAGCTGCTTTACCAACAATCCAATACATCATCGACAATGGTGGCAAGGCTATCTTACTTTCTCACTTGGGCCGTATCAAGAGTGACGAAGACAAGAAAGAATTGACATTGAAACCAGTTGCTGCACGTCTTGGCGAATTATTAAACAAAGACGTTGCTTTCGTTGCTTCAAACGAAGGTCAAGAATTAGAAGATGCAATCAATGCAATGACTGATGGTCAAGTATTGGTTATGGAAAACACTCGTTTCCAAGACATCGACAACGACTTTGGCAAACGCGAAAGTAAAAACGATCCTAAGTTGGGCGAATACTGGGCATCATTAGGCGACATGTTCGTCAACGACGCTTTTGGTACAGCTCACCGTGCTCACGCATCAAACGTTGGGATTGCAACCGCTATGAAAGCTAATAACAAACCTGCAGTTGCTGGTTACTTATTAGAAAAAGAAATCAAATTCTTGGGCGAAGCAGTTGACGCACCAGAACGTCCATTTGTTGCTATCTTAGGTGGCGCAAAGGTTTCTGACAAGATCGGTGTTATCGAACATTTATTAGCTAAAGCTGACAAAGTGATTGTTGGTGGTGGTATGACTTATACTTTCTACGCTGCTAAAGGTTTATCAATTGGTAACTCATTAGTTGAAGAAGATAAGATCGAATTAGCTAAAGAATTAATCGAAAAAGCTGGCGACAAATTAGTATTGCCTGTTGATAACGTTGTTGCAGACGCATTCTCAAACGATGCTAAGACAGAAACTGTTGAAGGTAACATTCCTGATGGCTACATGGCATTAGATATCGGACCTAAAGCAATCGCTGACTTCGAAAATGTTCTTAAAGATGCTAAGACTGTTGTTTGGAACGGCCCTATGGGTGTGTTCGAAATGGACAACTTTGCTAAAGGTACATTGGCAATTGGCGAATTCTTAGGTAACTTATCAGGCGCTACAACAATCGTCGGTGGTGGCGATTCAACAGCCGCAGTTAAGAAATTAGGCGTTGGCGACAAGTTAACACATATTTCTACTGGTGGTGGCGCATCACTTGAATACCTAGAAGGTAAGACATTACCTGGTATCGCTGCTATTTCAGACAAATAATTTTAAATTAAGAGGAGATTTTCTCATGCGTAAACCAATCATTGCTGGTAACTGGAAAATGAACATGAACCCAACTCAAACAACTGAGTTCGTTAATGCTATCAAAGCCAACTTACCTAAGTTTGATCAAACAGAATCAGTTATCGGTGCACCTGCTGTTGACTTACCTGCTTTATTAGAAGCAGCTAAAGGCACAGACTTAAAAGTTGCTGCTGAAAACTGTTACTTCGAAGAAGCTGGTGCATTCACTGGCGAAACTTCACCAAAAACTTTGAATGAAATGGGTGTTGATTACGTCATCATCGGTCATTCAGAACGTCGTGATTACTTCCACGAAACTGATGAAGATATCAACAAAAAAGCACACGCAATCTTCAAAAACAACATGACACCTATCTTCTGTTGTGGTGAATCATTAGAAACTCGTGAAGCTGGCAAAGCTGAAGAATGGGTTTCAAACCAAGTAACAGAAGGTCTTAAAGGCCTTTCAGCTGACCAAGTTAGCTCAATGGTTATTGCTTACGAACCAATCTGGGCAATCGGTACTGGTAAAACCGCTTCTGCTGACCAAGCACAAGAAATCTGTGCTGTTGTTCGTCAAACAGTTGCTAAGTTATACGACCAAACAGTTGCTGACAAAGTTCGTATCCAATATGGTGGTTCAGTTAAACCTGCAAACGTTAAAGAAATCATGGGCAAAGAAGACATCGATGGTGGTTTAGTTGGTGGCGCAAGCATGGAACCTGCTTCATTCTTAGATCTTGTTCACTTTAACGACTAATTTTTCGCTCGTATGTATTTACGAATCACTAAAAATTAGCTAAAATAAGATGTGGGCTTTGCCTGACATCCAAAAAAGTGCTGATGAATATCATCAGCCAAAAAAGGAGAAAATTACATGTCAATTATTACTGATATTTTAGGCCGCGAAGTCTTAGACTCACGTGGTAATCCTACTGTCGAAGTTGAAGTTTATACTGAAGATGGCGGCTTTGGTCGCGCAATCGTTCCTTCAGGTGCTTCAACTGGTGAACATGAAGCTGTTGAATTACGTGACGGCGACAAATCACGTTTTGGTGGCAAGGGTGTATTAAAGGCTGTTGAAAACGTAAATGGCCCTCTTGCTAAAGAAATCGTAGGTTTCGACACAACTGACCAACGCGGTATCGATGCTGCAATGATCAAGTTAGACGGTACTGAAAACAAAGGTAAATTAGGCGCTAACGCAATCTTAGGCGTTTCATTGGCTGCTGCACGTGCTGCTGCTGACGAATTAGGCTTACCATTGTACGAATACTTAGGCGGCCCTAACGCTCACGTATTACCAACGCCAATGATGAACGTTATCAATGGTGGTGCTCACTCAGATAACAAAGTTGATTTCCAAGAATTCATGATCATGCCTGTTGGTGCTAAATCTGTACGCGAAGCTATCCGTATGGGTTCAGAAACTTTCCAAGCATTGAAGAGTCTTTTATCAGCTGACGGTAAAGTTACTTCTGTTGGTGATGAAGGTGGTTTCGCACCTGACTTCGCAAACAACGAAGAACCTTTACAATACTTGATCAAAGCTATCGAAAAAGCTGGTTACAAAGCTGGCGAAGATATCTCAATCGCTATCGATGTTGCTTCATCAGAATTATGGAACAACGAAGATAAGACATACAAATTACGTTGGTCAACTGGTGAAGAATTCACAACACCTGAATTCGTTAAATACCTTGAAGGCTTAGTTGCTAAATACCCAATCATTTCAATCGAAGATCCTATCGATGAAAACAACTGGGAAGACTGGGCATCAATCACTAAAGAACTTGGCGAAAAAGTTCAACTTGTTGGTGATGACTTCTTCGTAACAAACACTGATTACCTACGTAAAGGTATCAAGATGGGCGCTGCTAACTCAATTCTTGTTAAAGTTAACCAAATCGGTACATTAACAGAATCATTAGAAGCAATCGAAATGGCTAAAGAAGCTGGCTACACAGCTGTTGTTTCACATCGTTCAGGTGAAACTGAAGATACAACAATCGCTGACTTAGTTGTTGCTACAAACGCTGGCCAAATCAAGACAGGTTCAATGAGCCGTACTGATCGTTTAGCTAAGTACAACCAATTAATGCGTATTGAAGAACAATTAGGTGATACAGCTTCATACAAAGGTATCAACTCATTCTACAATATCAAAAAATAATAGGTGCGTTCGAGCCGTTTAGGCTTTGAGGATTAACCTAAAAACAGGCGTTACGGTGGTTTTCACCGTGACGCCTGTTTTGTAGTTAACCGGAAAAGACTGGTTCGAAAAGCCCGTTATAAATATGGCGAAAAAAGCATGTTAAGAAAGGGCATCTCATTACTGAGATGCCCTTTTTTTATACTATCGTTGTAACCGTTTTAAATCAATGTCATAATAGAATTATCAAACATAAGTGAGGAGTAATTTAATGCATATTGAACATGTCGGTTTATGGGTTCACGATTTAGAAGCAATGAAGGCTTTTTATCAAACGATGTTTCAAGCGACTGCGGGTGAGTTGTATGAGAATCACAAAAAAGGATTCCAATCATACTTTTTAACTTTTGCAGATGGTGTGCGTTTAGAAATTATGCACCAAGATAGTGAACTAGCCGGCTTAGCAACTAGGGGCCAATTTGCGCACTTAGCGATGGCTGTTGGCAGTGAAACTGCGGTTGATCAAATTAGTGACTAAGTTTCAAGCACAAGGCTTACCATTGCTAAATGGCCCACGAGTAACAGGTGATGGTTATTACGAGGCAGTCGTTCAAGATCCAGAACAGAATTTAATTGAATTAACGGTTTAAACCGACAAAAAAAGAGTTACTTTAAGCGTAACTCTTTTTTTGTTTGGTTAAGATTTTAAGCGATCAATTTCGTCTTTGAGCGCCTGATTTTCTTTTTGTTTCTTTCGGTAACGCCAGTAGACGTAAGCTAGAATCAGTAGAATAAGTGTTAAACCTGCCAAGATGTAAGGCCAGTAGTCTGTCTCAGGCGTCAAGCTGACATCTTGTTGGTTCCACTTAGCCGCTGCTTGGCGGCTGATTGTAAAGTGACGTGTGAAGTGCCAGGTACGACCTTCTGAACGGACTGTTAAATCAAGCGTGTAACGGCCTGGTTTAAACCGATCATTAAGCGGTAGATAGAACTGCATAACCGAGTTTGGTGCAAATTGGACTTGCTTTTTCTCAGTTTGATAAAGCTTCGTCTTTTGGTTACGCTTGGTGACAAAGGCGTTTAATGAGGTTTGATTCTGGAACTTAGGTTGTACATTACGAATATTGGCAATGATTTGGTTGGTCCCCATATGTTGACCAGTTTTGACAGCACCGAGTTTGAATTCTGGTGTGACACTTTGGTCATTGCTGCGGGCAACTACTGCAACTGCATACGCAAACTTATTACGCACGCTAATCTGCTGTGTTGTTTTTGCTGTTGTTGGGACTTCAGTCGCGCTAATCCCACCAACTAATTGGCCTTTAAAAGCTTTATCAGGTGCGCTTAAGCGAATATTGACGACTTTTTGTTCATGAGCGGTTAACGTAATGTTCTTTTTGGCCGGTTTTAAATGTTTGCCCAACGGATATTTGAGTGTTTTATCCGATTGATTCACGTTATCGCTATAATTGACGACGCCGTTAACATTGGTAGTCGCCGTGTTAGTTTGCACACGAACCTTAATTGGTTTGTCCTTATGATTAACTAATTTAATCTGGAGATCTTGTTGTTGCTTGGGTTGGACAACTAAATCAAAATAACTTAATTGTTTGTCGGCCTGATTGTCAGGCGGAATAATTGTCATCGCAAAATCTGCTACGGGTTGCGCGGCTTGAGTGGCTTGCGCGTGGGCGAAGAGGGCAATTAGGCCAAATAATAGGCCGATAACTAGTCTTTTAATTGTTGTCCGCATATTCAAAAACTCCTTTGTTAGCTATTTGGGCTAGCGATTAAAGTCCATGTGATATCTGATTGGTAATGTGCTTTGTCAGTTGGATTAACAGTTTTTGGTACGTGGAGGAAGATAGCATCACTATCTGTTCCTGATGTTGGTGCCGTGCCTAGGGTTGCTGCAACGCTCCCGAAGGATGTCGCGCCACCTTTCATAAAGGTACTTGCTTGGTCGTTAACTTGAACCGTTTGATCGCTAGTCGTTGGTAAGGCAGCATCGCCCTTGTTAGCACCATCAATTGTGACGTTTGGTGTTTTAAACCAAATGTTAACGCCAGTTAAGACATCGGAAGCATCTGCGTCACTTGCGTCAGTAGTGCCAGCGTTAGCGAAATCTGTTTGGGCCACTTGTAGGTCCCAACCGTCTAATTTAGCTTGGCTACGATCATCTTGAATTGAAACAACATTACTAGTGGCAAGCGTGTTTGCTGTGCCAATGTGAGAGCCACTTTCCACCGCTGCTAAATCTTTGTCAGCCGAACGATCGATTTCATGGGAGCCAAAATGAAAGTCTGGAACAGCGGTAATCACTAATGGATTACTTTTTTCAGTGAAGACAACCGCTGCATCAGTCGTTTGTTTTTCAACTTCCGTAGGAGCTGCTTGGATTTGGCCTGCTGACAGAAGAGTTGTTGTTGCGAGTAGTGAGAATAAAGTTGTGCTAATCATTGTTTTTTTCATAGTAGGTCGCCTCTTTCTTAATGAGTAGAATAGTGGTTAATAATAGGAGCAATCCGCTAAGTTGATAATAGCGTATATCGGTAATACTGGTTTGTGGTAACCGTTGTGTTAATGGTGGTGCATATTCGAGTGGTGTCATGTGCCATTCGTTGTGAATGGTGCCCGCATTGTCGGGTGCGGCAATCAAAGGTGGTCGTGGTAGGGGGACGACCGGTAGCGTTTGCTGATTGCTAAATTGAATTGTTGCACTCGAACTAGCGGGCACAGCCTCTGCTCGAATCGGTGTGAATAATAGACTACCACCTAACAGAAAAGTGAAAAAATAGCGTTTATACATCGCCTCTAACCTCCTAACGATTTAATTGGGGGCAGTGATGAGCATTAATTCTAATTCAGCCGTATACGGGGTTGCGGTTTGTTTAGGACCAGCTGGAAATTGGGTTTGAACAGTTTCGTGGAGTAAATCCGTCAAATCCGTTTCGTCAGCACCGGGTTGAATCGGTGCATGAGCGGCCTTGGAATAGAGTTGTTGCGGTTGCCCGGCAACCAATGGTTTAGTGGTCTGATTCTTACGCCAAATTAGGGCATTATCGAGTGTGGCTTGACCAGCGGTAAAAGGTTGCTTGAGATTGATCTGAATAGCCCAGTCTCCCCGGGTAGTGGCGCGTGGATCAGAGACAATCAGACTGGTATCTGCTGTCTTAGTATAGGGGTAGAGAGGACTTTGACTATTGGTAAGCGGGAGACTGCCAAAATCGAGGTGAGTCGGTGCTGCTAGAAAGCCTAGCTTACCAGCAGGAATATCCTTTAGAACCTTCCGGACAGGCGTTGTGAGCGCGTATGGTGCTGGGTAGTTAGCTTCAACAACGATCTGATTGGGTTGCGTTGGTAAATCAGATTCAAATTGATAGTCGAAAGCCTGGTTGGCAGCCGCTGCTTTAGCAGGGCCTTTTAATAATGATTGTCCCGCGGCGCTTAGAAAGTTCAGCGTGAGCTCACTGGCAGGAGTCGCGGTCCCATTTAAAGCAAATTTAAATTTCTGGGCATCATCGGTAGGGAGTCCACCAGTGTTGATAAGGGTGATGATTTCAGGTGGTAGTGGATCGTGCAAATGAAGTTGCACAATATTTTGAGTAGAAGTGTGACTTTCAAATTTCGTTTTAAAAGTCGTGTCAGAACTGTTCGTTGCGTTAGTGGTGCCAATGGTGCTATCGAAGTGAACGAATGGATAAGTTGTTTTGGTTTGGTCCTTTTCAGTTAAACTGACACCGCGATAAATGGTGTGTGGTGATTGACCAGTTGTATTTTCAAGGTTAAGTTTAATATTTTCTAATAATCGGGTTGCCGCAACTGCATTGTTGTTGATAGTGACATCAGAATCACCAATTGTAACCGGACTGTTGCTACCACTGAGGCCAAATAAGACAGATTGGTTAGTAGTTGTTTGATTATTAATAGTGACTTGACTGTCATCGCCAATTTTCATGTAAGAACCGGTACTCGCTAGTGGAATGAGCCCGTTGGCAATATTTTGCGCACCGTTGATGGTGAGGTCAATAATACTGTTGTCACGGAAGTCATGCATAAGCGGTCGCGCACCTGAAACAGCTAAATATTGACCAAAAGTGGCTGATAGTTGACCACCAATATCCAATTTAAGACCATTGGCTTGGATGTTACGGATAAACGCATCTTTGGCGGTTAAGGTCATCTTAGAAGTGGTGTCGGTTGTCATTTGCATGATTGGATTACCACTTGAGGGGTTATAGATATAGGCAAAAATATCTTTACCAGCGTTCAAGTTAACTTCGCTATTGTTAGTGGCACTTATTGGACTATCTTGAACATATGCACCGAAGACGTCTGAATTAGAAGCGAGTTTTATCGTACTATTCTTGTACGCTGTAATGGGGCTTTTTTGTAGATAAGAGGTAAAGAGATTAGTGGTTGATTGAATATCGATCGTACTGTCCTGGGTTGCGGACATTGGTGATTGACTTTGTACGTAATAATAAAGACTGCCTGCCAATTTCAAATTGACATGACCATTATTAGTGGCAGCAATTGTGCGGTTAGTCGTACCAGTTTGATAGAAGTTGTTGGCCTTTGTGACATTGATAGTACCACCATCTGAAGCAACTGCTTTGGAGCTACTTGATCCAGTGACACCGAAGATATGACCACCAGCATTGAGTGCTAAATTGGAACCAGACCCTTTTGATTCGATATTAATCTGAGGAATACCAGCGCCTGATGCCGGGAAAATAGCGTTGTTGGCTGTAATTGAAACTTTTGCACCACCGGAAACTTGAATACCGGGGGCAATACCATCAGCTGGGTTTTGATCAATTCGGATTAGGCCATAAGAGCCGCCACCGGCATGATTGATAGTCGTTGTCCCACCTCTAAAGTCTAACCGGCCTGTTTCAGCCAATTCCTGTGACCAAGTACCAGCAGTTTGGGTAATGGTATTGTTACCACTAAAGGCGATCACTTCCTGCATGAAATGAAGTGACTGCGCACTACTGTTGTATCCAACATTTTCGAGCAAGAGCGTACTACCATTTGCGTAAGACTCATTTGTTGGGTGACAGAGACCATAGTAGTTATTATTATTAATTCTTAGATTTGTAAATTTGATTGTTTTCTTTTGCATACCAGTTGAGCCGATGTACAGTTGTGTTGTTGGTGCTAGGACAGCAATATCAGCAATATTTAATAAATGGCGCTGTCCGGTCGTTGGATTGGTGCCATCGATGGTAATGTCTTGAGGGTTATTTTTACCGATTTGAATTCTAGCAAGCAAGCTTTCGAGCACATTCAATGTGATATCAGCTGTTAGTTGGACGCTTTCGCCATTTTCTAAAGCCGCTTTTAATTCGGCTGCATTCGCAACGGGCGTGAGACCGGCTTTGACACCAGGATTTTGTGTCACAAGTGGTTTGATTGGTTCAACTGGCTCTTGCGGCGGTGTTTTAATCGGTTCTGATTCAGATTTTGCTGATTCTTCAGTTGTTGAGACGGATGACGATTCAGCGGATTGTATATTGCTTGGATCGTCTGGTTCAACGAGGACTGAAGATTGGGATTCACTTGGTGGGGCTGATGCTGATTTCTCAGCACGACTAACATGAATAGGAGATAGTAGTGCAGTCGATAGACTTAATAATAAGAGATACGAAACGGGGGTCTTCATCAGCATAGCCTCCTTGGTTGATCTTATATCTTATAATAATCATAAATAATTGAAATTAATAAGTCAATAAATGTGATTCGGTGAGCAAAAATGATTGACGCCCGATATCAGATTTGAAAATGATAGCGCTGTTTGTTAGCCGCCAAAACTGGTATAATAGGGATAATCAGATTCATCGGAGGAGTGATCATGATGAAAAAGGTAGATCGACAGACACGTATTGAACAGATTATTAATCAACAAGTGATAACAACCCAAGAAGAATTATTAGCAACATTAAGAGATGATGGTATTGACGCTACGCAAGCGACAATTTCACGTGATATTCGTGAAATGCAAATTGTTAAGGCCCGGGATGTGAACGGGGAATTGCGGTACACGGTTTTTCATGACGATGAACGGACGCAAGAACAACGGTTAAACGATAAGTTACGTGAAGTCGCCTTGACGATTACGCAGGTTCAGGTGATTAACGTGATTAAAACCGTGCCTAGTAACGGTAATCTACTAGCAGCGTTAATCGACGACTTAGGGTATGAGGATGTTGTTGGGACGCTTGCTGGGCATGATACAATTGTGGTTATCAGTCCTGATGAAGCACATGCGGCAGATTTAAATCAACGTTTTTCAGCACATTTAGCGGTAACTAACCGAAATTAACGACTAAAAATTAATTAAAGGGCGCCAATAAGTTAGGTATTAAGAACTAACTTATTGGCGCCCTTTTTTCAGGAGATTAGGTATTCGCAAAAGCTTATCTGATTGATTTGACCACTATTGAACAAACGATTCGCAATCGATAGTCTAAAAGCTGATTTTTAGCAGAATAAGCGCTTGGTTGTAAGCCTTATCAATTGACACTTGTTGTTTATCTTCTTAACATGAATAATATAAATAAATTTATGCAATGACATTTATTAGGAGGTTACTGATGGCACATTATCTAGAATTTGACCATGTTTCAAAGATTTATCGCGGTGGTAATAAGGCCGTTGATGACATTAGCTTCACAGTTGATCAAGGTGAATTCATTTGCCTAATTGGCACGTCTGGTTCCGGCAAAACAACGACAATGCGCATGATTAACCGGATGATTAATCCCACTCACGGCACAATTACACTGGCTGGTAAATCGTTAGCGGACACGGACCCCGTTAAACTACGGCGCAAAATTGGCTACGTCATTCAAAATATCGGATTAATGCCCCATATGACGATTCGTGACAATATTACAATCGTGCCTAAACTATTAAAATGGTCCGATGAAGACCGTGAAAAAAAGGCACAGGAATTATTAAAACTGGTAGAATTACCTGCTGATTTTTTAGATCGTTACCCAAGTCAATTATCAGGTGGTCAACAACAGCGAATCGGTGTTATCCGAGCGTTGGCTGCTGGGCAGGATATTATTTTAATGGACGAACCATTTGGCGCACTTGATCCGATTACACGAGAAGCACTCCAAGATCTTGTTAAACAACTCCAAGTTGAAATGGGGAAAACAGTGATTTTTGTAACCCATGATATGGACGAAGCACTCAAATTATCATCACGAATTGCGATTATGGATGGTGGCAAAATCATTCAATATGGCACGCCTAATGAAATTTTACGACAACCAGCCAACGATTTTGTTAAGGACTTAATAGGTCACGATCGGTTATTGGAAGCTAAACCAAATGTCGAAACTGTTGGACAAATTATGCTGAAGACACCGGTCACGATTACGCCAGATCAATCACTGAGTTCTGCGATTAAATTAATGCGGCAACGACGGGTTGATACGTTGTTAGTCGTTGACGACCAACAGCTGCTTCAAGGGTTAGTGGATTTGGAAAATATTGACCATCATTACAAAGATGCTGGTACCGTTCAAGATATCATGTCGACGAAGGTCAACTTTGTGAATCAAACCGATCTGGTCCGCGATACAATCGAACGGATATTGAAGCGTGGTTGGAAGTACGTGCCCGTTGTCGATGATGACCATCGCTTAGTGGGGATTGTTACGCGGACAGCGCTTGTCGATGTCGTTTACGACGCCGTTTGGGGCGATGACGAGCCAGACAATGCAACAGACTAAAGGAGGCCAGAGCAATGCTTAATTTTTTAAATCAAAATGGGGCCGACTTGCTAATTAAAACGTGGGAGCAACTTTACATCTCGGCCATCGCGTTATTGTTAGGGGCATTAGTTGCAGTACCGCTCGGGATTGCCTTAACGCGTGTTCCGAAGACGGCTAAAGTCGTGATTGCGATAGCTAGCATGCTCCAGACGGTGCCGTCTTTGGCGCTGTTAGCGTTAATGATTCCGTTACTCGGGATTGGGAAAGTACCAGCGATTGTGGCCTTGTTTATCTATTCGTTATTACCGATTTTACGCAATACCTATATTGGCATGAACGATGTCGATCCGGTGTTAAAAGATAGTGCTAAAGGTATGGGGATGACGCCGCTCCAATCAATCATGCAGGTGGAAGTTCCGATGGCAATGCCAGTTATCATGTCCGGCATCCGGTTATCGGCGGTTTACGTCATCGCTTGGGCAACACTAGCGTCATATATTGGTGCCGGTGGCCTTGGCGATTTCATCTTCAATGGCTTAAACCTATTTAAGCCAGACTTAATCATCGGCGGGACAATTCCAGTGACGATTTTAGCCTTGTTGGTTGATTTCTTACTTGGTCGTCTTGAAAAAAGAATGACACCCGTTGCCATTCGCTAAAGGAGGTCGCTATGTTGAAAAGATTAAAGAAAATCACAGTCTTAACACTGCTTGGTGGCTGCCTTTTGCTATTAGGCAGTTGCGGGTTGCCCGGTCTTGGTGGCTCGGCGAAGGATACGATTCGGATTAGTTCTCAAAGTACGACGGAATCCCAAATTTTAGCCAATATCGTCAGTCAATTGATTGCGCATGAAACGGATAACAAGGTCGAATTGGTTAATAACCTGGGTTCTTCAACGGTGACGCACGAATCGTTAATCCGCGGCGATGCGGATATTGCAACGAGTCGGTATGCAGGAACCGAGATCACGGGGACGTTAAAAATGAAGCCAACGAAGGATCCCAAAAAGGCGCAAACAATTGTGAAGCGCGAATTTAAAGACCGCTACCAACAAACGTGGTTTCCAACGTATGGCTTTGCCGATACGTACGCCTTCATGGTGACGCAGCAAATGGCTAAAAAGTACCATCTTGAAACGGTCAGCGATTTGGGCCGGGTGGCTAAGCAATTAACCGCTGGCGTTGACTCGGTGTGGGTCAACCATGAAGGGGATGGCTACCAAGAATTCAAGCAAACTTACGGCTACGATTTTAAGAAGGTAGCGCCAATGCAAATTGGCTTAGTCTATAGCGCACTTGCGGCCGGTAAAATGGACGTCGTCTTAGGGTATTCGACTGATGGGCGGATTAAGAGCTACAACCTGAAGGTCTTAAAGGATGACCGGCACTTTTTCCCACCATACGATGCCAGTCTAGTGGCTACCGATCAGATTTTAAAACAACATCCAGAACTGAAACCACTCTTAAACCGGTTATCCGGGCAAATCAATCTTGATACGATGCAAACACTCAACTACAAAGTGGATAACGACTTGCTAGAACCCGCTGTGGTGGCTAAGCAATTCTTGACGCAACATGATTACTTTAAGAAAGGAGCCAACAAATGACGCATTTAAACACGTGGCAACAGCTACTTTATTATTTCCAACATAATGGTGGTTACGTTTTAAGCCAATTTAACCGGCACTTCTTAATTTCAATCTATGGGGTGTTACTAGCGGCCATCATTGGAATTCCGATTGGCATTTTGATTGCGCATCGTAAAAAAATGAGCGATGTGGTAATCGGTATTGCCAACGTTATTCAAACGGTGCCGTCGTTAGCGATGTTATCGATCATCATGTTAGGGTTAGGCTTAGGCACTAATACGGTGATTATGACGGTCTTTTTATACTCGTTATTACCAATTATCAAAAATACGTATACCGGGATGATTAATGTCTCACCAAATATTCTGGATTCCGGTCTGGGGATGGGGATGACCAAGTGGCAATTATTGACGATGGTTGAATTACCCCTGTCCTTAGCCGTGATTATGGCGGGGATTCGCAATGCCCTTGTAGTTGCTATTGGGATCACCGCGATTGGCTCATTTGTCGGCGCCGGTGGTTTGGGTGATATTATCATTCGAGGGACGAACGCGACCGATGGCGGTGCGCTGATTTTAGCTGGGGCCTTGCCAACAGCTTTGATGGCAATTATCGCCGATCTCGTTTTAGGGTTCATCCAACGCCGTTTAGAAGCACCACAAGCGCATCATTAAAAGCGCTAAAAAAGGGGCCAAGACAAAAGTGAATTTTGTCTTGGCTCCTTTTTTAGATATCCGAATTCTAATCCTTAGGAGATACCCAACTGATGGCACACTTTCTTTTATTTGGTTATGAAAGATAAGGTTCAAATGCATCAGGAACTGGGGCTGTAACGGTTCGGGGTTGATCCGTGTAAGGTTCTGTATACCGCAACGTCTGACCGTGTAGTAAGAGCCGCGGTGTTGTATCGGTTGGGTTATAGAGTGGATCACCTAGAATTGGATGACCAATACTAGCCAAGTGGACGCGAATTTGGTGAGTTCGGCCAGTTTCAAGGTCGACCGCTAATACTGCAGTTGCGCCCTTCCGACTTAAAACGCGGTAGTGGGTAATCGCCGATAAACCGTTGATGTAATCAACACAACGTTGACGATCATTTTCCGGGTCGATACCAATGGGTGAATTAATTGTGGCGTGTTCTGCCAATTCGTGTTCGGGATCATTGACGATAGCAATGTACTGGCGGGCCATCTTTTTTTGACTGAGTTGACGGTTTAAAATTCCGATCACAATCGGCGTTTTGCCAATCAATAAGACGCCGCTAGTGGCTTCGTCAATGCGGTGGACCATGTAGGCCTTTTTGCCTTGTTGGGCGAGATAAAAGGCGACTTGGTTCATTAATGTCCCGTTTTCGCCAGGGCGGTTGGGATGGGTTTTAATACCAGCAGGCTTGTTGACGATCAATAAATCGTCGCTTTCAAATAAAACACTGAATGATTGTGTCGCATCTAGTTCGTAGTTTTGAACTTTGACGGACACTTCTGAAAAATTCAGCGTGATTTCATCGCCAGGTTCTACGTTGCGGTTAAACGCGCGGTATTGTCCGTTGACGAGTATTTCACGATTAATCCGCAAGAAGTGTTGCATTTTTTGCGGCACTAACCAGTGATTGAGAAGTCCGCGGACTGACATCGGACTAAAGTCTGTTTCTAAAGTTACTTTTTTTTGGTAAATTATCATCAGCGTAAACCACCTTCAAGCTACCAGTTTAGCGAATTTAGCACTAAAAGTAAATTTTAAAAGATTATTAATGTCAACGCACTGGCATAAGGGGCGTACTGGAATATGCTACAATATAACAAAGTACGATGTAAATTGATTAAAAGAGGGATTGTATGAATAAGCAGGATTCGCCGATTTGGTTGGCGATTAAACGTTTTTTTAAACGGGCGTGGCGAGTCGTGAAGTATGTTTGGTATCGACTGCAATTAACGCGATGGTTGATTTTGGGCATATTACTTTTAGTATTTTTCATGAGTAGCTACTTAACCTTTAAAGCAAAAACGGCTAACGTTGGGGAAATTAAGGCCAACTTACAAACATCAACAACACTTTATGATAAAAAAGATGCGCGGGCGGGCACCTTATACACCCAAAAAGGGACGTACGTTGAATTAGATAAAATTTCACCTGAGATTCAAAATGCCGTGATTTCGACGGAAGATCGCTCCTTCTATACGAATCCGGGCTTTAGCGTCAAGGGCTTGGCCCGCGCCGCTGTTAACTTAGTGATTCATCATGGTCAGATTACCGGTGGGGGGAGTACGTTGACCCAGCAGCTCGCCAAAAATGCGAAGTTGAGTCAGAAGCAGACTTTTTCACGGAAGTTTGAAGAACTTTTCCTAGCGGTTCAAATTACGAAGACTTACTCTAAAAAAGATATTTTGGCGATGTATTTAAATAATGCCTACTTCGGTAACGGGGTGTGGGGTGTTCAAGATGCTTCTAGACGGTACTTCGGTAAAAACGCTAGCGAATTAGATGCTAGTGAAGCGGCTGTGATTGCTGCTATGCTCCGAAGCCCAAGTTACTATAATCCGGCTGATCATTTGGATAACGCCACATCACGGCGGAATTTAATTCTCGGTCTGATGGTTGATAATGGTAAATTGACTGAGAGTCAAGCCAAGGCAGCCAAGAGTGAAACATTGGTCGTTAAAAATACCTTGGAACAAAACGATAGTTACAAATATCCTTACTACTTTGATGAAGTTGTGAATGAAGCTGTTAAGCGGTTTGGTCTCAAGGAAGAAGATCTTGTTAAAAACGGCTATAAGATTTATACCGCACTCGATCAATCACAACAAAGCAAGATGGAAAATACCTTCGAGCAAAATTGGTTGTTCCCAGACAATGCGGCTGATGGCACCTTAGTGCAAGGGAGCTCAATTGCCATCGATCCGAAAACAGGTGGTGTATCGGCCGTTGTTGGTGGGCGTGGCGATTACACGATTCGCGGTTATAGTCGAATCACTCAGATGAAACGGCAACCGGGTTCGACGATTAAACCGTTGGCCGTTTATACACCAGCGTTAGAAGATGGCTATCACTACGATTCTTCTCTTCAAGATAAGAAGAAGAGTTACGGAACCAATAAATATACGCCAACCAACCCAGACAATGTTTATACCGGTTCGATGCCGATGTATCAAGCGGTGGCTAACAGTACGAATGCGCCTGCTGTTTGGTTGTTAAATCAAATTGGGCTTAAACGCGGCATCAAGTCAGTTGAAGATTTCGGGATCTCAGTCCCTAAGAGTGACCAAAACTTAGCGATGGCCCTTGGTGGTTGGCAAGGAGGGGTTTCACCTTATCAAATGGCGAGTGCTTATACGGCTTTTGCCAATAACGGGGAACTTTCCGAGACCCACTTTATTCGAAAGATTGTGGATGCCAGTGGCGCCGTTATTGTTGATAACACGACACCATCGAAATCCCGGATTATGAGTCAGAAAACCGCTAAGGAAATGACCAGCATGATGTTGGGCGTTTATAATAGCGGGACTGGGCGTTACGCTAAACCAGATGGCTATCAAGTCGCTGGTAAATCCGGTAGTACCGAAGTCCCCGACAGTTACGGTTACGGGACGAAGGATCAATGGTTAATCGGTTATACGCCGGATATTGTGGTCGCGACTTGGATGGGCTACGATAAGACGGATCAAGAACACTTTATGAAAAATACCAGTATCGACGGCCTAGCGCCAATCTTTAAATACGAAATGCAACAGTTGTTACCAACGACGGCCCAAACTAGCTTTGATACGGAAGATGCGCAATCAATGGCTAAAAAAGAAGACGATCAGGATTCTGATAAAGTCGTCAATTCGCTGCAATCGGGAATTAAAGATGGTGTAAATAAAGCGAAAGAAACGGTCAATCAATGGTATAATAACTTGAAAGGTTTTTTTAACTAAATTCATGTAAGGGAGTCACTACTATGACAGTCAACATTTATGATGATGCGAACCAAATGGCAACTAATTTACAAACATTACCACAATTTTTAGGCTTGCAAAATGCTTTTGCAGCACTTAAGAAGGATGATATTGCCTTCACAATGTTCAAGAAATTTCAAACACAACAAATGACTTTACAACAAAAACAAATGCAAGGCGAAGAATTAACGGATGACGAAATCAAAGAAATCCAAGAACTTGCTCAAAAAATCGGTGATATCGATGCCATCAAGAACTTGATGGAACAAGAACGCCAATTAAGCCAATTGATGGATGAATTAAACCAAATCATCTCAAAACCAATTGCTGATATCTACCAAGGCTAAACCGTATTTTTTAAGAGAAGTATCGAGTCGCAAATCGCGAACTCGATGCTTCTTTTTTTAGTGGGAAGGCGCCTTTCTAAGCCTTAGTTGCAATGCTATAATAAGACATATTACTAAAATGGGGGATAACGATCATGAAATTTATTCACGCGGCTGATGCGCATATTGATAGTCCGTTTGTGGGACTAAAAAAAGCGTCAACCAATTTATGGACGACGATTCACGAATCAACTTTTACCGCCTTTGAAAAATTAGTGCAGACTGCCATTGATGAAGCTGTTGATTTTGTTTTATTAGTGGGTGATTCATTTGATCAAGAGGCCCAGAGTTTGCAGGTCCAAAACTTTTTGAAACAACAATTTGAACGCTTAAACGCTGTTGAAATCCCAGTTTATCTCAGTTACGGGAATCATGATTACTGGGATCCCAATCAAATTCATTTCGATTTTCCGAAAAATGTCCATGTTTTTACAACGGCTGTTGAAGCTAAAACACTAACAACTAAAGCGCAAGAAACGGTCACGATTGTTGGTTTTAGTTACGGGCAACGGTGGTTAGCAGCGGATCAAACGACACAATTTCCACCACGAGCTGCCACAACTTATACAATTGGGACTTTGCATGGTAGCCAGAGTACGACCTCTGATGCGGATCATTACGCACCGTTTACGTTAAGTGAACTCAACCAACTACAATATGATTATTGGGCGCTAGGACATATTCATAAACGCCAAATCTTACAAGAACGGCCTTATGTGATTTACCCGGGTAATTTACAAGGTCGGCATAAGAACGAACCTGGTGAAAAGGGTTTTTATTTAGTGACCGCGCAAGCGGGGCAATTCGAGCTTGAATTTAAACCGACGACGGTGATTGAATGGCAACGGCAACGATTTGAAATCCCTGAAAATCCAAGCTTGAATCAATTGCAAGAAGCGTTGAGTCAGCAATTAGCACAGAGTGAAACGGCGAGTTTGGTGGCTTTGGAATTGACGCACGCTGAACGGTTATCGAGTGATTTGATTCAACGTGTCAATAATGGCGAATTACTCGCTTATTTACAAGCAGCCCTCGAGTCTAGTGCTGTCATGCATTGGCCGTACGCGCTTAAACTACAGTTTGCGGCCCAACAACAATTTAGCCAGATTGATCAGGCCTATTGGCAATCGGCGGCTGATAAGATCTTTACGCCAGATTACATCTTGGAAAAGGCCCAACCGCTTCTGAAAGAAAAATTCATCCGAGAAGCACTCGAAGAACCCGATTTTCAAGATGATTTGAAGACCGCGGCCGAAACGATTCTACAAGAAAAGAAGCTGGAGGACTAAGCATGCGGATTAAAACAATTAACATCTTTGGCTTTGGTAAGTGGCACGATCAAACAATTGATTTGCAAACCGATTACCAGGTTTTATACGGTCAAAATGAAGCTGGTAAATCAACCATCACGGCTTTTATCAAAGGCGTTTTGTTTGGTTTTGCAACTGGTAAGCAAAAGTATGAACAATACCTCCCTAAAAGTGGCGCGCAGTATGGTGGCGAGTTAATCGTTGACCACCACGATCGCGAGATTACGATTCGGCGGGTTGCTGGTAAAGCCGGTGGCGAGGTAACCATTATTGATCAGGGCAAGGAGTTTGGTGCGGATTATTTGAACCAATTGATTGCGCCTGCAGACAAAGCCCTCTTTACGCAAATTTTTGAGACCAATCAACAGGATCTAAATCAGATTTTTGGGCTAACTGCCGATGATTTTATGCAACATCTTTTAACGATTGGTGCGGTTGGTAGTCATGAATGGCTCGCTTTTGAAGCTAGCTTAGATAAGGCTAGTCAGCAAATCTATAAACCATCCGGGCGCAAGTGGCCACTTAATAAGGCCTTAAAGCAGTATCCGGAAATCGAACAGGCTGTTAGCCAGGCTAAAGCGGCTAATCAGCAATACGAAAGTAACGACCAACAATTACAACAGGCACTGCAGACGCTGAAGCAAGATCAGGCAGCACTAGCTGAAGTTCAGGGACAAAAAAACCAGCAGCAACAATTACTAGAACGCTGGCCGAAGTATGTAGAATGGCAGGCTTTACAAGCATCCTTAGCGACAACGAAGCCTTTTGACAGCACTTTGTATGCGCAATATCAAAAAATCGAAGAACAACGCCAAGAATCTCAAGCAGCATTAGCGGATGCTCAGCAAGCTGTGGCGACGATTCAAGAAACGCTTGATCAAACGGGTGAATTCCGATTCTATCAAACACACCAAGCTGAAATTGATGGGTTACTGGAGCAATGGTCAACACGGCAAAAGCAAGCGCAACAGTTAGCCTTGCAACAAACCCAGTTGACGCAGTTGACGAGCGAACAAGCGGCATTAGCTGCTAAGTATCAATGGCCGACGACTGAAACATTACCAACTGTTTTAAGCGCCGACCAGCTAGAACAGTTACAAGTTGCCAATACCACCTACGAACAAACGCAAACGACCAACCGCGTTTTAACGGATCAATTAACAACATTGACTGATCAGGTGGCTGAACAAGAACAATTAGTGACCACTTTAGAAACACCCGCGGAAGTTGCTAGTCCAACACCGATGAGCAATATTTGTTTAGGATTAGGGGTTGTTGGTTTATTAGGCATCTTTTTACCGGGGGGCTTGAAAGCAATTGCTTTGTTAGGACTCGGGTTACTTGGTTATGGGTTATATACCAAGTATCAAGGGCAACAAAAACAAACGGCTGATACAACCCAAAAGGCGCAGTGGCAACAAGCACTCGCTAAACTCGATCAGTTACAAGCCGACCTTCAGGAAAAACAAACAGCACTTGCAGATGGGCAACAAGCTTTAAGTACCAGTCAACAACAAGTCGCTACGCTTTTAAGCACGAATGGTTATTCGAACGAAGCAACGGTGACACAAGTCATGAACCAACAAGATGCCTTGGCGCGGATGCAACACTTACAAGCATTAATTGCCCAACAAAGTGCTGAAATTAACGCGAGTCAAGCTGACTTAACTGATTATTTTGAACAGTTTGCGTTTGCGCACGATTGGCTAGGGGCGCTTCAAGGCGAACCACTGCATAATTTGGCGCAAATTGAACAATTTAAGGGCCGGCTTGATCAATTGAAACAAGCTCTCGCGCAGGATAATGAACGTTATGAATATCAACAACAACAAGTGACACGCTTGCAAAGACAAGACCAAGAACGACAAGTGCAACAAGCTGACTTGCTTGAAAAAGCCCAGCTCAAAACGGCCGCTGAACTAGCGCAATGTGCAGCCGCTGAACAGCAACGCCAAGTGCAACAACAACGTCAAACAGATCTTGAACATGAATTGACAAGTTATTTGCCACAATTACAAGCTTTTGAGGACCAAGCAGCCCTCGAAACGGCAATTGCACAATTAACGCAACAAACGGCGACATTAACGGCGGCAATTCAAACACAACAACAGACGATTGCCGAGTTACAAGTTGTTCAACAAAAGTTAGTTGATAGCGATGCTTATCAACGACAAAAGCAAGCACAATTAAACGCTGAAGCCGACATTATCGGTTTAGCACAAGATTGGTTGGCTAAACAATTGGCAATCGATTGGATTCAAGCGACCCTAACAGCAGCTTCACAAGAACGATTCCCACGTTTATTAGCAAAAGCTACGCAATACTTTGCAATTCTAACGCAGAATCGGTATATTGAAATTACTTTCGAAGCGGCAACTTTAACTGTCCTTCGACAAGACCAGGTTCTATTTGAAGTCGGCGAACTTTCACAAGGAACGGCAGAGCAATTATACATTGCATTACGTTTTGCGTTTGCAGAAGAGATTGCCGATGTTGTCTCACTACCATTATTGGTAGATGACGGGTTCGTCAATTTCGATGATCAGCGGCAAGCAGCGGTTTGGCAATTATTGCAAAACCTCAGCGGTGCACATCAAGTCATTTACTTGACGGCTAATCCGCGAACTGAGGCCGCCTTTGGCACGGAACACTGGTTAAACTTAGAGAAGGTAGGGTTAGCAAATGACGACTAAAAAGCTATTTGATTACCAAAATGATGAAAACTTAGCGCTATTTGTTTTAATTAAAGCAGCGGATGTCAGAGTTGCTAAAAACGGCAAGCAATTTATTGCCTTCACATTCCAAGATCAATCCGGACAAATTAGTGGTAAGTATTGGGATGCTTCTGATGAAGATGTGGCCTTATTTACACCGGGGAAGATTATTCATCTCCAAGGTAAACGGGAACTTTATCAAAGTAATCCACAAATTAAGATCTATAAACTTCGGTTAGCGACTGAAGAGGAACCACAGGTCATTGAACAATTTATCCAAAAAGCACCGGTACAAACGGCCGATATGGAAGAAGAAATTAGCCAAGTGCTTTTTGAAATTACCAATCCTAATTGGCAACGATTGGTGCGCCACTTGATTCAAAAGCATCAAGCGGACTTCTTCAGTTTTCCAGCGGCCAAGACTAACCACCACGCTTTTGCGGGCGGGCTAGCCTACCATACGTTATCGATGTTGCGACTAGCTAAAACAATTGCCGCCCAATACCCACAAATTGATGCGGCGTTATTGTATTCAGGGGTCTTGTTGCACGATTTAGGTAAGACGCTTGAATTATCGGGGCCGGTTTCAACGGAATACACAGTGCGCGGGAATTTAATCGGGCACATTGTGTTAGTTGATGAAGAAATCGTTAAGGCTTGTGAGACGCTAAAAATCGACATCAATAGTGAAGATATGTTAGTGCTGAGACATGTTGTCTTAGCTCATCACGGTTTAATGGAATATGGTTCACCAGTGCGACCACAAATTTTGGAAGCAGAAGTACTCCATCAAATCGATGAAATGGATGCTAGCATTACGATGATGACTCAATCCTTGCAACATGCAGAAGCGGGGCAGTATACTGAACGGCTCTTTGCAATGGATGGACGTCATTTCTACCGACCCGTTAACGATCAACAATTAACGCAGGATTAATTAAAAAAAGAGCCTCAACCAAACAGTAATCTGTTTGATTGAGGCTCTTTTTAGATGTGCTTATTTTGATGATGATTTAGCTGATGATTTTTTAGCGTTAACGCCGTAGCTTGAAAGGATATCTGATAAATCTTTATCCTTGATTGTTACGTCGGCTTTCTTAAGAACCTTCGTGTAAACCTTAGCCATCACTGTTTGATCATTAGCCCACTTAGCATAAACTTGGTCAGTTAATGTCTTCTTGTGATCAGCCATCTTACCTTTACCAGGGTTCTTGATCATGCGGATAACGTGGTAACCATATGATGTCTTAACAGGTGTTGTTGTGTATTCGTTTGTCTTCAACTTGAAGGCAGCTGTTTTGAATGTTGGATCTAATGATGTATCTGTGCTATCAAAGACAGGTAATTTACCGCCGTCTTTCTTAGTACCAGTATCTGTTGAGTACTTCTTAGCTAAAGCAGTGAAGTTTTTAGTTGAGTTGTCTTTCTTAAGTTCAGAAATAACTGTTTCAGCAGTATCTTTCTTTTCAACTAAGATATGTTGTACTTCAACTTTTGGTTCGTATGTTTTCCATTGTTTCTTCAAATCAGCGTTTGTAACTTTTTTGTTAGCTTTTAAAGCAGCGTTAGCTAACATTTGAGTTGTGATTTGGTTTTTGAATGAAGAGGTTGTTAAACCACTTTGTGCAAGTACTGAAGTGAAAGATGAACCGTATTGTTTCTTGTAAGTATTGTAAGTCTTGTCGATTTTCTTAGTAAGACTCTTGCTACCATATTGTTCTTGAAGTGCTTTTTGCAAGATCATTTGTTGTACTTGTTGCTTGCCGGCAGAAGTTTCCTTAATTTCTTTGTAGAATTCGTCTTGAGTGACTTTACCACCCTTAAGAGTTGCGATAGTGTTGCTTCCACAACCTGCTAATGTAACTACCATTAATAGACTGGCAGCGGCTAATAGCCATTTTTTCATCATATGACACATCCTTATAAATTATTGTAAATACGATTAATACCGTGAATTCATCAATTAATATAACACATGAACCCGCTGAATTAAATCCGAGAGCGAAAATTTCACAGAACCTTCAAATTTAGCTTTTTTATGAATACGTCCGTGAAAGGTTGATAAACTGCGTTATAGCGCCTTTAAATCGTCCGTAAGACGTTTGATTGATTCTGAAATTTGTGCAACCCGGGGTTGAGCTTCAAACGAAAAAGTTTGAACAGCATCGCTGATATCAGCGAGTGAATCAACAGCTGTTGTTTTGATTTCGTTAGACAGTTGACCGGCCGTGTTTTGTAAATCTACAGCGTTACTTTGAACAGTTTGTGCTTGCATGGTAACGTCGGTTAAATAATGGCTGATTGCTTGTTGACGTTCTAAGCCCGTTTTTTTAGCGGTTAGTAACGCATAGGTTGTGCCAAGAAGGCCACCAATCAGTAATCCTTTTGAAAATGACATCGTTAAGCCTCCAATTGTTGCTTAATCGCGTCAGCAATCGTTTGTAACTTCTCTGGTGTATAATCCGCTGAGTTATCAGCAAATTGCATTGAGAAGCCGTCTGCTGCCGTGTAACGAGGGAGTAGGTGGATATGAGAATGGAAAACGGATTGGTAAGCAACCTCACCGTTATTATTACAAATATTCATCCCTTTAATCGCGGGATTGCTGGCCTTGATTGCATTCGCAATCTTGGGTACTCGGCTGAAAACCGCAGCAGCTAAGTCGGCGTCATATTCGAAAATATTGGCAACATGTTGCTTTGGAATGACCAAGGTGTGACCGGGTGTGGTCTGGGTGATATCGAGAAATGCTTTGACAACATCATCTTCATAGACGACAGTGCTCGGAATTTCTTGACGAACAATTTTACAAAAAATACAATCATCCATATAATTAAATACCTACTTTCTATAAGATTGTGGCGCTGTATACGGTTAATGCTATCATAATAACGCGTTTTCTGCTACTAAATCACGGTCAATTGAGTGAATCGTTCGTTAAAAATGAAAGGGTTTGTTAAAATTAATAATTGATGATAAACTTCGTGTTAAGTGTTTGTCAGAAAAGGGTATCAACTAATTTTTAATTTAAATGAATGAGGCAAGTTAAATGAGTTTAGAAATTAACCAATTAACGGGTGGTTACGCCCACGTACCAGTGCTCCAAGAAGTAAGTTTTACGGTTCCCAATCAACAGGTTGTCGGCTTGATTGGCTTAAACGGGGCTGGTAAATCAACGACCATTAAACATATTATCGGATTATTAACACCGCAAAAGGGCACGATTACGCTTAATGGCGTCACGTTGCAATCTAATCCGGATCAATACCGCCAAAGCATGGCTTACGTGCCGGAAACGCCAGTCCTTTATCCCGAGTTAACATTACGAGAACATCTGGAACTAACTATGATGGCTTACGACTTAGATTTCGAGATGACTTGGGCCAAAGCAATGGTGTTATTGAAGAAGTTCCGACTCGACAATAAGCTGGACTGGTTCCCAGTTCATTTTTCAAAAGGGATGCGTCAAAAAGTGATGATCGTCAACGCTTTTATGACTGACGCCGATTTATTCATCATTGATGAACCTTTTACAGGTCTTGATCCACTCGCCATTCACGATTTATTGGACATTATTGCTGATAAAAAGGCGGCGGGGGCGGCTATTTTGATGTCGACCCATATTTTGGCCACGGCGCAACAATACGCCGATTCTTTTGTCCTATTGAATCAAGGCAAGGTCCGAACAACTGGGACGCTTGAAGAACTGAAAGCAGAATTTAACATGGCAGATGCAAACTTAGATGATATCTATTTGCAAATGACGAAAGAAGGTTAATGATGCGACAGTTATGGCAAAAACGTGTTCGGCAACATATTCAAGAACAAGTTAAATATCTCAAACTGGTTTTTAACGACCATTTCGTCTTAGCTTTAATTTTCCTATTGGGTGCATTAGGCTATACGTATGCTAATGCCGTCAAAGGGCTGGATCCACAAGCGTGGTGGCTTAAATTGCTATTGAGTCTCGTCTTATTAGCGGCAGTTAGCTTTGGGCGCTTTGCAACATTACTTAAAGAAGCGGATAGCGTTTTCTTATTACCTAAGGAAAGTGATTTACCTGTTTATTTAAAAGCGGCGCGGGGTTACAGTGCCTGGCTCCCGGTAATTTTTACCGGGCTAGTAACGGGATTAATTGCACCAACCCTGCTGATTACTAAATCCGTACCGAGCTGGCAATTACTCCTAGTTTGGGCCACATTAATCGCGATCAAAGATCGCCGCTTTTCAAATCAATTATTGAATTGGTACCAGATAGATGCCAAGTTACCTAAGATTGTTTGGTTACTAGTTGATTGGTTGTTAATTGGTAGTCAACTCTTTAGCGGCTTGGCAATCGCTGGGGTTTTAATCGCAATTGGCTTGGCTTATTATCAACGACGTCAATTGACAACTATTCAACAGACAACATTGTTTGATTGGTTGGCAGCGGTCAGCGCAGAAGATTCTAGAATGGGGCGTATTTATCGCTTATACAACCTCTTTACAGATGTACCGGGGTTAAATAGCCAGGTCAAACGGCGCCGTTACTTAGATTGGCTATTGCCAGTTGCTAAGCGTAGTGGTAATCCATATTTGTATCTCTACACACGTGGTTTTATTCGCGGGACCGAGTTTAGCGGATTATACGTTCGCCTAGTGGTTTTAGGAGGCATCATTCTATGTTTCAGCCATCTGTGGTGGTTGAGCTTAGCACTAGGTTTGTTATTAATCTACTTAGTCGGCTTCCAGTTGCTACCGTTTTATACTCAATATGAACAAATTATTTTTACCCATCTATATCCGATTGCTAAGCAAGCTCGCGTGAAAGCTTTCCAACAACTGTTATTAGGTTTATTATTGTGCCAAGCCATCTTGTTTAGCGTGATACTGCTAGTGACGATGGGCTTGGACCTCCAAGCTGGGTTAAGTGTTCTGGCGTTATTCGCCTTAGTTGGTGTTTTTGTTCAGTTCTATTTACCACAACGATTAGTTAAATAATCCCGAATTCAAAGGGGTGCCTACTTGACGTAGCACGTGTGCTTATTATATGATACTGGTAGTTAAAAATCAGTTGAAGCAACGCGGTGCCACGGGGTAGGCACCTTATTTTATTGTAAAGGAGTCGGGTGGATGAATTTCGACTTAGATACCGGTTGGCAAGTACGTTCAGCTGGTGGTGATACGGGTGCCGCTTATTTAGGCGTCCGTGCATCAGAGAAGATATTTTTAAAACGAAATACGTCGCCATTTCTAGCGGCTCTTTCTGCAGAAGGCATTACACCACGTTTAATCTGGACCAAACGGATTTCAAGCGGTGATGTGTTAACCGCACAAGAATGGCTAAATGGTCGTACGCTCAAGCGTGATGAGATGAATAGTCCGCAAGTTGCCAAGTTATTGGCGCGGGTTCATCAATCTCATCTATTAAAGCGCATGTTACAAAAGGTTGGGGGTCAGGTCTGGCAAGCACCAGAGATGTTGCAAACCTACTTCTATGATTTACCGCAAGATTTGCGGCAACATCCTTTTTTAGCACAAACGAGTCAGTATTTAAAAGACACGATGTCAGCATTACAAACACCTTCTTTAGAGGTGTGTCACGGCGATTTAAGTCATAAGAATTGGTTGTTATCTGATATCAATCGTTTGTACCTAGTCGATTGGGATTCAGCAATGTTAGCTGATCCAGCTGTCGATTTCGGAATGATTTTATTTCAATATGTTCCACGTCAAGAATGGCAAGAGTGGCTTGAAAACTATGGTTTAGAGGTAACGCCTGAATTATTGATGCGCGTTAACTGGTACGGTAGTTTGAACCTACTCCAAAGCATTAAGCACCATTATCAACGTGGTCGTTTTACTGAAATGAACCATGACATATTGCGTTTAGAAGAAGTTCTTTCTGAAATAATTAAAAAAAATTAAATGCCAAAGAGTGTGCCAACAGGTGTTAATATTCTGAGGATTAGCATAGTCTGGTGAATGGCCAACTTGTTGGTTATTTGCTAGACGTCGCTAAACGCAGGAATATGCCTGCTGGCACACGTTTATCCTAATCAGATTGCGGGGCCGAGACAAAATGACTTTTGTCCCAGCCTCTTTTAATTGGCAGCAAATGAGGAGTTTATTATGCGTTTAAGAAACAAACCTTGGGCAGCGGATTTGATCGCTGAAAACCCAGACATGATTTTGGTGAGCCCAGAAAATATTGCCAGTAACTGGCAAAGTCGTTTTGCCAAGGAACAACCAATCTATATCGAAGTTGGTTCAGGTAAAGGGCAATTCATTACTCAAATGGCTCAAAAATACCCAGACCGCAACTTCATCGCGGTTGAAATTCAAGAATCAGCGATTGCCGTTATTTTGCAAAAACAAGTTGAATTAAAACTCCCTAATCTTCAATTATTGTTAGGGAACGGCGCAGCATTGACAACTTTCTTCGCCGAAAACGAAGTCGCAGGGGTTTACTTAAACTTCTCTGATCCATGGCCTAAAACGCGTCATGAAAAACGACGCTTAACTTATAAGTCATTCTTGGCTGAATACCAACAAATTATGCAACCAACAGGTTATTTACGTTTCAAGACCGATAACCAAGGCTTGTTTGAATACTCATTAGCCAGTTTAAATGCATATGGGATGGTTTTTGACGATATTTCACTTGATTTACACAACAGTGATTTAGCAGAAGACAATATCCAAACAGAATACGAAGAAAAATTCAGCAAGCGCGGTCAAGTCATTTACAGATTAGAAGCGCACTACAAATAGCGTGTTTTTTAAAATAACCGCTCAAGCCAAATAAAAACACTTACCAATTTCGGTAAGTGTTTTTATTTATTTTAAAGTTGTGAAAACTCAATGACAACCCCCGTTTTAGCATCAACTTTGAAGTGAAATTGATTTGTGCCTTCATCACGTTCGCAGATGATACCGCCTTGATAAACCGGGAAAGTCCGTTTGTTTTGTGAAAATAGGTGAGGACTTTCTTCAATCCATGAGCCGACGATTTGCCCTTCATGACGAAGGCTTGCTTTGACATCTTCTAAAATCTTGTCGAGCTTAACCATCTTTTGTTGGGTTTTATATTGTCTGGTGCCGGCTGCTGCCGCAACGGCTAGTCCGAAACCAGTTAAGAGATATTTTAACGTTTGACTATTTTTTTTCAAAAAAAAACTCCTCAGTAAATTTATCTTTAAATAGTATAGCACACTTTTTTGAGGAACAAGAGTGGACATTTGACCACAAACCGCTTATATTAAAACGAGTAGTTAAATTGAAGGGGTGCATAATGAAAGAATTCGCAAAGATGGCAGAAACAAATCTAACCCATCTCATTACCAAAGGAAAACATGTCTTATTTTTTACAGCAACGTGGTGTAGCGATTGCCGGTTTATTAAACCCGCAATGCCCGAAATCGAAGCTGAATTCCCAGAATATGAATTTATCGAAATTGATCGTGATCAATACATCGATATTTGTGAAGAATGGGAAATCTTCGGTATTCCAAGCTTTGTTGTGATTGATAATGGCCGTGAAGTTGGTCGTTTTGTGAATAAGGACCGGAAGACAAAACGTGAAATTTCAGAATTTATCCACTCATTAAGTTAATTTTAAAGGAGTCATAAAATGCTAATTGCAAGTATGAACCAAAAATCTTTTCCAAATATTCTCGTTGTGATGACCCAACCAGATGTTGCTAATCAAGTAACGACTGAGAAACAATCAATTGTCAGAATTAGCGACCAAGCAGATCAGACAATTGGCTATAACTTTTTAGCAATCGATCAATTATTACCTGAATTACAATTTAACGGGGTCCAAGCCCTCAGTGTTGCGGATGTCGCAACTTTAAATCAAGCACTTGAAGCTGCTGGCTTCACACCTGATTTAGTTGCTGATGAAACACCCCACATCGTGGTTGGTTATGTACAGGAATGTGTGGTTCATCCAGATTCAGATCATATGCACGTGACACAAACGCAAATTGCACCTGATCAAACGGTTCAAATCGTTTGTGGGGCTGCTAACATTGCTCAAGGTCAAAAAGTGATTGTCGCAACAGTTGGCGCAGTGATGCCAGAAGGTAAAATCATCTGGCCTGGTCAATTACGTGGCGTTCAAAGCGACGGTATGATTTGTGCTGCTCGTGAAATTGGCGTTGAAGGTGCACCTGCTAAAGGCATTATGGTCTTACCAGATGATTGGGAAGTCGGCCAAGCAGTGACGGCTGATGCAGTTGCCGCACTATTAAAATAAATAAGTAACTTACGAATTTGTTATGGGCTTATTAAAAATAAAATAGTATGATAGTAAATAACAATTAATTAGTTAACACCGTCTAATTAATTGTTATTTAGTTTTTAAATTTTTCTGAAAATAATTAATTAAAAGTCTAATAAGTATTGTTTAGATATCGGACTATCAAAGAGGAGCTTACGGTATGTGTGGGATTGTCGGATTTGCTGGTGGATTGTTTGATTTACCAAAGAAAAAAGAAGTATTGAACCAACAAATGGATGTCATTAAACATCGTGGCCCAAGTGGTGCGGGTGATTTCATTGATGATAAAGTGGCGCTTGGTTTCCGTCGCTTATCAATTATTGATTTAACTAAAGGTGATCAACCTATTTATAATGAAGATCATACTAAATTGATTTTCTTTAACGGTGAAGTATATAACTATCGTGAAATTCGTAAGGAATTGGAACCATTAGGTCACGAATTCAAGACGGATTCAGATACTGAAACAATTTTGCATGCCTATGAACAATGGGGCAAAGATGTTTTGAAGAAGATTCGTGGGATGTTTGTGTTCGTGATTTACGATTTACAAACGAAAACGTTATTTGGTGCCCGTGATTTCTTCGGGATCAAACCCCTTTATTACACAACGCTTGATGATGGCACCTTTATGTTTAGTAGTGAAATTAAAACATTCATGCGTCATCCAGAATTTAAGCGGACATTAAACAAGAAAGCTCTTAAATCATTCATGATGAATCAATATAATGATTTACAAGAAACTTTCTTTGAAGGGGTCTTCAGATTCCCTGCAGGTCATTACTTTACTTACAAAGATGGCCAATTAGATATTGAAAAGTATTGGGATATGCAATTTGATCCTTCTAACTTATCTTTCGAAGAAGAAGTTAAGAAAATTGATGCTTCTGTCGAAGAATCAATCAAGATGCACAACGTTGCTGACGTACCAGTGGGTGCCTTTCTTTCAGAAGGGGTCGATAGTAGTTATGTAACAAGTATCTTGCAACCACAAGAAGTCTTTAGTGTTGGTTTTGACGACCAAACTTATAACGAAGTAACAGCCGCTCATGCTTTGGCAGACGAACTGGGCTTGAACTTCAATGAAACTAAGGTTAAAGCGGACGATGCGTTTGCTGAATTTGATAAAATCCAATATTACTTGGACGAACCAGACGGGAACCCATCATGTGTGCCATTATGGTTCTTATCACGTTTTGCCCGTGAAAAAGTGACCGTTGCACTTTCAGGTGAAGGTGCTGATGAATTGTTTGCCGGCTACGTTAACTACGGAATGCATTCACACAATACAACAATCAAGGCTTTCACATCTAGTTTGAAGAAATTACCAAAGGGTGCCCGTGCTAAATTGGCGAAGACAGTCAAAAAGATGCCAGCATTCCCTGGTCGTGTTCATTTATATACGAACTTGGCTAACCCTAAGGAATTCTATGCCGGTCAATCAGTAATTTATGATATCGAAAACCCAAGTATTTTTGGTTCAGATGAAGCCAACCAATACTTGAAACCCGCTTATCAAAATGACACAACAATTCAAGAAAATTATCAAGCAGACTTTGACCGCGTCAAAGATGCTGATCCCGTTTCACAAATGCAATACATTGATATGCATCACTTTATGTTAAATGATATTTTACAAAAAGCTGATAAACTATCAATGGCGCACAGTTTGGAACTCCGGGTACCATTTTTAGACCCAGAAGTTGCTAAAACTGCTGGTCAAGTGCCGACTGAATACTTGATTAACAGCAAGGATACTAAGTATGCTTACCGTCAAGCATCTGCTAAGCATTTACCAGCCGCTTGGGCCAACAGACCTAAATTAGGTTTCCCAGTGCCAATCAAGCAATGGTTAGAAACTGACAAGTACTATGAACAAGTCAAAGCGCTCTTTAGCGAAGATTTCGTCAGTGAATTCTTCGATCAAGGCCAATTATTAGCGTTACTCGATGCTAATAAGGAACAACGCATTAACGGGCGTCGTAAGATTTGGACAATTTACACGTTCTTAACGTGGTACAAGGTTTACTTCATCAACATCGAAGATTATTTAGTATTAGGTTAATTCAAAAGAGGTTAGGGCAAAAATATTTTGCCTTAACCTCTTTTTTTGATAAAATAGCGTTTTTTAAGGATTCATTATTTAGCTCAAACGCCTGATATGGTAAACTTAAAGGGATTTGATTCAAATATACTTAGTGACTTTCTGAAAAGAGGACATTTAAAATGATAACAAGTGAAACGGTTTACCACTTTGTGGGCATTAAAGGATCAGGGATGAGTGCTTTAGCGCTCGTATTAAATGATTTAGGCTATCAAGTACAAGGCTCAGATATCGACCAATATACCTTTACACAACGGGATTTAGAGAAAGCAGACATTAAGATTTTACCTTTCTCAGCCGATAACCTTCACGAAGGCTTAACGGTAATTGCCGGCAATGCTTTCCAAGATGATCAAATTGAAATTAAGACAGCGCTCGAAATGGGCTTGCCAGTTGTGCGTTATCACCAATTCTTAGGCGAACTCTTAAAAAATTATACAAGTATCGGTGTTGCTGGTGCGCATGGTAAAACAAGTACGAGTGGGTTACTAGCACACGTTTTAAGTGGCGTTGCCAAAACAAGTTTCTTAGTTGGTGATGGGACAGGTAAGGGCATCAAGGATGCACAATTCTTCGCTTTTGAAGCGGATGAATATCGTCGTCATTTCTTAGCTTACTCACCAGATTATTTAATCATGACCAACATCGACTTTGATCACCCTGATTATTATACGGGGATCGAAGATGTTTTCGATGCTTTCCAATCAGAAGCTTACAAGGTTCAAAAAGGGATTTTTGCCTGGGGCGACGATCCAGAATTAAGAAAACTAAAATCAAACGCACCAATTTATTACTATGGAACTAAATCAAATGATGATTTCCAAGCACGTAATATTCAACGGACTGTTGAAGGATCAGAATTTGATGCTTATTATCACGATGAAAATATCGGACATTACCACGTGCCATTATACGGCGAACACAACGTACTTAATAGTTTAGCTGTCATTGCCGTTAGTTACCTCGAAAAAATTGATGGTCGTGAAGTTGCACGTGAATTGGCAGACTTCAAAGGTGTTAAACGCCGCTTTACTGAAAAGAAAGTCGCAGATGTCACGATTATTGATGACTATGCACATCATCCATCAGAAATTAAAGCCACTTTGGATGCAGCCCGTCAAAAATATCCAGATCGTCAAATCGTAGCGGTGTTCCAACCCCATACATTTACACGGACAATTGCATTGATGGATGATTTTGCAGCTAGTTTAAACCTCGCGGATGAAGTTTTCTTAACAGATATCTTCAGTTCTGCTCGTGAAAAATCAGGTAAGGTTTCAAGTGCTGATTTAGGTGCTAAGATTACTAAGGGTGGTCGGGTCCTTAAATTGGATAATATGTCACCATTATTAGATTTTGAACAACCAGTAGTCGTCTTCATGGGTGCCGGCGATGTTCAAAAATATGAATATGCTTACGAAGAATTATTAAGCAACTTAAGTCCTAAGGATAATTAAAGATTCAGGCAAGATGATTGTGTTTTAGTCATTTTTTGTTACAATATTGCTAACCGAGGATTATACCTCGTTAGAAATATTAAGAGGTGATTATTCATGGATGGAAGACGCGTTGTCAATGTCGATAGCGAATCACGATTTTTTAGTAAAGTATACGGATTAATGGCTTTAGGTGTTGGTATTTCGGCTCTCGTTGCTGTTTTACTAGTCACAGTTTTTGCAAGTCAAACCGTAGCCATTTTAAGCAATAGTAATACTTGGATGGTCTGGGGATTAATGATTGTTGAGATGATTTTGGTCGTTCAGATTAGTCGCAAAGCAACCAAGAATCCGTCAGCATCAATGATGATGTTTATTGCTTACGCCCTGTTGAACGGATTAACGTTCACGGTAATCTTGTTAGCGTATAACATCGGTCAGATTGGCGCCGCATTTATTTCAAGTGCGTTAGTCTTTGTCGCGATGTCAGCTTATGGCCGGATGACGAAGAATAACTTAAGTGGTTTTGGGAAGTTTGCCATGATGGGCTTGATTGGGATTATTATTGTAACCATCGTCAATGCTTTCATGGGCTCAGCTGCAATTGAGTACTTCTTATCTTACGCGATGTTAATCGTCTTCATTATTTTAACAGCCTGGGATAACCAAAAACTAAGCTTGTTATATCGTCAATACGGTTCAACTGGGGAAGTTTCAATCTCAGGATTAGCCGTGATGGGTGCTTTAACACTTTATCTAGATTTCGTTAACTTATTTATTACAATGCTCCAAATCTTTGGTTTCGGTAATCGAGACTAATTTAAAAAGAGTGTGTTGTCAGTGTTTAGCTTTTGAGTATTTGTAGAACTGGGCGAATCGGTGATGAAATCACCAATTTGACAAGTTTAGCAAAACGCAGAAAGTTACTGACAAAAGCACGTTTATACTAGCAACATTCGGTTATCAAGAAGGGGTCTGAGACAAAAGTTACTTTTGTCCCGGATTCCTTTTTTTTATGCGTAATTATGTTTGACATAATACTATGCAAAGTATAGTATTATATTTTGAAAGGATGATGACATGAACGCGCAATTAAAGAAGGGGTTGTTAGAATTTTGTGTTTTAGCAACGCTTAAAAAAGCCGATTCGTATGGCTATCAGATTATTAAAGATACTTCAAGCGTCATTGAAATCTCTGATTCAACTTTGTATCCCATCTTAAAACGGCTCGAAAAACAAGAACAGATTGAAAGTTATCAGGTAGCTCATAACGGACGTTTACGGAAATATTTCCATCTAACACCGATTGGGGCGGCTGCGATTGAACAGTTTTTAAATGAATGGACGCAAGTAACAGCAATCTATGAGTATATTAAAGGAGAAGCATAATGACTAAAAATGACTTTATCAAAGACTTAGCAGCTGCTTTAACAAGCTATGGTGTGAGAGTGATGCTGCCAATACAATTGATTATTACGATGAATTGATTGATGATCGTATTGAAGGCGGTGAAACTGAGGCGGCCGTAATTGCTAGTTTAGAGACACCTCATCAAATCGCTAGTCAATTAGCAGATCAGTTTCAACCAACACAGGTTCAACACAAAAGAATGTCGCCGGTATTGTTAGTAACGTTGGTCGTGTTGTTGGTGTTGGGTTCGCCACTTTGGGGTAGTTTGTTGTTAACCGTAATTGTTTTACTCACGGTTGGTTATTTATTACTATGGATTGGGCCTTTTATCGGTGGTACGCTGGCGGTTGCTAGCATCATTGGTGGGGCCGTTAGCTTAGTTTTTTCATGTTTTGTCACGTTAAACGAAGGTGCAGTAGTCGGCATGATGCAACTTGGTATTAGTTTTGCGATGGTGGGTGTTGGCATCTTAATCGGCGGTTTAACGTGGTATTTTTCGAAATATATTGTGCAATTTTCAATCGGCTTAACACGGTGGTTGATTCGGAAAAGTAAAAGACAATCAAAGGCGGTGGCATAGATGTTCGCAAAAATTCGAATGAATTGGTTTAAAATTGGGTTATTGATGGTTGTGATTGGATTGGTGATCATGGGCGTGAGTTATGCGCTTGGTGGTTTTGATAGTCATATTTTTCAAGAGCAGGGCAATCATGATTGGTTTAGAACGTTTAATTTTTAGGATAACAAAAAAGGCACGCACTACAGAATTTTGTAGGACGTGCCTTTTTAAACCCTTATTTCACCAACAAAACGTTAGCTTTAGCGTGGCTGCTGACGTATTGGGCGACCGAACCGACTAGCATTCGTTCAATAGCGCCTTTACCGGTAATCCCTAAGACGATGAGGTCAATGCCAAATTCCTCAGGGATGCGAATCGCAATTTCTTTTTTAGGAGAAGCAACTTCTAGAATTGGGGTAATCTTTTCAAGGCCGTGGTTGTGCGCGTAACGCACGTTAGCGGCGAGTTGAGATTTTACCCGATCTTTCTCCAAAGCGGTCACCTTGGCGTACATACTCGCATCTGGCGAGACGAAAATATCATTCGGGACAATTCGGGCGATAAATAATTCAGCGCTATTTCTTTTAGCAATTTCAACAGCTTCCATAAAAGCTTTATTAGCCATATCGGAACCGTCGACACCGACAAGGATTTTTTGATATGTTGTTGACATAAGATAACGTCCTTTCTAAAATAGCTGATTGTTAACATTAGTATATTAGGCTGCCGGGCTTTAAACAATTTAAACGCTTACGCCGAAAATTGTGGTTAAATTGTGGTAACTGTGTTTTTTTAACATTTTAGCGTATAAAAAAATAGATGAGAACGTTGATTTAACAACGTTCCCATCTATTAGAATTGTACCGAATGACGCTAAAATGTCACAGGCGAGATTCGAACTCGCGACCTACGGTTTAGAAGACCGTTGCTCTATCCAGCTGAGCTACTATGACAAAAAAGATTGGTTATTGCTTTTAGAATATCAAGTAACATGCTATATTATAAGCAATTGAAGTATCTGATGTCAATTGAAATTCGCAGAAATGGGGTAAAAAAATGAAATTAAATCAGTTTGCACGGTTAACAACCACTTATTCGGAACAAATAAAGGCCTTACAACGGATTAAGCTCCTTGATGAAGGTTATGAAGCATTGTCAGTTCAAGCGTTAGCACAACAAATATTCGCACGGTTCTTCCCAGAGGCCCACTCAAAAACGGCTCAAAATGAACAAATGCAAAAAATCCAGGCGACGGCTAGTTTAAACTTAGCCGATTATTTGGCAGGCATCTCAACATCGTTTGATCAGCGGACGTTTTATAATATTGCATTGCAGTTGCTAGGGTTTAAGGTTACAACTGATTTTCAATTTAATCACCCTCGGCGATTCATGGCAAAAGTCGGGATACCCTATGTTGATCAACCGGTATTAACCCAAGAACTCTTTTTAGAAGCTGTCTACCTTTTATTAACGACCCGCAGTCAAAACGGGTTGCTTTATTTAGATTGTTTGGCTAATCGTGGTTTCTTTGCGCATTGGCAAAAGGCGACCGCACCCGAGTTCTTAATCTTTAATGGTAAAACCCAACCGGTTTTTGATACGCAAAACTTTATTCGTGAAGTGGTTTATGTTGAATCAAGTTTGGATACTGATTTAGATGGGCATCTTGACTTGCTCGAAACGACAATCTTTAGACCTAAGGAAACTGAAAAAGGCCTACGTGTACCGGCCTTATATACTGCCAGTCCTTATTACAAAGGCACTAATGATGTCGATGCCGATCTGCACAACGTTGATGTGCCCATTCAAGCTAAGGCGGCCATTCAACCTAACTTGGCGGATTTGAAGACTGGGACCAATCAATCTGTACCAGCTGCTAGAGAACCACTCGGAGAAACGACTGAACCGGAATTAGAAGCCGCTGATGACAGTAACTACCTGTTAAATGATTATTTCTTAGCACGGGGGTTTGCGACGGTTTATGCTGGCGGTATCGGGACTCGGGGTTCAGATGGCATGCGGACGTGTGGCTCACCAGAAGAAACGGCCTCAACCACCGCGATTATTGAATGGTTAGCGGGTAATCGTCGGGCTTATACTAATAAAACAGATCGGATTGAAATTAAGGCTTGGTGGTGCAACCAAAAAGTCGCCATGACCGGGAAGTCTTATTTAGGGACCCTGGCGACTGCGGCTGCGACAACCGGTGTTGAAGGATTGAAAACTGTGATTGCTGAAGCGGCTATCTCCAGTTGGTATGATTACTACCGTGAAAACGGCTTGGTGGTGGCGCCTGTTGATTGCCAAGGAGAAGATGCGGATGTTTTAGCGAAACTCTGTCAAACTAGACAGATGGACGCAGCGGATCATACTAAATCAGGTGCGCTCTTTGAAGAACAGTTGGCAGCTTTACGAGAAGGTCAAGATCGGATTACGGGGAATTACAATGCCTTTTGGGCAGAACGTAATTATCGGGACAATGTTCAAAAAATTAATTGTGATGTTGTCTTGGTACACGGTTTAAACGATTGGAACGTTAAATTGCAAAATGCCGGCGCACTGTGGGATGACTTACGGCAACTACCAATCGAAAAGAAACTCTTTTTACACCAAGGACAACATATCTATATGAATAATATCCAATCGATTGATTTTACAGATATGATGAACCTATGGTTGAGTTATCAGTTGTTAGATATCGACAATCATGCATCAGAAATCTTACCAACGGTGACAATTCAGGATAATACGCAAGAAGCGACTTGGCATACCCAAGATGATTGGTTAAACCCTAAGAATCCACGTCAAACTTATTTCTTAAATGACCCAGAACATCTAGGGTTAGATCAGACGCCAACGACCCCTGTAGCAGATTTCAGCGATGATGGTGTTGCCATGTTTAAAAAACAGCATCTCAGTGAGGCTGCTTGGCAGGATCAATTATTAGCACCACAATCTGACTTTACGCAAAATCGCTTATTATTATTGTCACAGGCTCAATCGAAGCAATTGGTGATTGATGGTCGGGTACAGTTGAAAACGAAAGTTGCGGTCAATACCGATCGTGGTTTGTTGAGTGTTATGTTGGTTGATTACGGCTTATTTAGCCGCTTAGGCACAACACCAGCTATTTTGGCCGCTAAGGGGCAACAATTAGGTTATCACTGGCGCTATGATGATTTGAAGGAATTCAAATTAGGGGCACTTAGTCCTTATCAGTTGATCACTAAGGGCCATCTCAATTTACAGAATCGTCACAATAGTTATCAAACCGAGACAGTCGACGCAGGTACTTTTTATGAGGTGCAACTAGACTTACAACCAACGCATTACCATTTAGCAGCGGGACATCAATTAGGCTTGGTAATCTATGCGACTGATATGGGGATGACGTTGCGGGAAGAACAACAAAACCAATACCAAGTGGATCTAGGTGCGAGTCGCTTAGTAATTCCTACCTTGGATTAATTGTGAATGGAGCGTTTTGAATGACAGAAACAATCACTTGTCGCCAAACCTTATCAATTAGCAATCATCGAGTGTTTGCGAGCGATTTAAACGAACATGAGACGGTCTATGGTGGGCGACTATTGGAACTACTAGATGGCGCGGCGTCAATTGCGGCGAGCCGCTTAGCCCGTGTTGAAACCGTGACGGCCAGTATTGACCAATTAAATTTTATTGCGCCGTTTAAATTACAGGATTCGTTGTGTATCGAAAGTTACGTCGTTGGTGTTGGTCACCGCTCAATTGAAGTTTTTACAAAAATTATTGGTGAACATCTACAAACTGGAGAGCGTTTCTTAGGTTTGACGGCTTTTTTAACCTTTGTCACGACGGAAAAAACGCCGAACTTACCAGAGATTGCACCAACGACGGCAGAGGAAGAATTTATCTGTGCGGATTATGGTCAAAGAAAAGTACAGCGCTTGGCTAATTTTAAAAATCAACAAGCCTTTAATCAACAAATTAATCTCGATTATCCATGGGATTATTAACCGAAAAAGCTAGCCACTTTAGTGACTAGCTTTTTTGATGTCTTCATCAGGAATAATGAATAGTTAATGATAGATGAGTTTTTAAAATACTGGATTGGCAGCACATCTAAATTATGATAAAGTTGGTATGCTTATGGTGCTAACAATTTTAAGGGTTTAATTACGTTAGCTAGCATAAGTGTTAATTGGTGTAACGGAAACGGTTATTAATGTCGTTGATTAATGGCCAAGGGGATTATTTTTGGGGGAGGATTGTGACAAAATGCAACAAGTGAAGCGTTTTTTTTCAAAAGGGTCTAACATTATGTTGAGTATTCTTTTGTTAATTGTTTTTGTGTGTTTAGTGATTACATTGAAGCCACGCGATAGTGGGGTGCAGTCGATCAACTTAGATCGTGATCGATTGCAGTATCGTGGCGCGGTTGAAAAGGGCCGTTTCAGTGGTGATGGCAAACTAATGTTAAAAAATGGCGACTATTATACCGGCCAATTTAAAAATGGTCGGTTTGAAGGCGCTGGTCAATTTATTTCTCATGAAGGTTGGCAGTATAAAGGCCAATTTAAAGCGGGTGCACCTTATGGTAAAGGTGAACTGAAGAAAAACCATGTGACTTATAAGGGGGATCTCGTTAATGGGAAGTATCAAGAAAGCAAGAATTAGATGGTTTAGTTTAATTCGCATTTTTGGCCTAGGGATGGTTTTATACTATCACTATTTTAAAACAAGATATGCCGGTGGCTTTGTTGGGGTTGATGTGTTTTTTACCTTTTCAGGTTACTTAATCACAGCACTATTTATTGATGAATTTATCCGGCGCGATAAAGTGAAACTATGGGCATTTTATCGGCGTCGGTTTAACCGGATTTTTCCGCCATTATTATTAATGGTTCTAATCGCGGTGCCGCTGTCTTTAATTGCGAATCCGGATTTAAGAACGAATTTAACTAAACAAATTACCGCCACTTTAAGTTTTACGACGAATTTTTATGAAATTAGTACGGGTGGTAGCTATGAAACTAATTTCATTCCGCACTTATTTGTGCATACTTGGTCATTAGCAGTTGAAATGCACTTTTACTTAATCTGGGGCTTAATTGTCTATCTTGTTTCAAGAACTGTCAAAAGTGCGAAGTATTTCAGAACGGCTATCTTCAGTGTTTCGTTTGTTTTATTTGCCGTTAGCTTTCTATCAATGTTTACGCAAATTAAAGGTTTATCTGAATATTCACCGATTTATTTCTCAAGTTTAACGCATGGTTATCCATTCTTTGTCGGTGCGATGATTGGGAGCTTTTGTGGGGTTGGTCAATCAGCACAAGGCTTTAATCAATTAACGAGTCACTTGACCTGGAAGACACCATTAATTGGTTTCGTGGTCAGTGCGTTGTTATTATTTGGTTTAGGAACGCGTATGAAGTTTGATCAAGCTAGTACGTATGCTTATGGCATCTTACTAGGGAGTTTAATCACAGGATGTCTCATTATTTTTGCACGTCTATTGCATGATAAAGCACCCAACGTGGCTGAACCACGCTTCATTACTTATTTAGCGGATATTAGCTATGCAATGTATCTTTTCCACTGGCCATTGTACATTATCTTTTTAAGTTACTTTAACAATAATATTAAAGCAGTAGTGGCGGCCTTAATTGGCTCGGTTATTTTCTCAACACTGTCTTATTATTACATCGAACCGCTTTTGATGGGCAAAACAGTTGCTTACCAAAAGGCGGTCGGTGGTCCGTTGTTGTTTGCGATGGCGATTTTAGGTGTGGTGACAGCCAACTATGCAGTTGACGCACCACATATGTCTTCTTTGGAACAACATCTCTGGGTCGGTAATCTTTATCAGGACGCTGATCAAATTCAGGCGGTTCACGCTAAGGTTAGTCAACCCAAACAAACGGTGCCAGTTAGCCAAACTAACTATAATGTGCCCCAAGGCATTAGTATTATCGGTGACAGTGTCACATTAGGCGCACGGAGTTACTTATTAGAACACGTTAAAAATAGTGACATTAACGCTGAAGGTAATCGTCGAATGGACCAGGCGTATGACGTATTGATGAATCAACAAAACAATAATCAATTGCGAGAATATGTCGTGATCTGTATCGGGACGAATGCTTTTCCAGATTTCAAAGAACAAATCGATAAGATTATTCATGATTTGAAAAAAGGACATCGTCTAATTTTTATGACCCCTTACGATGGTCATGCAGATGCGACTTATGATAGTACCAAAATCGCAGTCTATGAACGGACGTTACCGGCTAAATACCCATTTATCACGGTGACAGATTGGAATAAGATTGCTGCTAGCCATCCAGAAGTTTTTGAAGGCACTGATGGGACGCATTTCGGTGGCATTGAAAAAGGTAATATTTTATATACTAAGGGCATTAATGATGCCATTAAGACGGCTGGTAAGAAGACCGTTAAAGCATAATTTCAAAAAGAGCACCAATTAGTTAGTTTTTAATCGCTAGCTGATTGGTGCTCTTTTTAGTATCAAAGTAATAGTGGCACTTGAAATAACTGTTACGTCCCTTAACTGTTGGTATGAGTGGTTTTTTGATGAAGTAGACTTATGGTTGTAACTTGGTTGTAATATGAATGTAACATTATTGGTCTATACTATAACCTATTAATAAAACACGGGGTAATTATAAAAAATGTCTTTCAAAAAAGTAATCACAAGTGCAATTGTAATGAGTATGGTAGCCGTTTCAGCACTAAACACAGTCGCAGCTAATGCAGCAACAGTTGATGAAACACAAGGAGCCATTACAAATAATAAAAGTGAAACAGCCAAATTGTTAAAGGATATTGCAACAGCCAATGCTGATAATATCAAACTACAACAACAAATCACTGATAACACAACTAAAATTGAAACGACTAAAACAAATATTGATCAATCAACACAAAAAATCGCAACCTTAAAAACACAAATCACAAGCGCAAAAGCCGAAGTTCAAAAAAGAACGACAGTGCTTAAGGCCCAACTTGTTGCATTACAAAAACAAACAGGGGACACTGTCAGTGGCAATGTTTACTTTGATTTTGTCTTAAACTCAAAAGACTTTTCTGATCTTGTTGCAAGATCATTCACAGTCAATAAGTTGAACCAAGCAAGTAAATCAGCACTAGAAGATGTTAAAGCAGCTAAAGCAGAATACTCAAATTTAATGACAGAACAAGAAACAACTAAATCTAATTTACAATCTGAAAAAACAAGTCTTGAAGCACAACAAACTGATTTGAAGGCCATGAAGGCTAAATCAGATCAACAACAAGATGCATTAAACCAAAAGGTTAATGACAATAAGGCAACATTAGAAGCGCTACAAACACAATATGATGAAGCTGCTTCTGCTTTAAAAGTTGCTAACGATACTAAGGCTAAAGAAACAAAAGTAGTAAAGACTGCTGTTTCTACTAAAGATACTTCAGATAAAGCAGAAGCAACAAGTACTTCAAACGATAGCAAAGCAAGCACTTCAAGTAAAATTGAAAATAAAACAAGCGACAATAGTAAATCAAAGAAATCTAATGACGATAGTGATAGCCAAGGCGACGGTAGCACACATGGTAACGTTGCTGGCAACTCATACGCATGGGGTCAATGTACTTGGTATGTTAAGCAAGTTGCACCTTGGGCTGGTAATAACTGGGGTAATGGCGGTCAATGGGGTGCTTCTGCATCAGCAGCTGGCTTCCGTGTCGATCATACACCATCAGCCGGTGCAATCATTGTCTTTGTACCTGGTCAATCTGTAGGTGGTCAATGGACTGCTGATCCTACGTACGGTCACGTTGGGTATGTTCAATCAGTTAGTGGCAGCAGTGTCACAATTACGCAAGGCGGGATGGGTTTTGCTAACGCAGCTGGCCCAAATACTGCAACACTTTCAGATGGCGGCAGTTACATGTATATTCACCGTTAATCTTTAAATGATGATTTTAAAAGTTTAGTGAAAAAGGCTTATTCCTTCGAGGATAAGTCTTTTTTTGTTGCAACTGGTTATTTCAGGATAAAAGTTCAGTTAGCGTTCCTTTTTAAGATAACAATATTGTCACTTCTAATGCTAGCATAAGTATTGTACATTATTAATAACGAGAGAAGATTATCAATTGGGGAGGGTAATTAGGTGGCGAAACGAAAATTAATGATGATCGGCAGTGTTGTCATCATATTAAGTGTCTTTTTAGCGGGTGGCTATGTTGTTAAAGAGCAAATTGATCAGAAAGCAGCCCAACAAGAAAAAATCGAAAAACAAACGCAACGACGAAAACGTCAAAGTGAAAAAGCGGCGATGGTTAAATCTGAAAGTATTCAAAAACAAAAAGCGCGTGAAAAAGAAGCAACTAAGCCAATGCCAACGGTGGTTGCTGATAATGCGTTAGATCAATATTTTAAGCAAGTTAACTTTTCAGGAACAGCATTAATTGTTAAAGATAACAAAATTATGCTTAATAAAGGGTATGGCACAGCTAATGAAGCGGCCAAAAAATTAAATACACCGGACACGTTATATCCAATTGCGTCAACTGAAAAAGCACTGATCGCAACCGGTATTTTACAATTAAATCAACAAGGCAAGTTGAAGGTTACCGATCCAGTGGCGAAATATTTACCCAAATTTCCTAATGGTCAGCAGATTAAATTGACGGACTTACTGCATCATACTTCTGGCATTGTTGGACGTAATCAGGACAATCAAGAAAAGACCAGCGACCAATTATTAGCTGAGATTATTGAAAATGGGACTAAGGGCCAACCAGGCAGTTGGCACTATTTAGATGCTAACTATATTGTTTTGGTTAAGATTTTAGAAAAAGTGAGTCATCAAAACTACCAAGATTACTTACAAAATAAGATTATCAAACCAAGTAAAATGATGCATACTGGGTTTATGTCAGCGCAATACCCACAGTTAGAAAATGCCTCTATCGGGTATGAAACCAAAGGTGGTGTTAAAAAGGCTGAAATGTTACCGAATTTTAGCCAGCTCTATGGCGTGGGGGATATGTATATGACGGCTATGGATATGTACCGTTTTGATAAGGCGCTTTGGACTCACAAGTTAATTAATCAGCAGCAAACCGATTTAATGTTTAAACCGGGTAGTGATTCTCATTATGGGATGGGCATGTATAATGATCCGGCATTAATCGTCAATCGCGGCTATCTTTCTGGTTGGAGTGTTTCAAACGGCTTTAGTCATGGCGGCCGAATTTATATTGTATTATTCTCGAATGTTAAGAACGATAAAACGTCGTTAAGTAAGATGAATAGTGATTTATACAGTAAAGTAGTGGCAACAATATAAGTTTAAAAGACGGGGGAGCGAAGGGCTCAACCGTCTTTTTTTGTGACTTTTAACCCACTATAATGATTGTGTAAAATTTAATTTAGGCAAAACGCTTCCATTTTGGATACCGGTAATCTATAATAAAAAACAAGGAAACGTTTTCCAAAGAAATTTTGTTAAAGGAGGATTAAAATGACTGAAAAATACATTCTTGCGATTGATGAGGGGACGACAAGCACTCGCTCAATCATTTTTAACCACGATGGTCAAAAAGTCGCGGATGCACAACGTGAGTTCCCGCAGTACTTTCCTGAACCCGGTTGGGTAGAGCATAACGCTAATGAAATTTGGAACGCCGTTTTATCGACTATTGCAAACGCTTTTATTAAATCTGGCATTCAACCGAACCAGATTGCGGGGATTGGGATTACTAATCAACGTGAAACGACGGTTATCTGGGACAAGGCAACTGGCCTACCAATTTACAATGCGGTGGTTTGGCAATCGCGGCAAACCAACGACATTGCTGAAAAGCTTAAGACAGATGGTTACGAAGATTTAATCCATAAGAAGACGGGCTTGATTGTTGATGCCTATTTCTCAGCAACCAAGATTCGCTGGATTTTAGATCAAGTGCCAGGCGCACAAGAACGTGCTGAAAAGGGCGAATTGCTCTTTGGGACAATTGATACTTGGATTACTTGGAAATTAACCGGGGGCGCAACGCACGTCACTGATTATACTAATGCCAGTCGGACGATGATTTTTAACATTCACGACTTGGACTGGGACGACGATATCTTGAAGCTTCTCAACATTCCACGGGCAATGTTACCTGATGTGCGGCCAAACTCTGAAGTTTATGGTGAAACGGCGTCTTATCATTTTTATGGCAGCAGCGTACCAATTTCAGGGATGGCCGGTGATCAACAAGCTGCCTTGTTTGGTCAATTAGCTTTACAACCCGGAATGGTCAAGAATACTTACGGGACAGGCTCATTTATCGTGATGAACACTGGTGAAAAGCCAACGATGTCTGAAAATAACTTATTAACGACAATCGGTTATTCAATCAATGGTAAAGTGAACTACGCTTTGGAAGGCTCAGTCTTTGTCGCTGGTTCGGCCATTCAATGGTTGAGAGATAGCATGCAATTAGTTGAGAAATCTTCAGATTCTGAAGCTGCTGCTAAAGCTTCAACGAGTTTAAATGAAGTTTACGTTGTGCCAGCTTTTACCGGCTTAGGTGCACCTTATTGGGACGCTGAAGCACGGGGCTCGATTCTTGGTATCACGCGTGGGACGAACCGTCAGGATATTATTAAAGCAACACTGCAATCATTAGCTTATCAAACACGTGACGTTGTTCAAACCATGCAAAAAGATACGGGGATTGATATCAAGATGCTACGTGTCGATGGGGGTGCTGCTAATAACAACTACCTCATGCAATTCCAGGCAGATATTTTAAATAGTGCCATTGAAAAAGCCGCAAACTTAGAAACAACGGCCATGGGTGCTGCCTTCTTGGCCGGCCTAGCTGTTGGTTTTTGGCAGGATACAGATGAATTAGCGCAAATCTTCTCTGTTGGGCAGCGTTTCGAACCTAACATGCCAGAAGAAGAACGTGAAGATCTATATGCTGGTTGGCAACAAGCCATTGAAGCAACAAAAATTTTCAAACATCGTCCATATAAGATGAACGAATAAGGAGGATTATTATGACATTTTCATTAGAAAGCCGTCAACAAGCCATTCAAAACTTAAAGAACGAACAACTTGATTTATTAATTATTGGTGGTGGGATCACTGGGGCAGGGGTCGCCATTCAATCTGCCGCATCTGGTATTAAAACGGGTTTAATCGAAATGCAAGATTTTGCTGAAGGGACATCATCACGTTCAACGAAATTAGTGCATGGTGGGATTCGCTACTTGAAGACTTTCGACGTCGGGGTTGTTGCTGATACTGTTAGCGAACGTGCGGTTGTTCAAGGTATCGCACCTCACATTCCACGGCCTACACCAATGCTTTTACCAATTTATGATGAACCTGAAGCAACTTATGATATGTTCAGTGTTAAAATTGCGATGGATTTATACGATAAATTGGCAGGGGTTACTGGGACACAATATGCCAACTACACAATTGATCGTAAAGAAGTGCTCCAACGCGAACCTGGTTTGAAATCAGATCGTTTGATGGGTGCTGGTGTCTATTTGGACTTTGTGAATAACGATGCCCGTTTAGTAATCGAAAATATCAAAGAAGCTGACGAATTGGGCGCAACAGTTGCCAGCCACGTTAAAGCTGTTGGGATGACTTATGATGCTAATGGCCGCGTTAATGGCTTGAAGGCGCATGATGAATTAACGGATGAAACATTCGATATTCATGCCAAATTAGTGATTAATACAGCTGGCCCTTGGGTTGATAAAGTTAACGCTTTGAATACTGAAGTGAAAGCGCAAGAAACACTTCGTCCAACTAAAGGAATTCATTTAGTTGTTGATAGCAGTCGCTTATCAGTGCCACAACCAACTTATTTTGATTCAGGTCTCCATGATGGTCGCATGATTTTCGTTGTGCCACGCGAAGGCAAAACATACTTCGGAACAACGGATACAGATTACACAGGCGACTATAAACACCCACGTGTTGAACAAACCGACGTTGATTACTTATTAAAGGCTATCAATAACCGTTATCCTAGCGTTGATATCGCATTAAACGATATTGAAGCAAGCTGGGCTGGTTTACGACCATTAATCTCAAACAACGGTAGTTCTGATTATAATGGCGGTGGCGCTAATAGTGGTAAGGTTTCAGAAGAATCATTCAATAACCTAATTAAGACTGTTGATGACTATGAAAATAAAACAGCTGCTCGTGCTGATGTTGAAAAAGCAATCAGCCAATTAAGAACAGCCCATGCTGAAGAAACGGTTAACCCTTCACAAGTCTCACGTGGGAGTTCACTTAAAGTGGCTGAAAACGGCTTGATGACTTTATCAGGTGGTAAGATTACGGATTACCGTAAGATGGCTGCTGGCGCATTAGAAATGATTCGTGATATCTTGAAGAAAGACTTCAACGAAACGGTTCGTGAAATCGATTCTAAGAAGTTACAAGTATCAGGTGGTCATTTTGATCCTAATAACGTTGAAGAAACATTGAAGTTCTACACGAAAGTAGCGATGAGCAAGGGTATTTCAGAAGATGATGCTACTGACTTAGCTAATCGCTTTGGTTCAAACGTTAGCCGTGTAGTTTCATATGCAGATCAAGGCACAGCTGATGGCTTGAACTTGAAGGAAACGATTAGTTTGAGATATTCAGTTAACGAAGAAATGACGTTAACACCAGTTGATTATTTATTGCGTCGGACAAACTTCGTCTTATTCCACAATGATCAATTGGCAGCCATCAAACAACCAGTTATCAACGAAATGGCCCGTCTCTTGAACTGGGATGCTGCTGAAAAAGAACGTCAAACAGCGCAATTAGATGCCGCAATTGCTGGAGCACAACTCGACTATTTAAAATAGTGAGTTGAATAAGGAGGAAACCTTATGGATAATTCAATAATGGTCCAAGCACTAGGCGAATTAGTCGGTACATTTATCTTAGTCCTCTTAGGGGACGGAGTCGTTGCCGGTGTTAGTTTAGCAAAGACTAAGGCCAACGGTGCTGGTTGGATTGCAATTACGTTAGGTTGGGGGTTTGCCGTAACGCTAGGTGTTTACGCATCAGCATTTATGGGTCCTGCCCATTTAAACCCAGCGGTCACGCTCGCCTTTGCAATCATCGGTAAAGTATCATGGTCTGTTGTATTACCATTTATCATCGCCCAAATGATTGGGGCTTTCTTGGGGGCAGTCGTTGTCTGGATTCAATACTACCCACATTGGCAAGCGACAGATGACCAATCAGCGATTTTAGGGACTTTTGCAACCGGTCCTGCAATTAGAAGCCCATTTGCCAACTTAATGAGTGAAATTATTGGGACATTTGTCTTAGTATTCGCATTGTTAGCATTGACACGGGGCCAATTCACAGAAGGCTTAAACCCACTCGTAGTTGGTGTTATCATTACTGCAATCGGGTTATCACTTGGTGGAACAACTGGGTATGCAATTAATCCGGCTCGGGATCTAGGCCCACGGATTGCGCATGCAGTTCTACCAATTGCCAACAAGGGTGATTCTGACTGGCAATACAGTTGGATTCCAGTTATCGGCCCATTCGTTGGTGGGATTTTAGGGGCATTATTGTTTGTCCTGTTACCATAATAAACGCCTTTAAAAAGAGTGACTCATTCATTAATGAGTCACTCTTTTTTGTTCGTCTTTTCAAATAACTAATATTTCATGAAAGATATTGATTAATTATTTTACACGTAATACGTACAATTTATAAAACTATAATAAAATAATACGGATTTCCCTTTGACTTATGCCGTCGTCGTTGTTAAAATCAAACCATAATCAATTAAGAAAGCAGGCTAATCGAATGACTGATGTAGCGATTGTGATGGGATCGATCTCTGATTGGGAAACAATGCAGGAAACGGCTCAGATTTTAACGGATTTGAATGTGAGTTATACCAAAAAAGTCATTTCGGCACACCGGATGCCAATTGAAATGATTGCTTTTGCGCAAAGTGCGGCGGAAGAAGGTTATCAAGTGATTATTGCAGGTGCCGGTGGTGCAGCACATCTACCGGGGATGTTGGCTGCTAACACTGTTCTGCCAGTTATCGGGGTACCAATTCAAAGCAAGGCGCTCAATGGGATGGACTCATTGTTGTCAATTGTCCAGATGCCAAGTGGTGTGCCAGTGGCAACGGTAGCGATTGGTAAGGCAGGCGCAATTAACGCTGGTTTGTTGGCAACCCAAATCTGCGGGCTTAAAACACCAACTTATCAAAAGGCATTAGTGCAATACAAACAAGCACTTCATCAAAAGGCGGTGGCAAGTAATGACCAACTTAACTAAACAAATTTTACCAGGACAAGTCATTGGGATTATTGGTGGCGGTCAATTAGGACAGATGATGACCTTGGCCGCTAAGTCGATGGGCTTTAAAGTCATCGTTCTTGATCCGCAAGTTGATTGTCCGGCCGGTCAAGTAGCCGATGACCAAATTGTTGCGGCTTACGATGACGAGAATCAAATCATTGAATTGGCGAAACGTTCGGATGTCGTGACTTATGAATTTGAAAACGTTGATGCAACGACGATTGAAAAAGCACAACAATTAACACAAATTCCACAAGGAACCAAGGCGTTACGGATTGCACAAGACCGTGTTTTGGAAAAACAATTCTTAGCAACCGAGAAATTACCGCACGCCGCTTTTAAAGTCGTAACATCGATTAGTGAATTAACTAAAGCGGTCGCTGAGATTGGCTTACCCTGTCTCTTGAAAACGGCCCGGGGTGGGTACGACGGTAAAGGGCAACTTGTCTTAAGACGGGCCAGTGATATTGAAGCCGCTAGAGCACTTCTGGATTTTGGCGTTTGTGTGTTAGAAGAAATGGTGACTTTTGATCAAGAGATTTCAGTCATGATTAGCCAGAATTGGGCAGGGCAACAGGCACTTTTTCCAGTCATTGAAAACCAACACCGGCATAACATATTACATATTAGTATTTGCCCTGCACGGGTACCGGCGGCGGTTGCACAAGAAGCTAAGGAAATTGCTCAGAAAATTGCGACCGAAATAGAATTGGTGGGGACACTCGGGGTAGAGTTCTTCGTGACCCCAACTGGCCAGTTGTTTGTAAATGAAATCGCACCAAGACCGCATAATTCGGGTCATTTAACGATTGAAGCTTGTGACTTGTCGCAATTCATGGCGCACATCCGGGGGGGTTGCAATTGGCCACTTCAAACACCGCGCCTTTGGCAATCAGCTGTAATGGTCAATGTCTTAGGCCAAGATGTACCAGGTGCACTGGCCAAGAGTCGCCAATCAACTGATTGGTCTTATCACGATTACGGTAAGGCTGAGCGCAAAGAAAATCGGAAGATGGGGCATATCACCTTGTTGACTGATGATCTAAACAAAACACTTTCTGAAATTGAAGCAACACAAATTTGGGCGTTACCAAAGGAGTAGACAAAATGATTGAACGTTATACAAATCCTGAAATGGGTGCCATTTGGACCGATCACAACAAGTATGAAGCATGGTTGGCAGTTGAAATTTTAGCGGATGAGGCGTGGTCTAAATTAGGACACATTCCGGCAGAAGATGTCGCTAAGATTAAAGCCAACGCGCAATTTTCAATTCCTCGCATTCTAGAAATTGAACAGGAAACAAGACATGATGTGGTGGCGTTCACCCGGGCCGTTTCGGAATCACTAGGTGCTGAACGAAAATGGGTTCATTATGGGTTAACGTCTACTGATGTCGTTGATACGGCTTACGGCTATTTATTGAAACAAGCGAACGCCATTTTACGAGCTGATATCAACGCTTTGATAGAAGTGATTGGTAAGCAAGCTAAACGTTATCAAGATACAGTTATGATGGGGCGGACACATGGTGTGCACGCTGAACCGACGACTTTTGGTTTGAAATTAGCGCTTTGGTATTCCGAATTAAAACGCCATAAAGAACGTTTTGAAACAGCGGCAGAAGGCGTTGAAGCCGGTAAAATCAGTGGGGCTGTGGGGACGTTTGCGAATATTCCACCGTTTGTTGAAAGTTATGTTTGTGATCAATTGGGGATTCGGGCTCAAGAAATTTCAACTCAAGTACTACCGAGAGATTTACATGCTGCTTACGTTGCTGAAATGGCGTTATTAGCGACATCTATCGAGAAATTCGCGACTGAAATTCGTGGTTTACAAAAATCAGAAACGCGCGAAGTGGAAGAATACTTTGCTAAAGGGCAAAAAGGCTCTTCAGCAATGCCCCATAAACGCAATCCAATTGGTTCTGAAAATATCACAGGCTTAACGCGAGTTATTCGCGGTCATATGGTAACGGCTTATGAAGATGTAGCGCTGTGGCATGAACGCGATATTTCACATAGCTCCGCTGAACGGATTATTTTACCGGATACAACCATTTTATTAGATTACATTCTCAAACGGTTTACAAAAATTATGACGAACTTGACGGTCTTCCCAGAAAATATGAAACGTAATATGGGTCGGACTTTTGGTTTGATTTATAGCCAACGCGTGTTATTGAAATTGATCGATCACGGCCTTTCAAGAGAAGCGGCCTATGATTTGATTCAACCTAAGACGGCCCGTTCTTGGGATGAACAAATTGATTTCAGACCGTTATTAGAAGCCGACGAACAGGTAATGAGCATTCTAACGCCAGCTGATTTGGATGATGCGTTTGACTATCATTATCATATTCGGCATGTGGCCGAAATTTTTGAGCGTGTTGGTTTGGGTTAAAAATAAACGAACTTTGAAATAGCGATCATTTCAAAGTTTTTTTATGGCAAAAATAAAAACGAACAATTATTAATTATTTTATAAAATAATATGTCTATTGGAGGAAGAAATGATGAGTGAAACGTTACTTTATTCAGGGAAAGCCAAGGACTTATTCTCAACTGACGACCCCGAAGTCTTAAAAATGATTTATAAGGATCAAGCAACTGCTTTAAATGGCAAGCGGAAAGAACAGATTACTGGCAAAGGGGAAGTTAATTATGAAATTTCAAAATTAATTTTTGCTTACTTAAGTCAACAAGGGATCGAAACCCATTTAATCAAAAATGTATCTGAAACCGAACAACTCGTCAAAAAAGTCACCATTATCCCGTTGGAAGTGGTCTTGAGAAATGTGGTCGCCGGAAGCTTTGCACGGAAGTTTGGTCAACCGTTGGGACAACGATTAGAACAACCGATTATTGAATATTATTACAAAAATGATGCTTTGGACGATCCGGCTATTAATATCTCGCAAGCAACGGCTTTGAAACTGGTGACACCTACGGAAGTGGCTACGATTGAAGCGATGACGAAACAGATTAATACTTTGTTGATTAAGTTATTCAATGAAATTGGTATTGATTTAATTGATTTTAAATTGGAATTTGGTCGCTATCAAGGACGCTTAATTTTAGCGGATGAATTTTCACCAGATAATTGTCGGCTTTGGGATCAGAAAACACACTCATCATTAGATAAGGATGTTTTCCGCCAGAATAAGGGCGACTTAGTCACGGTCTACGAGACGGTTTTACAACGCTTAACAAAAATGATTGGGGGTTTTGCAAATGTATAACGTGCAAGTTTATGTCACCTATAAAGATTCAGTTCTAGATCCACAAGGTCAAGCGGTTCAAGGTGCGATTCAACGCTTAGGTTTTGAAGGGATCAGTCAAATGCGAATTGGTAAGTTTTTCGAAATGCAAGTGACTGGTACGGATCAAGCCACTGTGATTGAGAAAGTTGAAGCAATTTGCGATCGACTATTGGCTAATCCGAATATGGAACAATACCGCTACGACGTACAATTGGTGGAGGATGCAAAATGAAATTCGCAGTGCTTGTTTTTCCAGGATCGAATTGTGATGCCGATTTATACCACGCAATTGTCGATGTCTGCCATGAAGAAGCGGCTTATGTCTCTTACACAGCAACTAGCTTAGCCGGTTTTGATGCGGTGCTAATTCCAGGTGGCTTTTCATATGGCGATTATTTACGCAGTGGCGCGATTGCTAAATTGGCACCAATTATGACGGCGGTGGTGGCTTTTGCTAAAGCGGGCAAACCGGTTTTAGGAATCTGCAACGGGTTCCAGATTTTGACGGAAGCAGGCTTATTACCAGGGGCGCTGTTGCCCAATCGCCAAACGCATTTCATTTGCGAAACGGTAACTTTACAGGTTGAAAATAACGACACACGCTTTACAAATCAATATGCAAAAGGGGCCACAATTGCGCTACCGATTGCCCATGGTGAAGGTAATTATTATTGTGATCCAGAAACGTTGGCCCAATTGCACGCCAACCACCAAATCGCATTTACTTATACAACCGACGTTAATGGTAGTTTAGACAATATCGCGGGCATCACGAACGAAGCGGGAAACGTTTTAGGGATGATGCCACACCCTGAACGTGCAGTCGAAGTTTTATTGGGCAGTGCGGATGGGCTGGGTGTCTTCCAATCAATTTTGACAACTTTGAAAAGCGGGGTAGTAACTCATGGTGAATAATCCAACGGCAATTGAGATTCAACAAACCAAGTTATACCAACAATGGGGCTTAACCGATAGTGAATACGAATTGATTTGCACTAAAATTTTAAAACGATTGCCAAATTACACAGAGACGGGTCTTTTCTCGGTTATGTGGAGTGAACATTGTTCGTATAAAAACTCCAAGCCGATTCTTAAAAAATTTCCAACGAATGGCCCACACGTGCTACAAGGACCAGGTGAGGGGGCCGGTATTTTAGATATTGGTGATGGTCAAGCCGTTGTTTTCAAGGCTGAAAGTCACAATCATCCCTCTGCTGTTGAACCCTATGAGGGGGCAGCTACTGGTGTCGGTGGGATTATCCGCGATATCTTTTCAATGGGTGCAACGCCGATTGCCATTTTAGACAGCTTGCGGTTTGGGGAGCTCAATGATAATCAAACCAAGTATCTGGTCCAGGAAGTGGTCGCTGGGATTGGCGGTTATGGTAATTGTATTGGGATTCCAACAGTTGGCGGTGAAATCAGTTTTGATCCGTGCTATCAAGCCAATCCATTGGTGAATGCGATGTGTGTCGGTTTGATTGAACAAAAGGATATTCAACAAGGAAAAGCGCGAGGAGCCGGCAATAGCGTGTTGTACGTTGGCGCCAAAACTGGACGTGATGGGATTCACGGGGCCACCTTTGCATCGGATGAATTTGCTGAAGGTAAAGCAACGCAACGCTCAGCCGTTCAAGTCGGTGATCCATTCATGGAAAAATTATTGATGGATGCTTGCTTAGAATTAATTTTGCAACATTCGGATTGGTTGGTCGGGATTCAAGATATGGGGGCAGCTGGATTGGTTTCATCAACTGCCGAAATGGCGGCTAAAGCGGGAACCGGGATGATTTTAGACCTTGATCAAGTGCCGCAACGCGAAACCGACATGTCTGCTTATGAAATCATGTTATCCGAATCGCAAGAACGAATGGCTTTATGTGTTAGAGCTGGTTATGAAGACCAAGTGATTGCTTTATTTAAAGGTTACGACTTAGATGCCGTTCGGATTGGGGAAGTAACAACCAAAGAACAATACCAACTATGGCACCAAGGCCAATTGGTTGCTGATTTACCAGTGGCGGCCTTAACAGATGCCGCACCGGTTTATCATAAGGACCAAGCAAAACCAGAACGCTTAGCAACATTTGCCGCCCAAGCGCCCTATGTGCCTAGCGTGACGGACACTCAGGCAACTTGGTTGGCACTATTAAAACAACCAACAATCGCGGATAAAAGTTCATTCTACCGCCACTATGATGCCCAAGTGAAAACCAATACCGTCGTTTTACCTGGTAGTGATGCAGCCGTAGTGCGCATTCGTGGCACCAAAAATGCCCTTGCGATGACGACTGACTGTAACGGTCGCTATCTTTATCTAGATCCCCACGTGGGTGGCCAAATTGCAGTCGCTGAAGCAGCTCGAAATATTGTCGCTGCTGGTGGGCAACCATTAGGGATTACGGATTGTTTAAACTACGGTAATCCGGAAAAACCAGCTGTTTTCTGGGAATTTGATCAGAGTGCTCAGGGAATTGCTGCTGCTTGTGAAACTTTTGGTACACCAGTGATTTCGGGGAATGTCTCACTGTATAACGAATTTAACGGAGAAGCGATTTACCCCACACCAATGATTGGGATGGTCGGTTTAATTCGAGATATCCAAGACATTACTACGCAAGATTTCAAACAAGTTGATGATTTAATTTATTTGATTGGTGAAACTGACGATAACTATGCAGGTAGTGAATTACAAAAGATGCAACAAGGTACTATTTCAGGTCAACTGGGACATTTCTCATTAGCAACGGAAAAGGCTAATCAAGATCTTGTTTTAAAAGCCATTCAACAAGGCTTGATTACTAGCGCGCATGATCTATCAGAAGGGGGCTTAGCGGTCGCGCTTTCTGAAGCAACCTTCAAACAAGGTTTGGGGTATCACGTACAAGTAGATTTGGCTAGTCGCCAATTATTTGCCGAAACACAATCGCGGTTTATTGTGACGGTTAAAGCGGCCGATCAAGCTGCTTTTGAACAGATTAGCGACCAGTCAGCCCAATTGATTGGTCGGGTAACGGCTGAACCAATAATGCATATTCAAACGAAAGATGAAATGATTGACTTGACCGTTGAAGCGGCCAAGGATGCTTGGGAGGCGGCTTTACCATGCTTAATGAAATCAGAAGCTTAAATGAAGAATGTGGTGTCTTTGGGGTTTGGGGCCATCCAGATGCCAACCAATTGGCCTATTTTGGCCTTCATAGTCTCCAACACCGGGGGCAAGAAGGGGCGGGAATCGTCACGAATGACAACGGTCAGTTACTAGGTTATCGCGATCGCGGTCTATTAGCCGATGTTTTCCGGAACCCAGAAAATTTAGCCCAATTAACAGGTGAAGCGGCTATCGGTCATGTTCGATACGCAACGGCGGGGAGTCACGGTTTAGAAAATATTCAACCCTTCTTGTTTGATTTTGCCGATGGTCAATTTGCGTTAGCACATAACGGTAATTTAACCAACGCGGTCACGTTACGGCGTCAATTGGAAGATGAGGGCGCCATTTTAAAGTCTAGTTCTGATTCAGAAATTTTAATGCATCTCATTCGGCGAGCGGCTGGTCCGGATTTGCACACTAAGGTTAAAACAGCCCTCAACCAAATTCACGGTGGTTTTGCCTATGTGCTATTAACGCAGGATTCCTTGATTGCGATGCTTGATCCTAATGGTTTCCGACCATTATCGATTGGACAGATGGCCAATGGGGCGTATGTTGTTGCCAGTGAAACGTGTGCGCTAAACGCGGTCGAAGCGATTTTTATTCGGGATGTACAACCTGGTGAAGTCGTGACAATTGATCGCGATGGCTTGCATTCGGATTTCTTCACGACCGAAACGACTCATTCGATTTGTTCGATGGAATATATCTATTTCGCACGACCAGATTCTGATATTTGTGGGATTAACGTCCACGCAGCGCGGAAGCGAATGGGCAAACGATTGGCGGCGGAAACGGGTGTTGATGCTGATATGGTGATTGGGGTACCTAACTCATCGCTCTCCGCAGCCAGTGGTTACGCGGAAGCCAGCGGCCTACCATATGAAATGGGGCTCGTTAAAAATCAATATGTCGGTCGGACCTTTATTCAACCGACACAAGCACTGCGAGAGCAGGGTGTTAACCGCAAGTTAGCAGTTGTTAAAAGTGTCGTGGCAGGTAAACGAATTGTGTTAGTTGATGATTCGATTGTTCGTGGGACTACTAGCAAACACATTGTTAAACGGTTGAAGGAAGCTGGGGCGCTAGAAGTGCATTTACGTGTCGCCTCACCACCATTAAAATATCCTTGTTTCTACGGCATTGACATTCAAACTCGCGAAGAATTAATCGCTTCACAACAAAGTGTGGCTCAAATGTGTGAAACAATCGGTGCTGATTCGTTGGCCTTTTTGAGTCAAGAAGGTTTGATTGATGCGATTGGCTTACATCAAGATGCACCGTATTCAGGGTTATGTATGGCGTATTTTAACGGCGATTATCCAACGCCGCTATACGATTATGAAGCAGATTATCAAGCGAGTCTAAAACAAGATAAGGAGTAATCGAGATGACAGATGCTTACCAAAAAGCGGGCGTCGATGTGACGGCTGGTTACGAAGTCGTTGCCCGCATCCAAAAAAAAGTAGGGGCTGATAATCACAATATTGGCAGCTTTGGCGGACAATACGCGCTAGAAATGGCCCAGTATCAAAAACCGGTGTTAGTCTCGAGTACGGATGGTGTCGGTACGAAATTGATGGTTGCTTTTGCAGCTGATCAACATGCGACTATCGGGATTGATTGTGTGGCGATGTGTGTTAACGACATTGTTGCACAAGGTGCGCAACCGTTATACTTCTTAGACTATTTAGCAACTGGTAAAACTGATCCGGATAAGATTGAAGACATCGTCGCTGGTGTGCTCGAAGGTTGCAAGCAAGCCAATATGGCTTTAATTGGCGGTGAAACGGCAGAAATGCCTGGTATGTATGCGGCTAAGCACTATGACGTTGCCGGTTTTGCAGTTGGGATTGCTGAACAGGATGCGTTAGTGACCGGTGAAACGATTCAGGCCGGCGACGTTCTGATTGGATTGGCGTCTAGTGGCATTCATTCTAACGGTTATTCATTAGTCCGCAAAATCTTTTTTGAGCAAAATAATTTGACAGTTGCTAGTCAATTGCCAGAGTTACCGGGTAAGACACTGGGTGATTGGTTATTAACACCTACTAAGATTTACGTTGAAGACTTACAGCCGCTACTGCAACAACGGGTGATTAAAGGCGCCGCACATATTACGGGTGGTGGTTTTATTGAAAACGTACCGCGGATGTTACCGGCTGATTTAGCGGCCCACTTAACGTTGGGCAGTTGGCCAATCCTACCGATTTTTAAGGCCTTACAACAATATGGGCAACTTGCTGAAATGGAAATGTATAACATCTTCAATATGGGGATTGGAATGGTCTTGACGGTTGCACCAGAAGCAGCACCAGCCGTTTTAGCACAATTGAATGCTAAACAGGAACAAGCTTATCAGATTGGGACCGTTCAAAAACGTCAACAAGCGGCGGTTGAATTGGTGACAGCCAAATGAGAGTGGCAATTTTTGCATCTGGCACAGGGAGTAACTTCGAAGCAATTGCTGATAATCAACGCTTACAACAAGCGGGCCTTGAAATTGTCCAATTGGTTTGCGATCGCCCGCAAGCAGCCGTGATTGAAAAGGCGCACCGGCGGGAGGTGCCGGTGACTGTATTGGCACCACGTCAGTTTGAAAATCGTCAAGCTTACGAGCAAGCAGTCGTTGCCCAGTTGGCGCCTTTGGTGATCGATTATATTATCTTGGCGGGCTACATGCGAATTATCACGCCCATTTTACTAGGCACTTATCCTCAGCGGATTATTAATATCCACCCGGCATTGTTACCGGATTTTCCGGGGATTCATGGGATTGAAGATGCGTACCGTGCCAAAGTGAGTGAAACTGGCGTGACGGTCCACTATATCGATGAAGGAGTGGATACGGGGCCGATTATCGCCCAAGCAACCGTTCCGGTGAAACCAAATGATACGCTAGCAACACTAGAAGCGCGTGTTCACGCGGTTGAACATCAATTATATCCAGCTGTAATTTATGATTTAGTTCAAAAAAATAATTAAAGGGAGCTTTTAACACATGAAAAGAGCATTGATTAGCGTTTCAGACAAAACGGGTATTGTGGCATTTGCCCAAGGATTAGTAGCGGCAGATTTTGAAATTATTTCAACTGGCGGCACTTTTAGCGTCTTGGAAAAAGCGGGTGTGCCAGTGACACCCATCGATGAAGTGACTCATTTTCCTGAAATGTTAGACGGTCGGGTTAAAACTATCCATCCCAATATTCACGGTGGCTTATTGGCTAAGCGCGATGAACCAACGCATATGGCAGCACTTGCTGAACACGAGATTGCACCGATTGATCTGGTTTGTGTTAACCTCTATCCCTTTAAAGAAACGATTCAAAAACCAGAGATTACCCAAGAACAAGCGATTGAACAAATTGATATTGGTGGCCCATCGATGTTACGTTCAGCCGCTAAAAACTTTAAGTCAGTGTACGTCGTGGTGGATCAAGCCGACTATGACGAAACATTGGCACAATTGCAACAAGATGATGTCACTTACCGCCGCCATTTAGCCGCTAAAGCATTCCGGCACACCGCCGCCTATGATAGTTTGATTGCCGGTTATCTGTCAGATGCTGATGCGGTTGAATTCCCTGAAAAACTTTCCTTAACATACGACTTCAAACAAGCGTTACGTTACGGCGAAAACGCTCATCAAAAAGCTGCCTTTTACCAAAGTGCTTTACCAAGCGCCTTTTCGATTGCTGCTGCCCATCAATTACACGGAAAAGAATTGTCTTACAACAATATTAAGGATGCAGATGCAGCGATTAAAGTCGCCGCAGAATTCAGCGAACCATGCGTGGTGGCGATGAAACACATGAATCCTTGTGGCGTTGGTTTGGGGACAACCATCTACGATGCTTGGCAAAAAGCTTTTGCAGCCGATTCCGTCTCAATTTTTGGCGGCATCATTGCCTTGAACCGCGAAGTAGACGTTCAAACAGCCAATGCTTTGCATGAATTATTCTTGGAAATTGTCATTGCCCCAAGTTTTGCGCCAGAAGCGTTAGCAATTCTTGAAAAGAAAAAGAATATTCGTTTGATGACACTTGATTTTGAACAAGCCGCTAAAGCGGATCGTTTCGAAACAGTTTCGGTCTTAGGTGGTCTATTGGTTCAAGAAAGAGATCGCTTAACGGATCAAGCATCTGAATTGAAGACGGTCACCACTAAAGCCCCAACTGAAGATGAAAAAGAAGCGCTCCTATTTGCGCAACGCGTGGTGAAACACGTCAAAAGTAACGCGATTGTTGTCGCAACTAAAGATCAAACGTTGGGCGTTGGTGCCGGTCAGATGAACCGGGTTGGCTCCGTTAAAATTGCGTTGGAACAAGCATTAGCTAATGGGATGCAAGCACCATTCGTGTTAGCATCAGATGCCTTTTTCCCAATGGACGATAGCGTAGCCTACGCTGCTGAACACGGCATTACAGCGATTATTCAACCTGGTGGATCAATTAAAGATCAAGATTCAATCGACATGGCGAACCAAAAAGGGGTCAGCATGGTCTTTACAAATCGACGTCATTTTAAACATTAAGAGGTGGCATTTAAATGGATATCTTGGTGATTGGCAGCGGTGCGCGTGAGCATACGTTGGCACGAGAACTACTAAAAAGTGAACAAGTTGAACAGGTCTATTGCTTACCTGGGAATCCGGGGATGCAATTAGACCAGATAAAAACGGCCGCAATTGACGTCAATGATTTTGAGCAGTTAATTGCGTTTGCTAAAAAACAGGCGGTGGCTTACACCATCGTTGGCCCAGAACAACCATTAGTCGCTGGGGTTGTGGATGCTTTTCAAGCGGCGGGTTTAGCGATTTTTGGCCCGACGAAGCAGGCTGCGGCATTGGAGGGCTCAAAAACTTTTGCCAAAGAAATGATGGCTCGAGCACAGGTGCCCACTGCCCAATATCAAACGGTAACTAATGAATCAGAGGCGTTAACCGCCTTGCAAGGGCGTTCGTTACCAATAGTGATTAAGGCCGATGGTTTAGCGGCTGGTAAGGGTGTGGTCATCGCTGAAACATTGGCGGATGGCTTAGCGGCCGTTCGGCGGTTCTTCAAACAAGGACGTCGTCAGATCCTCATCGAAGACTATTTGATCGGTGAGGAGTTCTCGCTAATGGCGCTAGTGGCCGATGATCAAGTTTATCCGTTGCCGATTGCCCAGGACCATAAGCGGGCTTTTGAAGGTGACCGGGGACCGAATACTGGTGGGATGGGCGCCTATTGTCCAGTACCGCAAATTAGTGATCAAATAGTACAAACAGCGGTTGAAACGATTATCAAACCAGTTGTGGCAACGATGGCCGCTAATGGCACGCCGTTTACCGGCGTTTTATATGCGGGGTTGATTGCGACCGCAACTGGGATCAAAGTAATTGAGTTCAACGTACGCTTTGGCGATCCGGAAACCCAAGTAGTGCTACCGCGTTTGCAAGGTGATTTAGCGCAAGTCTTTCAACAATTATTAACCCACCAGCAACCGACTTTGGACTGGCAAACAGACGGTGTGACGTTGGGGGTTGTAGTGGCCGCTAAAGGTTATCCCAGTCAAGCGCCGGCAATTTTTCAGTTGGCACCAACTGCTCGTTTTAAAGCGGCTAATAGTCAGTTTAGCTTTGCCGGTGTGGCACCAACAACCGGGGGCTTAATGAGTGCTGGTGGGCGTTTATATACGGCCGTTTATACGGCACCCACAATGGCGCAAGCGCGGGTCCAAATTGAAGCTGACTTACAATCGGTGGCCAATCCACAAAGCTTTTTCCGCCGAGACATTGGTTTTAAAAGTCAAATGTAAGAAAGCGAGTACAAATGTTTGCTAATCACTATGTAAGTGCTATATCATGATCCTATTGACAAAAAGAAAGAGACAATTATTATGACATATCCTACAAGTGACGCAGAACACCCAGTTGATGTTTTAAATCTAGTATCGCTAGAAGGTCGTGTGAAGGAACGAATGGAAGCAGGTGCCTTTGGCTATATTCGTGGCGGTTCAGAAGATGAATGGACAATGGCTGAAAATACCAGTGCCTTCAATCAAAAGAAGATTATGCCCCGTGTTTTACAAGGGGTTGAACATGCTGATTTGCACACAAAATTGTGGGATATTGATTTGAAGACGCCGATTATTCAAGCCCCTTCAGCAGCACAAGGATTAGCCCACGAAAAAGGTGAAGTAGATACTGCCAAAGGGATGGCCGCAGCTGGTTCAATCTTCTCAATTAGTACGTATGCTAATACACTTGTTGAAGATGCAGCCGCAGCTGCGCCTGATGCACCACAATTCTTCCAACTTTATATGAGTAAAGACGATCAATTTAATGAATTCTTACTACAAAAGGCCGTTAATGCCGGGGTTAAAGGCATTGTTTTGACGGTTGATTCAACGTTAGGTGGTTATCGTGAAACGGATATCGAAACAAAATTCCAATTCCCACTACCAATGCCTAACTTAGCAGCTTATAGTAACTCAGATGGTGCTGGCAAAGGCATTTCAGAAACCTATGCTACTGCTAAACAAGGGATTGTTCCAGAAGATATTCAAAAGATTAAAGAAATCACGCACTTACCCGTCATTATCAAAGGGATTCAATCACCCGTTGATGCTGAGTTGACCGTCCAAGCTGGCGCTGATGGCATCTGGGTATCAAATCATGGCGGTCGTCAATTAGACGGTGGGTCTGCTTCTTTTGAAGTGTTACCATTAGTGGCGCAACAAGTTGCTAAACGGGTGCCAATCATCTTTGATAGTGGTGTTCGTCGTGGTGAACACGTCTTTAAAGCACTTGCTAGCGGGGCTGATTTGGTCGCGATTGGTCGCCCAATTATCTATGGATTGAACTTAGGTGGCGCACAAGGTGTCACCTCTGTGATCGATCATATGAACCATGAATTGTCAATTACAATGCAATTAGCTGGTACCAAGACAATCGATGCCGTTAAAGAAACAACATTGCTTGATTAATTTGGATTTAAGAGCGCTAGGACTTTTGTCTGGGGCACTTTTTTGGTCAGGAAATCTTCCCCTTTCTTTTGAAAAACGATCAATAATTATTCATATTTAACCACTAAACTAGGGCTATCGTGTTAATAGAAAGCGTGGTGTGGATTATGAATAAAATGGGCGTGTTTATGAGTTTGGTTGTGACATTTGAGGTCGGAGTGGTTGTTGGCTGGCAAGTTTTAGGAACTAAGACAGTGACGCAAGAAAAATTGCCAACGACGACCGAAACATCGCAAAGTAGCCAAACCAATAACATACAACCTGATCAAAATAGTGATGAAGGCCCAACGGAAAATCAGCCGCAAACAAGTGAAAGTCAATCAACGGCGGATGCAACAACGGTTTAATCCAGTGGTCATTAATGATATACTAAAAGTCCTTGGCAGGGGCACAAACAGCACAAAAAGAGGCGGACTTCAGGACAAATGTAAATTTGCCTGAAAGTCCGCCTTTTGTTGTTTAAAATTAATGCCGGTTGACAGTCGGTAAGTCCGCTAAGAATAGTTCGCTTGCGACTAAGCCGATTAAACTTAAAATAAAGTAAATCCAGTGGGCGCCGCTCCCCCAACCAAAGAGGCTAGCGTCGATACCGACTAAGATGATGAAAATAAGGCAATTAAGTACTAGTCCGATTCGAAATGTTAATTGGCTAGCAACTACAGCGAATAATACGATTGAAAGAAAAATAGTAAAGAATGCAGAAATCAAAATAACGACCACCTAACACTGTCCGATTTAAGATACTTGTTTCATTCTACTATAAGAAATAGCCGACGACAATTAAATTTAGGTGCGAGTTGGTGAATCTAAAAGGGTCCGATTAAAAAAAGCGTACTTTAAAAGCAAATGCTAGACAGTTATTAAAAAAACAGGCTATACTAGACGCGAAGTAGCCAAAGAATGGGGGAACCAAAATGGTTCGTGAAATTAATCCTGAAACGACCGATCCACGTGTGCAACGTACAAAACAACAGTTACGCCGAGCACTGGTTGAACTATTAAAAACAGCGACCACTAAAGAAATTTCAATTCAAGCAATTACCAAGCAAGCGCAGATTACGCGAGGCACTTTTTACCTGCATTATGAAGATAAAACTGATTTTATTCAAAAAGCAGTTCAGGATTTAACTCAAGATTTATACCAAACAATTACGATTCAAAATGATAAACTAGCGCAACCCTATCAACAAATCAATCTATTAGCATTATTTGAATATGTTGAGCGGCGCCAAGATGCCTTTAAGGTGTTTCATAAAAACGATACGAGTTTGGCCTTTAAACAGCAATTAACGACCGAAATGCGGCGGCTAATTGAAGCCTATCTCAATAATTTATTTCAAGAGGCAACCCAGTCTGATCAGATTGAATTGAGTATCATAGCAGATTATCTTGCTGGCGCGAGTTTAGTGCTCGTATTCAAGTGGATTGAAGATGGGTTAGTCTATTCACCACGCTACATGGCTAAGATGCTTTATCAACTCGTTCAGATGCCAAACATGGCTTTTAATGTGGCTGGATTCTTCGTTGAAGCGTAAATAGCTATTGACTCAATCGCAAATATTTGATATCATATGAACGTTGTAATTGTGAGCTCCACAGCTGCAACCGCGCATACTAAGGCATTAAGTACTATTATTAGTCACCTTAGTTGGCGAGTCTAAGAAAAAATAGGAGGTGCACACATGTACGCAATTATCAAAACAGGTGGCAAACAATATAAGGTAGAAGCTGGTCAAGCAATCTACGTTGAAAAGTTAACCGCAGAAGCTGGCGAAAAAGTAACTTTTGATCAAGTTATTTTAGTTGGTGGTGAAACAACTAAGGTTGGTACACCAAACATTGATGGTGTTACTGTTGATGGTACTGTTGAAAAACAAGGGCGCGAAAAGAAAGTTGTTACTTTCAAATACAAACCTAAGAAACACAGTCATCAAAAGAAGGGGCATCGTCAACCATATACTAAAGTGATGATCGACGCTATCAACGCTTAATTGAGGGAAATAAGATGATTAAGGCTGACTTTATCGTCAATGCGGATTCGCAAATTATTTCTTTTCAAATTACGGGTCATGCTGACTCGGGTCCTTACGGGAGTGATATCGTTTGTGCAGCTGTTTCAGCCGTCTCAATTGGGACGATTAACAGTTTGCAAAAGCTCGCTGGTTTTGAACCAGAGGTAGAAGCAGATAACCTAAATGGTGGTTTGTTAACCTGTCAAGTGCCGGCAACGGTTACGGGACAAGCTTTGGCAACGGCGCAGATTCTCTTGCAGAATTTGCAACTGACGCTCGAAGATATTACGCAACAATACGGGCAGTACATTCAAGTACAAACAAAACGTAAATAGACAGTTAATAAACAGGAGGTGCATTTAGATGTTACAAATGAATTTACAATTCTTCTCTCACCATAAGGGTGGCGGTTCAACAACTAACGGCCGTAACTCTGCAGGTCGTCGTTTAGGTTCTAAACGTGCTGATGGCCAAACTGTTACAGCTGGTTCAATCCTTTACCGTCAACGCGGTACAAAGATTCATCCAGGTGAAAATGTTGGTCGCGGTGGCGATGACACATTATTTGCTCTTGTCGAAGGTGTCGTTCGTTTCGAACGTTTCGGTAAAAACAAGAAGAAAGTTTCTGTTTATACAGCAGAAGCTAAATAATGCTTTAAAAACACTCACATTTCGTGAGTGTTTTTTATTTGCTTAAGATTTGTCAGGCTGATTTGTATAAATCGGTCATAACTGGTATACTTGTAACTCAAGCAACAAACCATTGACAATCTAACTGTGAGTGCGGATCGCTAACAAGAAGCGATTTAGCATAACTAAAGGGATTGGCTTTGGCCAATCCCTTTTTTACATACAATCAGTTTAAACGACTGGAAAGACTTGCTTTTAAACCTGATTTCTTGCTATGATTAGGGCAATGGCATCCTTTTAAAAAAGTACGGAGGAAATATTAATGTTATCAGTTAACGATTTTAAAAACGGCTTAACAATCGAATTTGACAACAACCTATGGCGAGTGGTTGAATTCCAACATGTTAAACCTGGTAAGGGTGGCGCTTTTGTCCGCTCAAAACTTAAGAATTTAAGAACCGGCGCTAACCAAGAAAAAACATTCCGTTCAACTGAAAAAGTTGAAAGAGCAATCATTGATACAAAATCAATGCAATATCTTTATGCAGATGGTGACAATCACGTCTTCATGGATACAGATACTTATGAACAATTAGAATTACCAGCAGCACAAATTCAAGATGAATTAAAATTCTTGAAGGAAAACATGCAAGTTTCAATCATGATGTTTGGGAGCGAAACCTTAGGGGTTGAACTACCTAAGACAGTTGATTTGGCAGTTGCTGCAACAGAACCTGGTGTGCGTGGCGATACATCTTCGGGTGGTACAAAACCAGCAACACTAGAAACAGGCTTAGTGGTTCAAGTACCATTCTTCATTAACGCAGGCGATGAATTAACAATTAATACATCAGATAGTACTTACATTTCGCGTGCCTAACAGCAGCGTTTAACTGCTGGTAAGAATTTGTTAGGAGGGTTATTGATGGCTGAAGAAACAAATATTGTACTAGATACGCAAGAAAATTCATTGGGGAAGATCCAAATGGCACCTGAAGTGGTGGAAGTCATTTTAGGCATTGCCGCAAGCCAAATTGAAGGCGTTCATCAGATGCGTGGAACAATTTCATCATCGATTAATGAATTATTTGGTCGTTCAAATCATGGTAAGGGTGTCACTTTAAAAGTGATTGATGGCAAAGTTAATGCGGACGTTTATGTCTACCTTAATTATGGCGTTTCTGTCCCTAAGGTGGCCCTTGCCATGCAAGAAGCCTTGAAGGAACAGTTGTTATTTATGACTGACTTAGAATTAGCGGAAGTCAACGTACATGTTGTTGGCGTCGTAACCGAAAAAACACAAAATATTATTGATCCAGATGATTTATTTAACGATGAAACACCTGATCTAAATGGAGACCAATCTTAATGCCTAATTTTAATCGACACCAAATTCGACAAGCAGCTTTTCAAGTGCTGTTTACACTCAATGCGAATCAATCTTTAGAATTAGAGGATGCTTATCAAGCCGTCTTAACGATGGATCAATTTGATGCTGAAGAAGTGACACCAGTTGAAGTGCCTGCTTACTTGGCTTTCTTAGTATCAGGTGTAACTGAAAATCAAGCCGCTCTTGATGCAGCATTAACCCCTTATTTGAAAAAAGGTTGGCAACTTTCTCGGTTGGCAAAACCAGACCTTATTATTTTACGATTAGGTTTGTTTGAAATGCAAAACTCAACCGAAGCACCTGCTAAAGTCGCTTTGAATGAAGCACTTGAACTTGCAAAACAATTTACAGATGATCAAGCAAAAGGCTTCATCAACGGCGTTTTATCTAAATTCGTTGAAGCTTAGTCATAAAATGACAAAATAAAAGTAAATTGGTTAACTAGTAAAATACGAACGAAATTCCTTAAAACACGTTAAAAGTATTTTTTTAGCGTGTTTTTTTAGGTTTAATGATCATTTATCAACCCAAAACGCTAAAAAAATGACTACTTATGTTAAAATGGAATCATCAAATATCGATATATAGGGGCTGTGAATTTTGGAATTACTAGACGGTAGAGCACTTGCAAATGAATTGACACACGCACAACAAACAGCGGTTGAAACACTTAAAGAACAAGGTGTAACGCCTAAATTAGTGGTCATCATGGTCGGTGATGATCCAGCGAGTGCGATTTATACGCAAAGTAAGCAAAAAAGAGCAACCAAAATTGGAATGGCTTCAGAATTGAAGCGTCTATCAGCTGAAACGACCGAAGCTGAATTGTTGGCCTTGGTGAAAACGCTGAATGACGATCGCACCGTTGATGGTATTTTGGTGCAATTGCCATTGCCAAAACAAATTAATGAAGATCATGTCATCCAAGCAATCGATGCCAAAAAAGACGTTGATGGTTTTAGTCCCGTTAATATTGGGCAATTATGGCTCAACCAACAAGGATTAGTGGCCTGCACCCCTAATGGGATTATGCGCTTATTAGCGGCCCACAAGATTGATGTGGCTGGTAAAAATGTTGTGATTGTCGGTCGGAGTAATATTGTCGGCCGACCTTTAGCAGCGTTGATGCTCAATGCTAACGCAACCGTAACGATTGCCCACAGTCGCACAGCAAATCTAAAAGCCTTAACTAAAACGGCCGATATTTTGGTAGCAGCCATTGGTAAACCACACTTTTTCGGAATTGATGCTGTCAAAGAAGGCGCGGTTGTTATCGATGTCGGCATTAATCGCCTTGAAGACGGTTCAGTCACTGGCGACGTTGATTTCGAAGCCCTTCAAACACACGTCAGCGCAATGACGCCAGTGCCACGAGGTGTCGGACCAATGACGATTACGATGTTAATGGAACAAACGATTGAAATTGCAAAGGAACGTGTCAAACGTGGTTAAACCAACTGATTATTTAACAGTCACCGCTTTAACGCAATATTTGAAAGCTAAATTTGAACGCGATCCGTATTTGGATCGGGTTTATTTGACTGGTGAAATTTCCAACTTCCGCTTGCGGCCCAATGCGCATCAATATTTTAGTTTGAAGGATAATAAAGCTAAAATTAGTGCCATTATGTTTAAGTCGGCCTTCGAAAAAGTGAAGTTTACGCCGGAAGAAGGGATGAAAGTCCTCATAGTCGGCCGGATTTCGCTATACGAAGCCTCTGGTAACTATCAAATCTACGTTGAACGCATGGAACCTGATGGCTTAGGTGCCCTGTATCAAGCCTACGAACAATTAAAGGCGAAGTTAGCAACCGAAGGCTTATTCGATGCCCCTAAGCAACCTTTAGTCCGTTTCCCTAAAAGAATTGCGGTCATTACTAGTCCTTCCGGGGCAGTGATTCGCGACATTATTACGACTACCCAACGACGCTATCCAATTGCACAGTTAGTGTTGTTCCCAGCAGTTGTTCAAGGTGACGGTGCGGCTGATGTTTTAGTTGAGCGACTTAAACAGGTTAATGAACACGGCGACTTTGATACGATTATTATCGGTCGGGGTGGTGGCTCGATTGAAGATCTATGGCCGTTTAATGAAGAACGTGTTGCACGGGCGATTGTGGCCAGTCAGATTCCGGTCATCTCATCAGTGGGTCATGAAACCGATACGACGATTGCTGATTTGGTCGCGGATGTTCGAGCTGCCACACCAACTGCGGCAGCCGAATTAGCAACACCCGTTTTAACGGATGAAATTTTAAAATTACAACAACAGCGTTTACGGTTATATCAAGCCTTTTCAAAAACCGTTGCGCTTAATAAAAAACAACTCGATCATTTACAAAATAGTTATGTCTTGAAACAGCCTAAACGTTTGTATGATGGCTATCTCCAAAATGTTGACCAACTACAACGGCGCTTATTGACTGCACAACAGCAACTCTTAAAGGATCGGCGCCAACAGGTTCAATTGTTGCAACAACGGTTATCGGCACAATCACCATTGATGGCGGTGCGACAAGCACAAAAAGACGTTACTGAACAACAACGACGTTTAAACCAAGCGATGAACCGCTTGATGGCTGATCGCCGGCAAAAGGCCGCACAAGTCATTGCAGCACTCGATTTAGTCAGTCCGTTGAAGATTTTAGGCCGCGGGTTCGCCTATGTCACGGATGATCAGCAACAAATGTTGAAAAAAGTGGCAGATTTTAAGGCCCAACAACCGATTGAATTACACGTTCAAGATGGGTTAGTAACAGCTGAAGTTGTCGCAACCCATAAAGGAGAAGAATAAAATGGCAGAAAAAAAATTAACGTTTGAAGAAAATTTAGCGCAATTAGAAGTGATTGTTAACGAGTTGGAAACGGGCGATGTCCCGCTTGAAAAAGCAATGACGGCCTTTCAAGAAGGTGTCAAACTCAGTCAAACACTTGAAGAAACATTGAGCCAAGCTGAAAAGACAATGGCTAAAGTAATGGCCGATAACGGCGAAGAAGTACCATTAGATGCTGAGGAGCAACAGTAATGGCTGATTTTAAACAATTAGCGGCACGTGAATTACCGCAGTTTGACGCTTATTTAAAAAATGAATTGGCCAAAATTCAAGAACCAACGCTGCAAAAAGCGATGACGTACTCGGTCATGACAGGTGGTAAACGATTACGGCCACTCTTATTATTTGCGGTCTTAGAAAGTGCCGGTCAAAGCATTGATGAAACTGCTTTTAGAGCAGCTGGTGCGCTTGAATTAATCCATAGTTACTCGTTAATCCACGATGATTTACCTGCAATGGACAACGATGATTTACGGCGCGGCCAACCGACGAACCATAAGGTCTTTGGTGAAGCTGAGGCTATTTTGGCTGGTGATGGGTTATTAACACTTGCGTTTGAATGGTTAGCGACATTAAACGTGACCGCAGAACAACGAATCGAACTTGTTCGGTTGTTAGCGCAAGCGGCCGGTGCCAACGGGATGGTTGCGGGGCAAGTCGAAGACATTGAAGGCGAGCACAAAGCGTTGACATTAGCGCAGTTGCAACAAGTTCATCATCTTAAAACAGGTTGTTTAATTGAAGTCGCGGTGGCCATGGGCGCTGTCTTAGCGCAACTTGGTGAGGTTGAAACAACTGCTTTACGCGGTTTTGCGCAACAATTTGGTTTGGCCTTTCAGATTCAAGATGATATCTTAGATGTCACCAGTACCACTGTGGAAATGGGCAAAGCTGTTCATAAAGATGCCGCAGAACAAAAGAATACCTTCCCCATTTTATTGGGGTTGTCCGGTGCGCAAGAAGCACTTCACACGACTTGCCAACAAGCACAACAACAACTGGCGCAAGTCACGACTTTTGACCGGACTTTATTAAATAGTTTTTTGGACTATTTCAACGAATAGGAGAACAGATGAAAAAAGAACGGGTAGACGTACTATTAGTACAACAAGGTTTATTTGAATCACGGGAACAAGGCAAGCGGGCAATTATGGCTGGGGAAGTTTATGGGAAAAATGATGAACGAATTGACAAGCCCGGCGAAAAAATCGACGCCGAAACCGTATTAAGAGTTAAAGGGCACAAAATCCCATACGTGGGTCGCGGTGCTTTGAAATTGGCGAAGGCCATCGATGTTTTTGATATCGATCTTAAAGATAAATTAACGCTGGATATCGGTTCATCAACAGGTGGGTTCACCGATGTTGCGTTGCGTAATGGCGCACGGCGCTGTTATGCGCTTGATGTGGGTTATAATCAATTGGCCTGGAAGTTGCGTGAAGATTCCCGCGTAGTTGTTATGGAACGGGTTAACTTCCGTTATAGCCAACCAGAGGACTTTACTGATGGATTACCAGACTTTGCAATGACCGATGTTTCCTTTATTTCGTTGCATAAGATTTTGGTACCTTTAAAACCAATTCTCAAACCTAATTGTGATGCGGTGGCTTTAATTAAGCCCCAATTTGAAGCGGGTCCAGCTAATGTAGGTAAAAACGGGATTGTCCGTGATCCTAAGGTTCATAAAAATGTTGTGACAGATATCGTCAACTTTAGTTTAGCAACAGGCTACGATGTTTTAGGTCTTGATTTCTCACCAATTAAAGGTGGCGAAGGGAACATCGAGTTCTTGATCCATCTTAGAAATACAGAAGCCGAGACGGGCACACTTGCTGAAAATGTGAATATTGATGCGGTTTTAGAACGAGCTTATGCAGAATTAAAACGACCTTCTGGAAAATAATGCATAAATCTTTGTGTTTTATGTATAAATACGCTATCATGTGAGTTAGAATTGTTATTCACAAGAAGAGGTGTTTTTGATGCGTAAAGTAGACCGACAACGACTGTTGAGAAATTTAATTCAAACTCATGAAATTGAACGCCAAGAAGATTTTGTTAAACTCTTGCAGGCGGAACAAATTGAGGTCACGCAGGCCACGATTTCGCGTGATATCAAAGAAATGCAACTGGTAAAAGTCCCTAATACGGACGAAGGCTATCACTATAGCTTACCGCTTGAAAAAAAATTAGATGTTAAAGAAAAATTGCGACGGACATTACGAGATGCCTATGTGACCCATAATCAACAGGATTATTTTGTGGTGATTAAGGCGCATCCTGGTAATGCGCCAGCAATTGCAAGTTTATTAGATCAATTACAATCCGAAGATATTTTTGGGACAATTGGTGGCGATGACACGGTCCTTATTATTTGTAAATCTGAGGAACAAGCAAAACAGTTCAGATTATTTATCGAAGACTTGCTAAAGTAATTTAGCAAGTTTTTTTAAGATTAGGACCAGATGAAAGGGGCATTTTCAAATGCTACAAGAATTAGTCATTCACGACTTTGCAATTATAGATCAATTGGCCATTAGTTTCGATGAAGGGATGACGGTTCTTTCTGGTGAAACAGGGGCCGGGAAATCGATTATTATCGACGCGGTTGGCCTGCTCGCTGGTGGTCGAGGGTCACAGGATTTTATCCGAACCGGTGCGAAAAAAGCGACGTTAGAGGGCTTGTTTACATCACCCGAAAACGCCACGACTGCCGCGCTTTTAGCTGAATATGGGATTGAACACGATGATCAAACCATTTTATTACAACGTGATTTGGCATTAAACGGGCATAATGTTTGCCGTGTTAATGGCCATCTGGTCAACACTGCGACGCTTAAAAAGATTGGAGAAACATTAGTTGATATTCACGGTCAAAACGAACATCAAGAATTAATGTATCCTGATCGCCATCTAGGCTTGTTGGATGAGTTTGCCCACACAGCTTTGGCGAGTGCAAAGGCGGCCTATCAAGAAACCTATCAGGCTTACCGGCAAACGGAAAAAGCATTGAAGAAGAAGCAACAAAATGAGCAGGAATGGGCCCAACGCCTTGATATGCTTAAATTTCAAACTAATGAAATTGACGCAGCGCAATTACAACCAGATGAAGAAAGTAAGTTAATCGAAGAACGCGCGAAACTCAGCAACTTCCAACGAATTAATCAGGCCTTGCAAGCTAGTCGCGCCATTTTATCTGGTGAAGAAGGCAACGCGCTAGATCAAATCGCGATTGCGATGAATCAGATGCAAGAAATTGCGGAATTAGATCCTGAATTCAAAAGAATTGCTGATAATCTACAAACAGGCTATTACACACTGCAAGACAGCGGTAGTGATATTAGTCGGGAAGTCGATAATCTTGAATGGGACGAAGCACGCTTGGATGAAATTGAACAGCGCTTAGAAACAATCAATAATCTCGAACATAAATATGGCGATTCAATTCCTGAAATCTTAGCTTATGGGGCGCAAATTACCAAAGAATTGCAAGCAATGCAGGCCACCGAAGCCAATGCAAGCGAATTAGAGCAACAATTTGAACAACAACAAGCCCAATTGCTGGAAGAAGCAGCCGTTCTTTCTGAGAAACGCCAAGCTGCTGCTCAACAGTTGGAAAAGGCTGTTCACCAACAACTCAAAGCGCTCTACATGGCTAAAACGGTTTTCAAAGTTGAATTTGCCATGGTTGATAATCAGCAATTTATGCGCAGCGGTCGGGATAAAGTTGAATTTTATATTCAACCTAATCCGGGTGAGAAGCTACGGCCGCTTGCCAAGACTGCTTCTGGTGGGGAATTATCCCGATTGATGTTGGCGCTTAAAACGATTTTCTCAGAATCACAAGGCGTTACCAGCATTATTTTCGATGAAGTTGATACTGGGGTCAGTGGGCGTGTTGCACAGGCAATCGCCAATAAAATTAGCGAAATTGCCCAACATTCACAAGTCCTCTGTATTACGCATTTGCCACAAGTAGCGGCGATGAGTGATCATCAATACCAAATTCAAAAACAAATTAAACAAAACCGCACAGAAACATCAATCCAAAAGGTAACCGGTAAAAAACGCGTTGCTGAACTGGCTCGTATGTTGGCGGGGACAGAAGTGACGGAATTAACGCTAGAACACGCCCAAGAATTAGTGGACCTCGCAGAAACTGCTAAAGCACAGATTAGACAAGCTTAATAAAGAAGGGGTTAGGACTTGTTGTCCTAACCCCTTCTTTAACGGTCATCGTCTATTGTTAGTTATTTTTTGAGATGTAGCGGATTTGATTTAAAGTAACGATTTTATAAAGATTAGAGTGATTTTCTTTTAACAAGTAAGTTTGTTCGTCGAGTTGCTTAATCAAGCGCCCATTGACTTGTTCGATGTGCTCGGCCACGTTAAATTGGATAGCCAAACGGTAATGGCGATCAAAAGCTTGCATCATATAAAGTTGAATTTGGCTAGGTTGCATCTGGGGTTGTTTGATTAATTCTTGGGCATCATCGAGTTCGAAAAAGCGTTGATACCGTTTCACCAATTCATGACTAAAGCCGACTACTGCTGATTGTTTGATTTCCATAACGTGTTGTCCTCCGAACATTTGTTTGTATTTCTATTATACGAACAAACGTTCTAATCTGCAAGCGCAAATTTAAATTTTTTTCGTGTATAATAGATTAAACGATGAGAAAGGGTGATTTTATGAGTGATATCAACTACAAAATAATGGCTGAAATTGGGGTCATTAGTGAAGATAAGGCGGGCTGGAAGAAAGAATTGAACTTAATTGCTTGGAATGGTCGCGCACCTAAGTTTGATTTACGGGACTGGGCACCCGATCATGCGAAGATGGGCAAGGGCATCACGCTCACCAATGAGGAAGTTGCACAATTGCAAACAATATTAAATGAGATGAACCTAAAGTAGACTTGTAATTGGCAGTCATCTAGTGATAAAATAGAACTTAACTATTTTATAAAAGAAGAGGGAATTACGTAGATGTCCAATCGAGGAATGTTGATCGTTTTATCTGGCCCATCAGGGGTTGGTAAAGGAACTGTCCGTCAAGCAATGCTAGAAGATGAATTTCGTGATTTTCACTATTCAGTTTCGATGACGACTAGAAAGCCAAGACCAGGCGAACAAGATGGTGTTGACTACTATTTTGTGAGCAAAGAAGAATTCGAGCAAGAAATTGCAAATGATGGTATGCTAGAGTATGCACAGTATGTTGATAATTATTACGGCACACCGATGAAGTATGTCAATCAAACCTTAGAATCAGGCCGCGATGTCTTATTAGAAATCGAAGTCCAAGGTGCGATGCAGGTTCGTGAGAAGTGTCCAGATGGCGTGTTTATCTTTTTAACACCGCCTGATTTATTGGAATTACGTAATCGAATCCAAAAACGTGGCACTGACGATCAAGCAACGATTGATAAGCGCATGCAAAAAGCAGCCGATGAAATTCGGATGATGGAAAATTATGATTACGCTGTTGTCAATGATGAAATTCCAAACGCCGTTCAACGGATTGAAAAGATTATTGAGAGTGAACACTTACGAGTACCACGTGTGATTGATCAATATAAGAAAATGATAGGGGAATAATAAAATGATTGTATATCCTTCAATTGATAAGTTACTAGAAAATGTTAACTCACGCTATTCATTAGCCGTTTTAGCAAGCAAGCGAGCACATCAAATCGAAGCTGGCGATTTGAAAATGTTATCAGAATACAAATCACCTAAAACCGTAGGGATGGCAATGGAAGAAATTGCTGCTGGCAATGTAACCATTGATCCTGATTCATTGATGCTTGAAAAAGATGCTGAAAAAATGGATAAGCTTTCTCAAAAAGATGGCGAATAAGAATAATTAGCGAACCGCATTTTTAGTTTATTCATCGTGGGATGTCTAAATTAAGAGGCGGTTTTTTTATTTAAAGGAGGTTTTTAAAATGGTGAGTTTAGAAAACAAACACGTTACGGTTTACGTAACCGGTGGGATTGCGGTGTACAAGGTCGCTAGTTTAGTGCGTCAGTTGATTAAAAATGGGGCAATTGTCCGCGTGGCAATGACGCAGGCTGCCACCGAATTTGTGACACCATTGACCTTTGCGACATTAACGCGGCAAGAAGTGCTAACTGATTTAATGACGATGAATCACCCAGAACAAGTCGCCCACATTCACTTAGCTGACTGGACCGAATTGGCAATTGTTGCACCTGCGACGGCCAATATTGTTGGCAAATTAGCGAACGGCATTGCAGATGATTTCGCGACCACGGCACTTTTGGCAACTACGGCGCCTAAATTATTGGTGCCCGCTATGAATGAACATATGTGGTTAAATCCTGCAACACAACGCAATTTAACACAATTAAAAGCAGATGGGATTGCGATTGTGCAACCCGCTACTGGTTTTTTAGCGGAAGGCTATGAAGGCCAAGGGCGTTTTCCAGAAGAAGATGTGATTATGAGCAATGTTTACCGCCAATTAACCCCTAATCGTTTGCAAGATAAAGTGGTTTTAGTGACGGCCGGTGGGACGCAGGAACCTTTGGATCCGGTTCGCTATATTGGCAACCGGTCATCTGGTAAAATGGGGTATGCGATTGCTGGAATGGCGGCTCAAATGGGTGCGAAGGTTACTTTGATTAGTACGCGGCCAGAACTGGCTGTCCCTGCTAATCTGGCACAAGTCATCTATGTCCGAACGGCAGCCGAACTGCAAGGGGCCGTTGCTAGTCTATATAATGAAGCGGATGTCGTGATTATGGCAGCCGCTGTCGCTGATTTTAAACCGGCGCAATACGTTTCACAAAAAATTAAAAAACAAGTTGGTCAAACTGATATGACGCTTGAACTCAATCGGACGCCGGATATTTTAGCGACGTTGGGTCAAGAAAAGAAAAAGCAATATCTAGTGGGCTTTGCAGCTGAAACCAATGATTTGATGGCGCATGCGCAAGTCAAATTAACGGCTAAACAGGTCGATTTATTAGTGGCCAATGATGTCAGCCAAACCGACCGGGGCTTTGGCGCTGACCAAAATGCGGTCACTCTTTTACGACCAAATCAGGCACCAGAAGCATTACCATTGGCTTCCAAAAAAGTGATTGCCACACAAATTTTAGAACGGATCAGTACAGCGCTTAGCTCAAAGGAGGAATAGCATGCCACAGATTGCTAAAGTAATCGTTGATGTGCCGACAATGCAAACTAATCGGCCATATGATTATCAGGTACCGGTCACTTTAGTTGATGTCATTCAACCTGGGATGCGGGTTATTATTCCGTTTGGAAATGGCGATCGTAAGATTCAGGGCTTTGTCTTGCAAGTTTTAGACCAGCCAAGCTTTACGGGCCAATTAAAGGCAATCGAGGCAGTTGTTGATTTAACACCAGCGGTTAACCCTGAATTACTATCACTTTCGGATTGGTTAGCACAACAGACGTATGCTTTTCAGATCACGTGTCTGCAGACGATGTTACCCAGTGTGATGCGGGCTAAATATACGAAAACTGCGACGTTAACTGATGAAATTCCAACGGACTTACAGGCCAGTCTGTTCAATGGCAATGATGAGTTGACTTTTGATCAGAATCTGGCGCCTGATAAGTTAAAACAACTCATGCAATTGCAACGCCAAGGTAAAATTAGCGTCACTTATCACGTTGACAACCGGGCACAAGTTAAGCAATTAACGGCGATTGAGCCCGCACTGAGTTTTGAACAATTGGAAGAAGCACGGATGGGTTTACGAAAGTCAGCCCAGAAGCAAAGCCAATTAATCAGTTATCTGCAAACGCTGATTGATCAAGAGGCACCGACTTTATTAAAAACGATTTTAGAAAAAACAACTTTTACGCGGGAAAATATTCGAATCGGTGCGGAAAAAGGCTGGTTACGCCAAGTTAAGGTGGAAGCTTACCGGAATCCGTACGCTAATGCTGTTCAACCAACCCACAAAATGACGCTAACGAGCGAACAAGAAACCGCAGTTGATGCGGTCGTTCAATCCGCATCAACGGATGCCTCAGAAGTATTCTTAATTGAAGGTGTCACTGGCAGTGGGAAGACCGAAGTTTATTTACAAACAATTGATGCCGTCTTGCAACAAGGGAAGACCGCACTGATGTTAGTTCCTGAAATTGCCTTGACGCCGCAGATGGTGCAACGCGTGAAGGGCCGCTTTGGTGATTTAGTCGCTGTGTTACATAGTGGCTTATCTGAAGGTGAGAAATACGACGAATGGCGGCGCATTGAACGCAAAGAAGCGCGCGTGGTCGTCGGTGCCCGCTCAGCCGTTTTTGCGCCACTTGAAGATATCGGCGTGATTATTATGGACGAAGAACATGAAGCCAGTTATAAGCAAGACGAAAGTCCCCGTTATCATGCACGCGACGTTGCGATTTGGCGGAGTCAGTATCATAACTGCCCGGTCATTTTAGGCAGCGCCACACCATCGTTAGAATCCCGGGCTCGGGCGCAAAAAGATGTCTACCATCTGATTCGCCTGACGCAACGGGTGAACCAACAAGCCTTACCAGCTGTTGAACTAGTTGATATGCGCGAAGCGATGAGGGTTCAAAAAGCCAGCAACTTTTCACCGGCGTTATTAGCCGGCATCAAAGAACGGATGCAAAAGGGCGAACAAAGTGTGTTACTCCTAAATCGTCGCGGTTTTTCATCATTTATCATGTGTCGGGATTGCGGGTTTGTCTTGCAGTGTCCCAACTGTGATATTTCGTTGACGTTACACATGGATACGCATTCGATGAAATGCCATTATTGTGGGCACGAAGAAGTCATTCCTAAGATTTGCCCCAGCTGTCAGAGTCGTCAAATTCGCTATTTTGGGACTGGCACGCAAAAAGTCGAAGCTGAATTACAAGAATTAATCCCTGAAGCACGGATCTTGCGGATGGACGTTGATACGACTCGGAAAAAAGGCGCGCATGCTAAATTATTGAAAAAATTTGGTGATCACGAAGCTGATATCTTATTAGGGACGCAGATGATTGCCAAGGGCCTAGATTTCCCAGATGTAACGTTAGTCGGGGTGATCAACGCTGATACTGCTTTGGGTTTACCGGATTTTCGGGCGAGTGAGCGGACTTTCCAATTATTAACGCAGGTTAGTGGTCGTGCGGGTCGTGCAGATAAGGTGGGGCAAGTGATTGTTCAATCTTATAATCCCGAGAATTACGCGATTCAATTTGCCAAGCAGCACGATTATGAAGGCTTTTATCAATATGAAATGGCGGTGCGCCACCGTGGCGGCTATCCGCCTTATTACTTTACGGTGAAGGTGACGGTTAGCCACCCTGAAGAAGCACTTGCCGCAAAGAAGAGTTTTCAAATTGCCAAACAGATGCGACCGATTTTATCCGACCAAGCACTGATTCTCGGGCCCACCCCGAAATCAATTGCTCGGATTAATAATCGTTATTTTTACCAAATTGTGATTAAATATAAACAGGAACCACAACTTCAGGCTAAATTAGCCGAAATACTAGAGACCACCCAAATCGATACTCGTCACGGGTTTAAGATTGGGCTGGATAATGAACCTCTACAATTTACTTAAAAGTGAGCGTGATTGATTAATGACATCCATCGTATTTATGGGAACACCCCAATTTTCAGTACCAATTTTAGAAGCCCTTGTGGCAAACGACTACCAAATCTTGGCAGTTGTGACACAACCGGATCGGAAAGTCGGTCGTAAACAAGTGTTGCAACAAACACCTGTTAAAGAAGCAGCGGTTCGACTAGATCTACCAGTATTCCAACCAGAAAAACTCAGTGGCAGCCCTGAACTGGCTGACGTGATTGCCTTACAACCGGATTTAATTGTAACGGCAGCTTACGGTCAATTCTTACCAACAAAATTATTAGAAGCCGCTAAAATCGCTGCGATTAATGTTCATGGCTCATTATTGCCTAAATACCGTGGTGGCGCCCCAATTCAATACGCCGTTTTAAATGGCGACTCAGAAATCGGGATTACCATCATGCACATGGCTAAGAAAATGGATGCCGGTGATATGATCGAACAAGCTAGTATTCCAATTGAAGCCACAGACGATACCGGTAGTTTATTCGATAAGTTAAGCTATGTTGGTCGGGATCTTTTATTAAAGACTTTACCTGGGATTATTGCACAAACAGCCCCTCGGACACCGCAAGATGAAGTGCAAGTGACCTTTGCGTATAACATTACCAAGGAACAAGAACAATTAGACATCAACCAACCTGCTGAACAGTTGGTTAACCAAATTCGCGCTTTACGGCCTCAACCAGGGGCTTGGTTAGCCGTTAATGGCCAACGGACTAAGATTTGGCAAGCGACAGTTGCAGAAACAACAACTGATCAAGCCGCCGGCGTAGTTGTCGCGCTAAATAAAAAAGATTTCGAATTAGCTGCCGGTAACGGGACTGTTTTAAAAATCACTGAAATTCAACCGGCCGGTAAAGCCAAGATGCCAGTGCAATCTTATTTAAATGGGGTTGGCAAGCAACTAGCAGTCGGTCAACAAGTGGTGGTGCAAGATGCCGAATAAGACACCGCGCTACTTAGCTGTTGAAATATTGACGGCAATTGCCAAACAAAATAGTTATTCAAACTTGGCATTAGATCAAGTAATCAATAAGAATCGATTAAACCCACAAGATGCTGGTTTTTTAACGCAGCTTGTTTACGGTGTTATTCAGCATGAATACACGTTGGATTATTATCTAGCACCTTTCATTCAAAAGCCGAAGAAAATGGACAACTGGGTTCGCCAAGTTCTCAGAACCGCGGTTTATCAACAAGTTTATTTGGATCGCGTGCCAGAACATGCTATTTTCTACGAAGCAACTGAAATTGCTAAAAAAATGGGGCATGCGGGGGTTGCTAAGCTCGTGACGGCGATTTTGCGGCAGTTACAACGCAGTGGTTTACCGGATCTCAATGCGATTGCTGATCCAATTGAACGTCTTAGCGTGCAATACAGCGTGCCGCAATGGTTGGTGGCAAAGCTGCAAGCTGATTTAGGGGATGATAAACTCGAATCATTGCTCGCAACAATTAACCAACCAGCCAACGCTTCATTGCGAGTTAATACGCGGATCAATACGGTTGATGCCGTATTGGCTGAGTTACAACCGCAGTTTAATGACCTCCAACCGAGTCAGATTGCTAAGGTTGGTTTGGTCGCACAAGGCGGTCATTTGGCCAGTGGTGCGTTATTTGAAGCGGGCGATTATACGATTCAAGATGAAAGTTCAATGTTAGTCGCACCTAGTTTAGACATTCAACCAGGGGACCAAGTATTAGACGCTTGTGCCGCACCTGGTGGCAAGACAACGCATATGGCAACTTATTTGGATGCGCAACAAGGCGGTCAAATCACGGCCTTAGACATTCATGACCATAAAGTCCGCTTGATTGAACAAAATGCGAAGCGGCTCCATGTTGAAGATGTTGTTAGCGCTCAAGCACTAGACGCACGTAAGGTGGGCGAACAGTTTGGTGAGGCACATTTCGATAAAATTCTAGTCGATGCACCTTGTTCAGGTTTAGGACTAATGCGCCGAAAACCAGAAATTAAATATAGCCGCCAACCAGCGGACTTGATGAATCTACAACGAATCCAATTAGCAATTCTAGATGCCGTGGCGCCTACTTTGAAAGTCGGCGGACGCCTAACTTATAGTACATGCACGATTGTTCCGGAAGAAAATCAACAAGTGGTGGCGGCCTTCGTTGCTAACCATCCGGAGTTTGAAATTGAACCAGTGCCACTTGAATTACCATTAGCGCAGAATCAAGCAAGTCCTTTTGTCCAAATCTATCCAGATGATTACCAAACAGACGGCTTTTTCATCGCTTGTTTGAAACGACGGGCATAACTACAATTGAGGTGATTTTTTATGGAAGTTGCATATCAAACAGATGTCGGTCAACAGCGACAGAATAATCAAGATTATGTTGGTTTTTATACTAATCAACGCGGTGTTCAATTTGCAATTGTTGCCGATGGAATGGGCGGTCATTTAGGAGGCGACGTGGCCTCTGAAATGGCTGTTTCCCATATCGGACATGAATTTGAAAAAACAGATGATACTGATATTGAAGCGATGGTTAAGTGGTTGATTTTTGAATTACAAAGAGAAAACCAACATATTTTAGCCAAAGCGAATCAATATGACGATTTATCGGGGATGGGCACGACCTTAGTGGCAGTCTTAATTTCCGGGACGCACTATTTAGTCGCTAATATCGGCGATAGCCGCGTTTACCGTCTCAGACGCAATACGTTACGTCAATTAACGGAAGACCACTCATTGGTCAATGAACTGGTTAAGCAAGGGGAATTAACGGCAGAAGCCGCTAAGCATCATCCTCAAAAGAATATCATCACGCGCACACTGGGTGTTTCTCAAGAGGTTGATGCAGATGTGACGATTTATGAATTCGAACCAGATGACTACTTACTTTTATGTACAGATGGGTTGACCAATATGGTCGATGACGATCAAGTGCAACAAACCTTGATGGCAGAGATGACGCTGGAAGAAAAATGTGCCGCCTTAATCCAAAAAGCGAACGAAGCTGGCGGCATGGATAACATTACGGCACTCATCTTACATCACGAAGGTGAGGTGCCTACGCCATGATGGAAACAGGGTACGCTGTAGCGGGGCGTTATAAGATTATTCGGCCCATTGGTGAAGGCGGCATGGCTAATGTTTATTTGGCGCAGGATCTAATTTTAGACCGGCAAGTGGCAGTTAAAGTTTTACGATTAGATCTCCGAAATGATCCGGATACAGTCCGACGGTTTACGCGAGAAGCGTTGGCAACGACTGAATTAAATCATCCGAATATTGTTAGTATTTACGATGTTGGTGAAGAAAACAGTATGCAGTACATCATTATGGAATATATTAAGGGCACCGATCTTAAGAAATATATCGTGGAACACTTTCCAATTCCTTATCAACGTGTAATTGATATTATGACGCAGATTTTATCTGCGGTTCAAAACGCACATGCGCATAATATTATTCATCGGGATTTAAAACCACAAAATATTTTGGTTGATGAAGACGGCAATGTTAAGATTAGTGACTTTGGGATTGCGATTGCGCTCAGCGAAACAGCGATGACTCAGACCAACACGTTGTTGGGGTCTGTGCATTATCTCTCACCGGAACAGGCAAGAGGCTCGATGGCGACGAAACGGTCTGATATTTACTCGTTAGGAATTGTGCTTTATGAGTTATTGACGGGGATGGTGCCTTTTGAAGGCGAGTCCGCTGTTTCAATTGCGATTAAGCATTTCCAAGATGAAGTCCCACCAGTACGCAACTATGATCCACGTATTCCGCAAGCCCTGGAAAATGTCGTTTTAAAAGCGACTGCCAAGGATCCGGATGAACGCTATAGTGGTGTTGATGCCATGATGGCTGACTTAGCAACTTCTTTATCAGCTAGTCGTGCGCACGAACCTAAATGTGTGCCATCAAAAGCGGATGATTTGAGTGAGACTAAGGTGATTCCTGCACTAGATCCAGAAGGCATTACGCAAACCAACAACGATGAGGAACAAGTTAAAGAAGCAGAATCAACTCAGAAAAAGGTTAAAAAGCCAGCTAAGTCTAAGCGTAAGTGGTGGCTACTAGGTGGCGGTGTTGTTTTATTGCTGTTATTAGCAACGGTGATTGCTTTTGCAGTTCAGGGGAGCGAAGTAACCGTCCCTGATTTAACGGATATGACACAACAAAATGCGGAATCTGCTTTGACCGATAAAAAACTGAAAGTCGGCACGGTTCAAAAAACAACGAGTCAGAAATACAGTAAGGGCCACGTCATTCGAACAACACCTAAAGCGGGCCTGAGTGTAAAATCAAAAAGTACGGTTAATTTAATTGTCAGTTCAGGACGCCAAAAGTATAAGATTAAAGACTATACGAACCAAGCATATAGTGATGTTCGGGATGCTTTGAAGGATAAGGGCTTGACCGTTAAACGGAAATACCAAAGTTCATCTGAAGTGAGTCCTGGGTTGATTATCGATCAAAGTATTGCGGCTGGCAAAAGGGTCGTTCCAAGTAAAACGACGATTACCTTAACAGTCAGCAGCGGCAAACCTGGTTTTGCATTGCATAATCTAAGCAACTATACAAAGCAAGGGATTCAAGACTATGCTGCACAAAATGGTTTAACGGTCGTATTCTCTGAAGAATATTCATCAAGTATTTCTGAAGGAATGGTAATCAGTCAATCGCCTGCAAGTGGTACAATGGTTCAAGAAGGTGATAGCGTAAGCGTTATCCTTTCAAAAGGCGAGCAACCAACTGAACATCATTCTATTGTGACGTCGAGTTCAAATTCAGTTATCGAGTCGAGTGCGCCTGAATCAAGTCAATCGAGTGAAAGTAGCGCGAGTGAGTCAGAGAGCGAATCAGAGAGTGAATCGGAAAGCGAATCAGCAAGTGAATCGATCAGTAGTTCAGCTAGTCAAAGTAGTCAATCGAGCGTTCAATCAAAGTAATCTTTAGATAAAATAAGTTACTACCGTATTTTACGGGAGGATTAAGCAATTTTAGTAGATAACCACAGAACAGGTTAGAAAATAATGGGAGGTGACCTATTGCAGACCGGACAGATTATTCGTGCCCTCAGTGGGTTTTATGATGTACAAAGTGAGCACAAAATTTATCGAACACGGGCTCGAGGTAATTTTAGAAAACGGAAAATTACGCCATTGGTCGGCGATTTCGTTGAATTTGAAAGTGAAAGTCAAACAGAAAGCGGCTATATCTTAGAAATTTTAGACCGCAAAAATGAAATGATTCGACCACCAGTAGCGAATATCGATCAGGCAGTTGTCATTGTTTCGGCAGTCGAACCTGATTTTTCGTTAAACTTATTAGATCGTTTCTTGATTTATTTAGAAAGTTTGAATATTCAAGGCCTCGTTTATTTGACGAAAACCGATATGATTTCTGACGAAAAATATCAAGAGATTAAGCAATATTTGGATTACTATGAAAAAGTGGGTTATCCAACTTTTGCACCCAGAACGGCATTTACACCAGAGATTATTCAAGCGATTGAAGACACATTCCCTGATAAAACGACCGTCTTTACGGGACAAACAGGGGCTGGTAAATCAACACTGCTTAATCACATTGATCCTAAATTGAACTTAGCAACGGCTGAAATTTCACAAAGTTTAAACCGTGGGAAGCATACGACGCGCCATATCGAACTAATTCCATTGAACGATGGATTGGTTGGCGATACACCAGGATTTTCATCACTGGGCATTTTAAATGTGACGAGTGAAACTTTAGTGAGTCGTTATCCTGAATTTAGAGAAATTGGACAAGATTGTAAGTTTAGAACTTGCCAACATGTGATGGAACCTAAATGTGCGGTTAAAGCGGCCGTTGATGCTGGTGAAATTATGCAAAGTCGCTATACGAACTATTTGCAATTCCGGGCCGAATTAAAGGATATCCGGCCTGTTTATAAGAAATCAAAATAAGAAATTGGATGGGAGTTTTTAAAATGACACAAATCGCACCTTCGATTTTAAGCGCAGATTTTATGAATTTACAACGGGATGTTCAAAACCTTGAGGCAGCAGGTGCCGACCTATTGCATATTGATATTATGGATGGCATGTTTGTACCTAACATGTCTTTTGGCGCCCAAGTGGTCAGCGGTATTCGTCCGCTAACACAACTAGGCTTAGATGTTCATTTGATGGTTGAACAACCAGAACGCTACATTGAACAATTCATAACAGCTGGTTCTGATTTAATCATGATTCACGCAGAAGCAACAGAACATCTTTATCGTGGTCTTCAAATGATCAAAGATGCTGGTGTTAAAGCTGGGGTGGTCATCAATCCAGGGACTCCAGTGAGCTACATTGAATCTGTTTTACCATTGGTTGATCAAGTTTTAGTAATGACGGTTAATCCTGGTTTTGGTGGTCAAAAATTCATTCCAGCAATGTTAACGAAGGTCGCTGAATTAGCGGCTTATCGTGAAGCACACGCTGATGCTGATTTTACAATCGAAGTTGACGGTGGTGTTAACGACCAAACAATCGCGGCCTGTGCCAAAGCGGGCGCTGATGTCTTTGTAGCGGGTTCATACACATTTGCTGGTGATTTAGCAACACGAATTGAAACCCTTAAGAAGGCTGCTAATGAAGCGCGTTAATTTATTGGCAGGTGGTCCAGTTGATCAGTGGGCATCGGAATTAGCAACAATCACAACGGTCCCAGGACAATGGATTACGGCCGATCGTGGGACGTTACGCCTATTGCAACAAGGCGTGACACCTACGATTGCGGTCGGTGATTTTGATTCCATTACCCCGGCTGAAAAAGAACAGGTACTAGCGGCGGTCAGTGATATTCGTTCGGTTCAAGCTGAAAAAGACGAAACAGATACGCAATTAGCGTTATCGATTGCCTTTGAAGAACTACAGGCTGACCGTGTGGTGGTCTACGGTGCGACTGGAGGCCGAATTGACCATTTCTTAGCCAATCTCTTTATGGCGGTCGAAGAACGCTTTAGAACGGTCCTCAATCGCATTGAGATGCGTGACCGGCAAAATACGATTCAATTCTATGCGCCAGGGACGTATGAGCTGACAAAAGAGGCTGATAAAAAGTACCTCGCGTTTATCCCGCTCGTGCCAACGACGGATTTAAATTTAGTAGATGAGAAATATCCACTCACACATTTTGATACGACGGTCCCAATTTCGTGGGCTAGCAACGAATTCATCGGCGAAAAAGCGCATTTTAATTTTAAAACGGGCATCGTAGCGGTGATTCAAAGTAAGGATTAAAAGAGTGCGTTTGAAACGGTTTGACTTTGAGCATTAGCACAGCTCGGCGAATAACTGCTGCAAGCAGTTATTTGACGAGTGACGCTAAGCACAGAAGTCAGTTTCAAAAAGCACGTTTAAGCCATTAAAATTCGAATATAAAAAGGCTCGACAAATTTATTTTGTCGAGCCTTTTTTGATGGAAACGTGCTTTTGCCAGTAACTTTCTGCGCTTTGCTACACTTGTCAAACCGGCGATTTCATCGCCAATTCGCCAAGTTATGCAAATGCTCAAAAGCTAACCACTGGCAACGCACTCTATTTTTGCGCAAAAAAATAGATTGTCCGAAGACAATCTAAGAAACGAAATTAAACACGAGTAACTTTGCCTGATTTCAAAGCACGAGCAGAAACCCAAACACGTTTAGGTTTGCCATCAACTAAGATACGTACTTTTTGTAAATTTGGCTTCCAAGAACGACGAGATGCGTTCAAAGCGTGTGAACGCTTGTTGCCAAATGATGTTTTACGGCCGGTAATAACGTCTTTTGCCATGGTCTATTCCTCCTTTTAGTAAAGCCGGTAGAAGAATTAACGAGAAACATAATATGATTCAGTTAGTCTTAATAGTTGCATGCATGCACACCGGCTTACACAATTCACTTAAACAATTTACCATAATAGTTGAGCTAATGCAAGAACTCTTACAAGGAAAATTACTTGACAGGTCATTTTTTAAGGGTAGTATCTAATAAAAGCATGCGTTATACTAAGCAATACAGGTTCGTTAAAGTACTTTGAAAGTTATCGGAGCTATGCTAAAATAACATTAAGTATGTCACAAGGAGGCTATTTTAATGGCTGTTAAAATTAAGACCCAATACGGCGATATCGATATTACGAATAATGTGATTGCCACTGTCGTTGGCGGTGCTGCAACTGATATTTATGGCATCGTTGGTATGGCAAGCAAGAATCAAATTCGTGACAATTTAAATGAAATTTTAAATCGTGAAAATTACAATCGGGGCGTTGTTGTTCGTCAAGAAGAAAATGGCGTGGCAATCGACGTTTATATTATTTGTGGTTATGGCATTAAGATCTCAGAAGTTTGCCGTAATGTTCAAAGTAAAGTGAAATATAATCTTGAAACAATGTTGGGTGTTAGTGCAAACTCAGTTAATGTTTATGTTCAAGGTATACGTGTATTAGAAGACTAAAATAATGAGCGGAGCTGGTGGTTAAAGCCAGTTCTATTTGTTTTCGTTCGAGGAGGAACATTCGTGAAAGTTACTGAAATTACAGCAACCGAGTTTCAAGCAATGATGCGTGTTGCTGCACATCGCTTAACTAAAAATGCAGAATTTGTGAATTCATTAAACGTTTTCCCGGTACCTGATGGGGATACAGGAACTAATATGAGTTTAACTTTTCAAAGTGGTGCTAAGGCGGTTAATGAAAATAATGCGCAAGCAGTTGGTGAATTATCAAAGAGTTTAGCTAAGGGTCTATTAATGGGTGCCCGCGGTAACTCTGGTGTGATTAGTTCACAAATTTTCCGTGGCTTTTCAAAGAGTATGGAAGAAAAAACAAGTTTAACGGCCCAAGATTTAGCAGATGCTTTTACAAGTGGCGTTCAAACAGCGTACAAAGCAGTTATGAAACCCGTTGAAGGGACTATTTTAACAGTTGCGCGTGAAGGTGCTAAAGCTGGTGCCAAAGTCGCTGCACAAACAGATGATATTGGTGCAGTTGTTGAAGCGGTCGTTGAAGGTTCTAAGAAGGCTTTATTGAAGACGCCTGAATTATTACCCGTCTTAAAAGAAGTCGGCGTCGTCGATTCTGGTGGCCAAGGCTTAGTTTTCATATATGAAGGTTTCTTAGAAGGTTTAACAGGTCAAGCACCTGCCAAGGATCTTTATACACCCGATGAAGCTGAAATGGATGAAATGGTTAACGCTAACCATCACCAAACAGCACAAATGGGGACTGAAGAAATCGAAAATGGTTACTGTACAGAAATCATGGTTGCACTTGGCGATGGTACTACTGTTGATCGCGAATTTGACTACGATGAATTCAGAAATCATTTAAATGGTATTGGCGATTCATTATTAGTCGTTGCCGATGATGAAGTGGTTAAAGTCCATGTGCATACAGAACATCCAGGAACAGTGATGGCTTATGGCCAACATTTTGGTTCATTGATGAAGATCAAAGTGGACAACATGCGCTTGCAACATGATACAATTGTTGAAAATGATCAACAAGCAGCACCCGTTCAAGCGGAACCAGTTGATACTGGGATTATTGCGATTTCAGCTGGTGCTGGTGTGGCAGAACTCTTCAGAAGTTTAGGGGCCACTTATATTTTAAGTGGTGGTCAAACAATGAATCCAAGTACGCAAGATATTTTGGATGCCATTCAAGCAGCTAACGCGAAGAAAGTTATTTTATTACCAAATAATAAAAACATCTTCTTAGCGGCGGAACAAGCTGCCGAAGTTGCTGAAATTCCGGTTGAAATTGTTCAAAGTCGGACAATCGCACAAGGGATGACAGCTCTCTTGTCATTTGACCCTTCTGCAGAATTGCAAGCTAACCAAGTAGCAATGACTGAAGCACTTGATACGGTAATTAGTGGTCAAGTGACACAAGCCATTCGCGATACAACGCTTGATGGTCTTGAAATTAAAAAAGACGATTACATGGGGATTATCGACGGTAAGATTAAGGTCTCAACTGCTGATCGCCAAACAGCTGCCATCGAAATGGTTCAAACCATGTTGGATGAAGACAGTGAAATCGTCACAATTATCGTTGGTGAAGACGGTGATATGACAGAAGCTGAAGCAATTAGTGATGCAATCATGGCCCAAGACGATGAATTGGAAGTTGAAATTCACGAAGGTGACCAACCTGTTTATCCATATTTAATTTCAGTTGAATAATTAATCAAATAAAACAGGAATGGGGCTATTAAAAATACCTGATTCCTGTTTTTTAGTAGAAGTGTGTTTGAAACGTTTTGACTCTGAGGATTAACTTAATTTGGCGAATTGGTGATGCAATCGCTGATTTGACAAATGTTGTTAAGCGCAAGAGTCAGTTTCAAAAAGCACGTTAAAAAAGAAGTGCGTTCAAACCGGTTATCATTCGAGGACTAGCCTAGTCCAGTGAATGAGTGATGAAGTCATTCGTTTGCGGGACATAGCTAGCCACAGAAGGATGGTTTGAAAAGCACGTTTAAGTCATCAAAAAACGGAGGTGCTGTCAGTGTTAAGTTTAACGGATTCTGTGACTGTTTTAACGGGTGTTGGCCCGAAGCGTTTGACAGCCCTCAATCAATTAGGAATCGCAACAATCAGTGATCTATTGTATTATTTTCCGTTTCGTTACGAGGATTTAAAGGTTAAGGATCTCTCAGAAGCGGTCGATCAGGAAAAGGTTACCTTAAAAGGAACCGTTGTTGCTGATCCAGTCGTCAGTCGTTGGGGACCGGGTAAGACACGGCTAAACGTCCGGTTATTGATTAATCATGATGTCATTATGGTGACTTTTTTCAACCAACCTTACTTGAAGGATAAATTTGAAGCCGGTGTTGATATTGCTGTTTATGGTAAATGGGATGCTAGACGGAATAGTTTAACCGGGATGAAGGTTTTAGCGGTTCAATCGGCTGATAATCCTTCGTTCGCGGCGATTTATTCAACCAATAAAAACGTGCGTCAAGGCACGCTCGTGAAATTGATTCGCGAAGCATTTGATAATTATCAAAGTGTCATTCCGGATTTGATTCCAGCTGATATTCGTGAGCGGTATAAATTAGTTTCTGAAGTGGAACTGATTGCCGGAATGCATTTTCCGGAAAGCTATCCAGAAGCAAAGCAGGCTCGACGGACTGCTATTTTCCACGAGTTTTTCTTGTATCAACTGCAGTTGCAGGCGATTAAACAAGCAGACCGCCATGTTGAAAATGGCTTAGCACTGCCTTATCAAAACGCAGCCCTCAAGGAATTTATTAAGACATTACCGTTTGATTTAACGGATGCTCAAAAGCGGGTGGTCAACGAAATTTGTTTAGACCTTAAGGCACCGGCACATATGAATCGCCTTTTACAAGGGGATGTTGGGTCTGGGAAGACGATTGTCGCGGCGATTGCGATGTTTGCTGCGGTGACGGCCGGTTTCCAAGCGGCCTTAATGGTGCCCACCGAAATTTTGGCGGAACAACATTATCAGAGCCTACAAAAGCTTTATGCACCAATGAATGTGACGGTTGGGTTACTAACTGGTTCGACAACCGCCAAGGAGCGCCGGACGTTGTTGGCGGATATTGAATCCGGTCGGATCAATATCATTGTCGGCACGCACGCACTTATTCAAGATGCCGTGGTTTACCATAAGTTAGGCTTTGCCGTCATTGATGAACAACATCGATTTGGGGTCAATCAACGGCGCATGCTACGTGAAAAAGGCTTGCAGCCTGATATGCTGGCAATGACAGCGACACCGATTCCGCGGACTTTGGCGATTACCGCCTATGGCGAAATGGATGTTTCGACCATCGATGAGTTACCTAAAGGTCGGATTCCAATTGAAACCAGTTGGGTGCGTAGTAACCAGGTTGAACAAGCGCTCTCGTTTGTTCAAAAACAATTAGCTGACAACTCGCAAGTTTTTGCGATTACGCCGTTAATTGCGGAGTCGGAACAAATGGATCTCAAAAATGCGGAAGAAATATACGCGACTTTGGCGGAGCGGTTTGAGCCGCAGTACCATGTGGCACTATTACATGGTAAGTTGAAGGATGATGAGAAAAACCGGATTATGACGGCTTTTTCAAATAACGAGATTCAACTACTGGTTTCAACGACCGTTGTTGAAGTCGGGGTCGATGTGCCTAATGCGACCGTGATGATGATTTTTGATGCTGACCGGTTTGGCTTAGCCCAACTTCATCAATTGCGTGGCCGGGTTGGTCGGGGTAAGAAAAAGGCCTACTGTCTATTGATTGCCGATCCTAAGAATCAACAAGGTGTAGATCGAATGACGATCATGACCGAAACGACCAACGGTTTTGTTGTTGCGCAAAAAGATTTGGAATTACGAGGCCCTGGTGAGGTCTTTGGCGATCGGCAATCGGGATTACCAGTCTTCAAGGTTGGTGATCCAGTCGCTGATTTTGTCAGCTTACAGGTCGCACAACAAGAAGTACAAAAAATCTTCACGGTTGATCCTACTTTTAGCCAACCGGCGTACGCGCCTTTAAAAGCGTATCTCGCACAACAAAAACAAAACTATCAAACATTAGATTAATGAAAGAAGAGGAAGTAGCATGAAAGTAGCAGTTGATGCAATGGGCGGCGATTTCGCGCCTCAATCAGTAATCGAAGGGGTTTTACAAGCCCGTTCAGAATTTACGGACCTAGATTTTATTCTATATGGCGATCAAGCACAGATTGAACCCTTAATCGATGATATGACGCGCTTAACAATCGTGCATACCACAGAAAAAATTGCGAGTGATGACGAACCAGTCCGCGCTATTCGTCGTAAGAAGCAGGCCTCAATGGTTTTAGCCGCTCAAGCGGTTAAAGATGGCCAAGCAGATGCACTCTTCTCATTAGGGAACACAGGGGCCTTATTAGCAGCCGGGTTATTTATTATCGGCCGGGTAAAAGGAATCGATCGTCCAGGTTTAATGCCCACTTTACCATCGATTAATTCTGATCAAGGTTTCAATATGTTAGACGTTGGTGCCAATGCTGAAGCTAAGCCAGAACACTTGCATCAATACGGTTTAATGGGTAATTTCTATGCTAAAGACGTCCGGGGCATCGAAAATCCACGAATCGCATTGTTGAATAACGGGACAGAAGCGACTAAGGGTGACGAATTGCATAAGGCAACGTACCAACTTTTAGTGGATGATCCAGATTTGAATTTTGTCGGGAACGTTGAAGCTAATGATTTATTAAAAGGTGTTGCTGATGTTGTTGTGACGGATGGCTTTACTGGCAATGCAACGTTAAAAGCAATCGAAGGTACTGCCACAATCGTCATGTCACAAGTGAAACACGCGATTATGGATGCTGGGGTCAAAGAAAAAATTGGTGGCCTATTATTAAAAGGGAGTGTCGGGGGTATCAGAGAAAGATTTGATACGTCCATTTATGGCGGGGCTGTTTTACTTGGCTTGAAAGCACCCGTTATCAAGGCGCACGGGGCTGCCGATGCACGTACAGTCTACTATACGGTTAAACAAATTCATGTGATGTTAGCTAATCAAACGGTTCAAAAAGTCATCGATTATTTCAGTGACCAAGCTGCGCAAAAGAATTCTAATTAAATAGCTAGACAATGTCTTTCAAAGGCGTTACAATGACTTTCGCAGGCATAAAATCGATTGCTTGAAAGAAACGTGGAAGTTATGTATAATCACTGGATACCCAAAATAATTAGGTGCGAAAGTGTTTCAATTTGGAGGTTTTTAACATGAGTGAACAAGAAATCTTTGATAAGATTGCAGCAATTATTGCTGACCGATTTGAATTGACCCAAGACCAGGTCACAAATGAATTGAACTTTAAAGCAGATCTTGATGCTGATTCAATTGATATTGTTGAGTTCGTCTTAGAATTGGAAGACACGTTTGGTGCCGAGATTCCAGATGAAGAAGCTGAAAAAATCGCAACAGTGGCAGATGCCGTTGCATACATTAAAGCGAAGACCAAATAAAGTAGTCAATTGGACCGTGATAATTCACGGTCTATTTTTTTTGAGAGTGTGCTATCAGTTGGGTATATCCTGCGGATTAACAAAGAGTGGTGAATGATTGCGCAGCAATCGTTTGACATGCGACGTTAACCACAAGGATATGACTAATAGCCCACGTTTAGTATAGGAAGGGTAGCTAAAAGTCACTTTTGGCTACCCTTCCTATTTTTTTGTCCCCAAACAAGACAGAAAACTTTTCGAAGTTACAAAATAGCGCTATGATTAAACTTGTCAATCCTTTCAGGGTTAAGAATAGACGGTTTAAAATGAGTGTTTTCACATAATAATCGTTATTATTTATGAGAGATTCTAATTTTTTAATCACGAGCGTTGGTAATTCAACTAAATTAAATTAGAATATTTTAATCTTTATTATTTACTTTTCATTTTCAATCAGGTATGATTATTTTTAACAACTGAAGGGAGTGTCCACATGAGACGAGAAAAGGGTTTAGTATTAGGTGTAACGACGGTGGCGATAACATTATTATTGGCAGCGTGTGGTTCTTCAAGTAGCAAGAATGCAGGTTCAGCAGATACGGTTAGTTTTTCAACAACCGATGTGATTTCAACGATGGATCCTGCATTGAACACCGACGTGATTGGGGCGCAGGCGTTAACGGACACGATGGAAGGTCTTTACCGTTATGAAGGTAAGACCATTAAACCGGCGATTGCGACGAAAGTGGTTAAACCAACTAATAATGGCTTAACATATACTTTCCCATTACGTAAAGATGCAAAATGGAGTAATGGCAAGGCTGTGACAGCGGAAGATTTCGTCTATGCATGGCGCCGAGTTGTTGATCCAAAAGTTGGCTCACAATATGCTTACATTTATGAAGGTATTGAAAATGCAGCAGCCATCACTTCAGGTAAACAACCCGTTAGTTCATTAGGGGTAGTTGCCAAAGATAAACACACATTACAAGTTACTTTAGAAAAACCAATTCCATACTTCAGTCAATTAATGACCAGTTCAACATTCTTCCCAGTTTATCCAGATGCTGTTAAGAAAGCCGGTAAGAGTTATGGGACAAATGCTAAGACATTAGTCTTCAACGGCCCTTACAAGTTATCTGGTTGGAACGGCCCAGATAGTGCTTGGAAAGAAGTTAAAAATACTAACTACTGGAATGCTAAAGCTGTTAAAGTGAAAACTTTGAAATACCAAGTGGTTAAAGATCCTTCAACTGCTTTGAACTTATTCCAAAGTAATAAGCTTGATCGCACAAATATCAGTGGCGATACTGCTAAACAAATGAAGAATGATTCTCATTATTCAACACAACAACAAGCTGCTACATTCTATATGCAAGTTAACCAAGCTAAGAACCCAATCTTCAAGAATGCCAAGATCAGACAGGCAATCTCAATGACGATTAACCGTAAAGAGTTGGTTAACCAAGTGTTAGGTGACGGTTCTGCACCAGTAGCTTCATTAACGCCAAAAGGCATGAGTTTTGACCCAACGACTAAAAAAGATTTCACGAGTGAATTAAATGCCGAGGGCAAGAAAAATACAACCTATAATCCTAAAGAAGCAACGAAGCTTTGGAAGGAAGGGCTAGCTGAAACCGGTCAAACGGGTAAGACGTTTAACTACACATTATTAGGTGATGATACGGATACTGCTAAGAAACAAGCAGAATATCTTCAAGATACGCTTGAAAAGAACTTACCTGGTTTGAAGGTAACCCTTGCCAACGTACCATTTAAGACACGTTTAACACGTTCGGATAACGGTGATTTCGACATGGTTGTCAGTGCTTGGAATGCTGATTTCCCAGACCCAATTACATTCTTAGACTTATTCGTGACTGGTGGTGACAACAATAAAGGTAAGTGGAATAATCCTGAATTCGATGCTCAAATCAAAGCAAGTAAAACAGAAAATGCCAATAACGATAAAGCAAGATGGCAAAATCTCATCAAAGCCCAAGATATTATGAATAAAGAATCTGGTGTCATTCCATTGTATCAATCAGGACGTGCCTACCTCACTAACCCAAGTGTTAAGGGATTAGATTACGGTCCTTCTGGAAGTTACAATAATGTCTCACTTTATTTAAAAAAATAAACTGACTTTATAAAAGATGGGTTTCGGCGTTGAAAAACAATGAAGCCCGTTTTTGTTAGGAGCGAACTTATGAGTAAATATTTGATTAAACGGATTTTTTACCTAGTATTAACGCTATTCATTGTCGCTTCTGTGACGTTCTTCATGATGAAACTGATGCCTGGGACGCCATATACGAATCAACAAAAGATGAGCGCTGATCAATTAAGAATTATGAACGAACAATACGGTTTGAATAAGCCGCTGTTCCAACAATATATTATTTATCTAGGTGGTTTGTTGCACGGTGATTTTGGGACGTCTTTCCAATTTAATAATCAACCGGTTGCCAACCTCATCATGACGCGTTTAGGACCCTCACTTCAAATCGGGGCCCAAGCCATGCTTTTAGGGTCCGTTTTAGGGGTCTTATTAGGGGCAGTCGCGGCAATTCGCAAGAATACTTGGGTGGATGGCGTGGCGACGTTCTTTTCAATCCTAGGAATTTCGATTCCCAACTTCGTCTTAGCCGTTTTACTCCAATTCTTCTTAGCCTTCAAATTACAAATGTTCCCAATCGCCTTATGGGATGGTTGGTCATCTAGTATCCTACCATCGTTAGCGTTAGCAGTAGCGCCATTGGCCAATACAGCCCGCTTTATGCGAACTGAAATGGTCGATGTCTTGAGTAGTGATTACATCGAATTGGCTAAGGCCAAAGGGAACTCTAAATGGCAAACAGTTGCCAAACATGCGCTTCGTAATTCGATGATTCCGGTTGTGACAATCATCGGTCCAATGGCGGTCAACTTAATGACTGGTTCATTGGTTGTTGAAAATATCTTCTCAATTCCTGGTATTGGGGAACAATTTGTTAAATCAATCATGACCAATGATTATCCAACCATCATGGGCTTGACGATTTTCTACTCATTCTTATTAACCGTTATTATTTTAGTCGTTGATATTCTATACGGGATTATCGATCCTCGTATTCGATTAAGCGACGGTCAGGGGGCACGTTAAATGGCAGATGCGAAGCTAACAGCAGGATCTTTTAAACCACTTAATAAAGATACACATGAAGAACAAGAAAAAATTAGTGCACCCTCATTAACGTTTATGCAAGACGCAATTCGGCGTTTGAAGCAAAATAAGGTGGCGGTGGTCTCACTATTCGTACTGTTGATCATCATCATCGCAGCCGCATTGGCGCCCGTGATTGCACCGCACAATCCCAATACGCAAAATGTGGCGTATGCCAACCTCCCACCTAAAATTGGTGACGGTCAACTACCAGGCTTTAAGGGTGAGACGGACGTCTCCGGCGTTAAAGTTGATAAATATCAACAAGCTGGTGTCCCTAAAGGCAAGTATTTCATTTTAGGCACTGATTACCTCGGCCGGGATTTATTCTCACGAATTCTTTATGGGACACGTTTATCACTATTAATTGGGGTCCTAGCAACGCTCGTTGATTTGTTGATTGGGATTCCATACGGGATTATCTCCGGTTGGCGGGGCGGTCGGATTGATACGTTCATGCAACGGTTTATTGAAATTATCTCTTCAATTCCCAACTTAATTGTTGTGGTGCTGATGATGTTAATTTTACGACCAGGGCTTTTATCAATCGTCATTGCGATCGGCTTTACCGGCTGGATTACGATGGCCCGACTGATTCGGGCGCAGACCTTCCAACTGAAGGAACAAGAATTTGTGCTCGCGGCTAGAACGTTAGGCGAGACACCGTTCAAGATCGCGATGAAACATTTAATTCCTAACTTATCATCAACGATTATTATTCAAACGATGTTTACCATTCCGAGTGCGATCTTCTTCGAAGCATTCTTGAGTTTTATCGGGATTGGGATTCCCGCACCTAACGCATCGCTAGGGACTTTATTATCTGACGGGCAAAAAGCCTTTCGATTCTTACCCTATCAAATGTGGTACCCAGCAGCAGTCTTATGTGTCATCATGATTGCCGTCAACTTACTAGCAGACGGCCTAAGAGACGCATTTGATCCAAAATCATAAAGTGCGTCAAAAGCGATTATATTTCGAGGATTAGCATAGCAAGGCGAATGATTGCTGCAAGCAATCGTTTGCCTTGTGTCGCTAACCGCAGGAATATGCTTTTGAAAGCACGTTTCAAAAAGAGTGTGTCATTAACGATAGCTTTTGAGCATTTGCATAGAGTTGTGAATGAGCGACATAGTCGGTTGTTTACAATTCATAGCAAAGCGCAGAAAGCTGTTAATGAAAGCACGTTTCAAAAAGAGTGCGTTTGGAACGGTTTGACTTTGAGCATTAACTTAGTGTTGTGAATAATCGGTATAGCCGATTGTTTGCAATAGGTCGTTAAGCGCAGAAGTCAGTTTCAATAAGCACGTTTCAAATTACGAAAAAAGACCGTTCGCGGTCTCATAGTTGGAGGTCGTCAAATGGCAAATATTTTAGAAGTTAATCATTTAAGTATTGATTTTAAGACCTATGCAGGTGACGTCCACGCAATTCGGGATGTTAGTTTTAACCTTAAAAAAGGGGAAACGCTAGCCATTGTTGGCGAATCTGGATCAGGTAAATCGGTAACCGTGCGTAGCGTTATGGGGTTGCTGGCCAGTAACGCCCACGTTAAAGCCGGGACCGTCATCTATCATGGCGATGATTTATTGAAAAAACCAGAACGTGAAATGGATGCGATTCGCGGGAGCGACATCTCGATGATCTTCCAAGATCCGATGACCTCGCTTGATCCAACCATGACAATCGGCAAGCAAGTGGCGGAACCCTTATTGGTTCACAAAACGATGAACAAAGAAGATGCGATGAAGCGGGCCCAAACCGTGTTAGAATTAGTCGGCATTCCGAACGCCAAAGAACGGATGAAAGATTATCCGCACCAATTTTCTGGTGGGCAGCGGCAACGGATTGTGATTGCGATTGCGATTGTTGATTATCCGCAAATCTTGATTGCGGATGAACCAACAACTGCCTTGGATGTAACAGTGCAAGCGCAAATTATCGACTTGATGAAAGAACTACAACGTAAAATTGAAACGTCAATCATCTTTATCACCCATGATTTAGGCGTTGTGGCCGGGATTGCGGATCGAGTAGCGGTGATGTATGCCGGCAAGATTATCGAATACGGTTTGGTGGACGAAGTCTTTTATGAACCCAAACATCCGTATACTTGGGGCTTATTAAATTCGATGCCTACACTCGAAACGGCGGGTAAGTTAGAGGCGATTCCTGGGACGCCACCAGATTTGTTGGATCCACCTAAAGGGGATGCTTTTGCACCTCGGAATCCGTACGCACTGCAAATCGATGTGGAAGAAGAACCACCATTCTTTGAAGTTTCCAAAACGCATTTTGCGGCAACCTGGTTATTGCATCCAGATGCACCAGCGGTTGAACCGCCCGCAGCAATCCAAGCTTTGATGAAAAAACATAACGTTCTTTAAATTATAAATAAGAAAGTAGGCCTGTCAGATGGATAAACAGCAACGTAAAGTCTTAGTTGAAGTCAAACATTTAAAACAATACTTTAACCCGGGCAAAAAATCCGAAGTGAAGGCCATCGATGATATTTCCTTCGAGATTTACGAAGGTGAAACATTCGGGTTAGTTGGCGAGTCTGGTTCGGGTAAAAGTACGACTGGTCGCAGTATTATCCGGCTTTACAGCCCAACTAGTGGTGAAATTAATTTTGATGGGCAAGATATCAGTAAAATCAAGGAACACAGTCGCCAGATGAAAGAATTCCGCAAAGAAATTCAAATGATTTTCCAAGATCCATACGCATCGCTTAATCCGCGGATGAAGGTCAAAGATATCATTGCTGAAGGATTGCACATTCATCATTTGGTCAAAAATGAAGCCGAAAGTGATGCGCGCGTCAATGAATTGCTCGATTTAGTCGGACTCAATAAGGATCACGCAACGCGTTATCCGCATGAATTCTCTGGCGGGCAACGGCAACGGATTGGAATTGCCCGCGCTTTAGCCGTCAAACCCAAATTTATCATTGCTGATGAACCAATCTCAGCTTTGGATGTGTCGATTCAGGCGCAAGTTGTCAACTTGATGAAAGAGATTCAGGAACAACAAAACCTCACGTATCTCTTTATCGCCCATGATTTATCGATGGTGAAATACATTAGTGATCGCATCGCCGTTATGCACAACGGTAAGATTATGGAATTGGCATCAGCGGACGATATTTACGATCGCCCACTCCATCCGTATACGCAAAGCTTATTATCGGCTGTGCCGTTGCCTGATCCTAAGATTGAGCGCCAACGTCGCCGGATGCCTTACGATAGTTCAATTGAAAGTGACGATGGTGATCGCCAATTACGAGAAGTCGCGCCTGAACACTATGTTTATGCGACTGAAGCGGAAGTTGCGTCTTACCAATCAGCTTTAGCGACACTTGTGCAACAAGCTAATTAAATGAGAAACGTCTATTTTGAAATATTTGTTTGCGTGTTAAAATAAATATTTCAGAACAGACGTTTTTTTTATGCGCCTTTAATTCGGAATACCGGCGTTCGGCGCTGTTTTTTTAGCCGTATAAACGGTATAATAGTGAAAGATTAATCAGTTGAAATGGGGTATTTAATTTTGGATGCAGCACTAGTCAGCGAGCTTCGCGCCCGTTATGGTATTGAATTTAATAATTTAGCACTTTTGGACGAAGCGTTCACACATTCGTCTTACGTTAATGAACATCGCGAGTTAGGCTTGCGGGACAATGAACGGTTGGAATTTCTTGGCGATGCCGTTATGGAAATTACGGTCTCAGAATACCTCTACAAAAAGTATCCTGACTGGCCAGAAGGTAAGTTAACACGTTTACGAGCAGCAATTGTCTGCACGAAGAGTTTCAGTAGCTTTTCAAAAGAAGCTCATTTTGACCGTTACATTCGCTTAGGGAAAGGTGAAGAGAAAAATGGGGCCCGCGCCCGGGCGACACTTTTGGAAGATTTATTTGAAGCCTTCAATGGCGCTTTGTTCTTAGACCAAGGTCGCGGCGCTGTCGTTGATTTTGTTTCACAAGTCATTTTTCCCAAGATTGAAGCCGGTGAATTCTCAGATCAAACAGATTACAAAACGAACTTACAAGAATTCTTACAACAAGATGGCGAAATCGAAATCGACTATCAATTGTTAGCGGAAGTTGGCCCTTCACATGACCGTCAATTTGAAGTGGATGTGTTAGTTGGCGATCGGGTATTAGGCTCTGGTGTGGGTCGCAATAAGAAAGCTGCCGAACAAGCAGCGGCTAAAAAAGCGTTGGAACAACTTAAAGCATAATTGCGATTATCAAGTTAGTGTAGGGAGTTTAGTGCATGCAGTTAAAATCATTAGTCTTATCAGGCTTTAAATCATTTGCTGATAAGACAGAAATTAATTTTTCAGACGGCTTAACCGGCATTGTCGGCCCGAACGGGAGCGGTAAGAGTAATATCACAGAAGCAATTCGTTGGGCGATGGGCGAACAATCGGCCAAGAGCTTGCGTGGCGAAAAGATGCCCGATATTATTTTTGCCGGTACTGATTTACGGCCTCAGATGAACCGCGCCGAAGTCACGTTGAATTTCGATAATAGTGACCACTATTTAAATCAAGAACTAGATAATGTGACGTTAACGCGTCGCCTATTTCGTAACGGTGATAGTGAGTTTTATTTAAATCAAAAAAGTTGTCGATTAAAGGATATCGTCAACTTATTTATGGATTCTGGCTTAGGGCGAGAATCTTTTTCAATTATTTCGCAAGGTCGGGTTGAAGCCATCTTTAACAGTAAACCTGAGGATCGGCGCAATATTATTGAAGAAGCTGCCGGTGTTTTAAAATATAAACAACAAAAGAAAAAGGCCCAATCAGAATTAGATCAAACCGATGAAAATTTAAGTCGGATTGCCGATATTGTTTACGAACTAAAGGGGCAAGTTGAACCGCTTAAAGAACAAAGCAGTATTGCACAAGATTATTTGGAACAAAAAGCGCAATTTAACGCCTTACATCAGCAATTATTGGTCGTTGAAATTGATCAATTAGCAGCAGATCAAACCCAATATCAAGCCCAAGCCAAGACACTCGCTAAGGCACTAGGCGAGATTGAAAGTGAGATTCAAGAAACCAATACGGCGTTGGCCGATAATCAACAGGAAGTCGCAACGTTGGATCAAGAAATTGAAACGGCCAATGAAACCTTGTTGGTTAAGAGTCGCTTGGCTGAAAATTTACAGGGCCAAGAAAATGTTTCTAAGGAACGGGCTAGCTATACTGATGCTAATCGCCAAAACTTGGTCGATCGAATCGCCCAATTAGAAACGCAGTCAACAACGGCTAAGCAGCAACAAATCGCACTTAAGGCAACGTACACAGAAAAAGTCGCAACACTAACTAACTTGAAAAATGAGTTAGCGACCTTGAAACGACAAGCATCAGGTAGTGAGGCCGAATTAAAGGCGAAGATTGAACAAATCCGCCAAGACTACATCGATCAAATGCAAGCCCAAACAACCAATCGCAACGAACAACAATATCTAGAAAAAGCCTTGCTACAAACGAAGACACAATTAACGCGCCAAGATAGCTCAATCAATGAAACCAGTGCGCAATTGACACAGATGCAAGCTGACAAGGCGGCCAAAGAAGCACAAGTTGCCCAATTAGCAACAGACTACGCGGCTTTAGAAACGCAACTAAGTCAATTACAACAACAAATCAGTGCGACACAAAAGCAATATCAAACGGAACAAAATAATTGGTTCCAAGCCTCTGGCATTTTACAAAAGGCAAAAGCCAAACAAGCCAGTTTAGCTGAATTAAACGATGATTACGCCGGCTTTTATCAAGGTGTCAAAGCGGTCTTGAAGCAAAAACAACAATTACCTGGTTTACTGGGTGCGGTTGCTGAATTAATGACGGTACCTAACGACTATCAACAAGCGATTGAATTAGCATTAGGGGCACAATTACAACAAATTGTTACGACAGATGAAAAGACGGCGCAACAAGCAATCGATTATTTGAAACGTAATCGACTGGGTCGGGCCACCTTTTTACCGAATAATGTCGTGAAACCGCGGACTTTACCAAGCAGTTTGGTGAACCAACTACAAACAGAACCTGGTTTTATCGGGATCGCGAGCGATTTAATTCAGTTCGACGATGCTGTTAGCCCAGTCATGATGCATTTGATGGGGAATTTAATTATCGCCACTGAATTGACAGAAGCAATTAAGATTGGCCGTCTGACAGGACATCGGTACCGAATTGTCACTTTAGCAGGTGATATTTTAAGTCCAGGGGGTTCAATGACTGGGGGACATAATAATCGCCAAAATAATGGTGGTTTATTGGCTCGGAAGCAAACATTAACTGATTTGGAACAACAAATTAGTAAAATGCAATTGGCCTTGGACCAAAAGCAAACCAAGGTACAAACTTTACACCAAGATTTGGCAGAGCAACAGGCGCAACTCGAACAACAACAAGGCGCCTTTGAAACAGCTAAGACGCATTACCAAACACAAAAAAATGAGTTGACGTTATTAAACGAACGTCTTACGCAATTCGAACGCCAACAACAAGCGACCGATTATCAAGTCCAACAACAACAACAAAGTTACGACGTGGACTTGAAACGCCAAGGCGAATTACAAGCAGCAGCTACCGAGATTGAAGCACAACTCACGCAGTTAAAAGCGGACTTGGGTGCGGCCAATGAACAACTACAACATTTTGATCAAAGCCAAGAACAGATTCGCCAACAACAAACCGCTTTGGAAACGAAGTTGGCAGTTGCGCAGTCCGAACAAAAAAATGTACAAGAAAAGCTCACCGATGCCACGCAATTGGCTAACGATTTAAAGCAACAACTTGAGACAAGCCAACAAGCGCTCGCCGCATTGCAACAAGCTGATTCTGAAGATGCGATGACGCAAAAAGAACGGCGGACGCAACTGAAGGCCACTAAAGCACTGATCCAAAAACTTACAGCCGAATTGGCAACAAAACGGACGGCACGAGAAACGCTGAAGGCCACGCAACAAACGTTACAAGCTAACGCAACGCGTGTCTACCAATTGCAACGGAATTCTTTAGCTGAGCAAGAACAAAACGCGGTTGCTTTAAACCGTGTTAAGATTAATATTGACCAACGCTTAACGACATTGCGCGAAGATTATCAGTTGAGTTATGAAGCGGCTAAATCGGATTTACAAGCTTCCGATTTAACGAATGACCAATTGAAATCAAAACTCAAACTTTTGAAATTAGGCTTAGCTGATTTAGGGACTGTCAATTTAGCGGCTATTGAGGATTATCAACGGGTTAAGGAACGTTACGATTTCTTAATGCAACAAGATGCCGATTTATTGGATGCCAAGTCACAATTATTAGCGTCAATGGCTGAAATGGATGCAGAAGTTGAAAAACGCTTCAAGCAAACTTTCGACCAAACCGCAGCGGCCTTTGAAGAAATCTTCCCAATGATGTTTGGTGGTGGGCACGCGTCATTAACCTTGACGGACCCATCTGCTTTATTAACCAGTGGGATTGATATCATTGCACAACCACCTGGCAAAAAACTACAACGCCTTAGCCTGTTATCAGGTGGCGAGCGCGCATTAACGGCGATTACGTTGTTATTTGCCATTTTAAAAGTGCGGCCCGTACCGTTTTGTATTTTGGACGAAGTGGAAGCGTCATTGGATGAAGCCAATGTCGATCGCTTCGGTCGTTTTATGAAACGCTATGAGAGTGAGACGCAATTTATCGTTATTACGCATCGCAAGGGCACCATGACCCAAGCCAACCGGTTATACGGCGTAACAATGGCAGAATCAGGCATCTCGAAGATCGTATCCGTCTCGTTAGAAGAACACGAAACCGCCTAGGAGGTAAGACATGGGATTATTTGATCGCATTAAAAAAGCATTCACGCTAGAACCAGAAAAAGAACCGGAAAAAGTCGACGAACAAGCAACGACTGCTGAAAAGGAAGCTGACGATCCAGCTGAAAAATCGACAGAAAAGCTTGACGATTCAACCGGCGAGACCGATTCTGGAGAAACACCAGAAACACCAGAAACACCAGAAACACCAGAAACACCAGAAACACCAGAAACACCAGAAACACCAGAAACACCAGAAACACCAGAAACACCAGAAACACC
>NZ_JAMQEX010000003.1:0-134001 GCF_033176295.1 Latilactobacillus sp.
GTCGAACACAGTAGTTAAGCTTCTTAGCGCCGATAGTAGTTGGTGGGAAACTACCTGCGAGGATAGGACGTTGCCACGCAAATTAAAAAGGTTGAACCTCAGGTTCAGCCTTTTTTGTTAGTTATATTTTAATTAGGAAGGAAAAAATAATGACTCAAACAATTACAGCAAACAATATAGAGGCCTTTGTTGCTGAAGAACCGTTAGTTATTTTAGACTTTTGGGCGGACTGGTGTATGCCTTGTAAAATCATGACACCAATGATTCAAGAATTGCATGCAGCTTCTAATGACGCATTTAAGCTTGGGATGGTGGATGTTGAAGATCAACCTGAATTAGCAGAACGATATGATATTCAATCCGTACCAACCTTATTAATTTTTAAAAAAGGGAAGGCAGCTGAAAAAGTAACTGGTGCTTTCCCTAAAGAAAAATTAAAACGGTATTTAGATAAGAAGATAGCAGAATCTAATCATGAAGGCTAAATAAAAGGCGAGACATCCAAATTGGACGTCTCGCCTTTTATTTTGTTAAGCTTAAACAATACGACGGACATAGCGATAAAGTAATAATGCGCTAAATTCGCAGAGTAGGATAAGAACGGCTAATGGGAGGTAAGTGTAACTGCCCATGATACCGACAAGTGGTGATAAGAAGATGCCAAAGACATACATGCCTAATCCTAAAACGGATGAAGCGATACCGGCTTGTTTGCCTTGTCGTTGGAGCGCTAATGAGGTGACAACGGCATTGATAAGACCAAGGGTTGAAACGACTAGGAATAAACCAATCAATGCCAACCAAAGTTTGTTAGGGCCTAAGCCACTGATCAAAATACAGAAACCACCGATGAGCCCCCCAATGAGGCCTAATTTTAGTTGTTCTAATTCGGTGAACCAATTAATCAGAACGGTTGATAATTCTGCCATTAGGATAATCCCAATGCCGTTAATCCCGTAGATGAGACTAAAAGTTGATTTCGAAAGTGAAAAGACGTTTTGTAACATAAAACTAGAACCAGAAATATAACAGAACATTGCGCCGTAAACGAGTCCTTGGATGAGTACGAAACAGATAAAGGGGCGGTCTTTAAAGACTGTTTGAACATTGAGTCGGGTACTGGTTGCCTTTTGATCGGCTGGGGATAACTTGTGCGTTTCTTTAAACCCGAAGATTAACCCGAGTAATAAGAGTAAGCCGGCACCACCGATGAAACCGAAGATACCTTGCCAGGAAGTATAACGCAACAGGAGACTACCAATTAATGGTGAGATAATCGGGAAAATCCCGTTAATGGCCATCAACAATGCGATAAACTTAGTCAGTTGTTTGCCGTTAAAGAGATCCTTGGCAACGGCCCGGGTGACAACTTGGCCAGCAGAACTTGCAAGTCCTTGGATAAATCTAAGTAAAAAGAATAACCAGATATTATGTGTAACAAGTGATAGAAAACAAGCGATAATAGCCAGTGATGTCCCAATCACCAACGGCTTTTTGCGACCGACGCGATCACTCCAGGCCCCCATGAAAATGGGACCAATTGCCAAACCGGCTAAACACATCGTTAAACTGATCTGAATCATGGAAGCGGAAGTGTGAAAATCAGACTCCATAATTGGAAATGCCGGTAAATACATATCGACTAATAATGGACCATAAGCGCTCAAAGAGCCGAGTAGAACGGATAGCCAGATGATCCTTGATTTTGAATAATGCATGAAAACCCTCCTAGATAAGCTGAAAAAAAGTCCAAAAAAATAGCCCGTCATAAACGTAGCTCTCGCAGTACGTATTCGAATAGGTGCTATAAATGTTGCTTCCTTATTAGATTAACATAGATGAGGAAGCATGAGGGGCTCTATGAGCAATTTTTAATCAGATTTGTTGTTTCTATTTAAGTTTAAACAAGTTATGATGGAGATATTGAGAAAAGAATTGAGTGAGGGTTTGTATGAAAATTGCACAAAAAAATAAAATTCTAGAAACCTGCTTAATTGCGGGGCGCATCATGATCGAAAGTGGTTCTGAAATGTACCGAGTTGAAGATACGATGAACCGAATTGCTTATAATGCTGGTATTCAAAAGAGTGTGGTCTTTACGACACCGACTGGCTTATTTATCGGGATTGAAAATCAACCTTATGTGCAATTGGAATCAGTTGCAGTGCGTACGATTAACTTAGAAAAAGTTGAAAATGTCAATACAGCTTCGCGACAGTTTGCGACAAAGGAAATTACGTTAGATCAGTTGAGTACCCGCTTGAAACAAATTGACCAACATACGCCGTATTTTCCATTATGGATTCAAATTATTGCGGCGGCCTTTGTATCAGCGCTATTAATGATTATTTTTTCCGGTGAATATGACTGGGCTGATTTATTACCAGCGGCTTTAGTGGGGGCATTAGGGTATGCCGTTTTCTCTGAAATAAACCGTTTGACTAGCATTCGGTTTATCGGCGAGTTTTTAGGGGCCGTTTCAATTGGCGTGTCAGCTTACTTATTAACGAAGTGGCACCTAGGGGTCGATCTCGATAACATTATTATCGGGGCCGTGATGCCACTTGTGCCTGGTGTGGCAATTACGAATTCAATTCGAGATATGTTGGCCGGACACTTATTATCCGGAATGGTCCGTGGTGTTGAGGCGCTTTTAAGTGCCTTTGCGATTGGGACTGGGATTGCGTTAATCTTTAGATTTTTAATTTAATGAAGGTGGTGTGACGTATGCCATATTGGCTACAATTTATTGTCCAAGCGAGCTTTAGTTATTTTTCAACGGTCGCCTTTGGAATCTGTATTAATTTACCGCGCCGAGCATTAGTTTGGTGTGGGATTGCTGGTATGCTCGGCTGGCAAGTTTACTGGGTGTTGTTCAATCTTGGTAGTGGTCGGATGATGGCTAATTTATTTGGTGCGTTAGCCGTCGGCATTGTCGGGAGTATTTTGGCCCGTTACAAACGCATGCCCGTTATTATTTTCAATATTCCAGGCTTGGTACCATTAGTGCCCGGTGGAACAGCTTATCGGGCGGTTCGAAATCTTGTTTTAGGGAACATCTCACAGGCTGTGACGCAGAGTATTTCAGTCATTATGGTGGCCGGCGCAATTGCAGTTGGCTTTATGTTTGCACAAATTCTAGCGGATATTACAAGAAAAAGAAGTAGTGTGCCAATTTGGCTTTCAAGACACTAAAAAGTATGTTATACTACTGTTATGCGATGAGTCGAGTAAGTCTCGATAGGCAACTATTCTGCGAAAGCAGCTAGGAGACCCAAAGATACAGGATGCCACGATTATTAATTTAATCACTTACCGTATTGTAAGGGTGTTTTCGCCCGCTGTGTTGTGGAGCACATGGTGTTTATTCTTCGGAATACTGTCGAGAAAGATCTTTCCTTTTAGGAAAGGTCTTTTTTTGTGGCTTAAATCGGGTTTTCTGTAAATTTTAGCTTAAAAATTGAAAGAAATAATGTGATTTAATGGCCTTTTGCGAATTATTTCAGAAATTAGGGCTTACTTAATGCAAAAAAAGTAGTTTTCGTTTACAATAAGTAAGTATTGAAAAGGAAATGAGGGATAGAGATGACTATTACATATGTTGTGATCAATATTATCATTATGTTGATCATGTTATTTGTTCTAAATAAGATGGCGCGGATTCACGTTAAATTCAGTCGACGGGTTTTCACGGCATTAGGTGTCGGTATTTTGTTTGGTGCTATTTTACAATTAATTTTTAAAACCGACTCACAAGTAGTGAAACAAACGGCTGATTGGATTGGGATTGTCGGGAATGGTTATGTATCATTCTTGAAGATGATCGTGATGCCATTAGTCATGGTTTCAATCATTCAAGCTATTACCAACTTAGAAACATCTAAGGGCTTGGGGAAAATGGCCGGAATGGTCATTGGTTTATTAGTTTTCACAACGTTAATTGCTGCAACTGTTGGTTCAGTGACGTCAAACGTGTTTGATTTAAATGCCAGTTCAATTCAATCAGGACAAGTTGAAAAGGCACGTTCAAAAGAATTAGAAACAAAATTAGGGGATGTCCAAGAACAAACCGTCCCTGAAAAGATTGTCAGCTTCATTCCAGAAAATCCATTTATGGACATGACTGGTGCGCGGCCAACGTCAACTTTAGGCGTTGTTATTTTCTCAGCGTTCTTGGGGCTAGCTGCCTTACAATTACGCCGGAAGAAACCGGAACAAGCAGAGACGTTTAATAAAATTGTCAATGCCTTTTACGCCGTTATCATGCGAATGGTTACTTTAATCTTGAGAATGACACCGTACGGGGTTTTAGCATTAATGACAACGACGGTGGCCCAAACAGATGTCCAAGGTATCTTGAACTTAGGGAAGTTCGTGATCGCCTCGTACGTCGCTTTAATCATCATGTTTATCGTTCATTTCCTATTGATCACCTTTACGGGCTTAAACCCAATTAATTACATTAAAAAGGTTATTCCAACCTTAATCTTTGCCTTTACCTCACGGACAAGTGCGGGCTCAATTCCAATGAATATTGAAACCCAAACAAAACGTTTAGGGGTCGAAGAAGGCATCGCCAACTTATCAGCTTCATTTGGCGCTTCAATCGGTCAAAACGGCTGTGCTGGTGTTTACCCAGCCATGTTAGCTGTTATGATTGCACCAACGGTTGGGATTAATCCTTGGAGCATCGGCTTCTTGGTTAAATTAATCTTAATCGTGGCTATCAGCTCATTTGGGGTTGCCGGTGTCGGTGGTGGCGCAACATTTGCCGCTTTAATTGTTCTTTCTTCAATGAACTTACCAGTTGGATTAGCCGGTCTTTTAATCTCAATCGAACCATTAATCGATATGGGTCGGACAGCATTGAACGTTAATGGTTCAATGACTGTTGGGGTGTTGACGGCACAATTCTTAGGTAAACTAGATAAGCACAAGTTTAATGACATGACGTTAACAGAAGATTCTGACGATATTGCTTAATTTTAAATTGGAGGGATAACAATGCGAACTATTATTGTAGGTGCAACGGCAGCTGGCACGAGTGCAGCGGCTAAGGCTAAACGAATGAACCCAGAACTAGAAGTTGTAATGTATGAAATGCGGGATTACGTCTCCTTTGGTGCGTGTGGCTTACCATACTTTGTTGGCGAGCATTTTGATAATCCCAACCAAATGATTGCTAGAACGCCTGAAGCCTTTGCTAAACAAGGCATCGACGTGCAATTAGAACATGAAGTCGTTGCGGTTGATTTTGACACACAGATGGTTACTGTTCGTGATTTAAAAACAAAGCAAGCCAAAACAGAACATTACGATCAATTAATGTTAGCGACTGGGGCAACCGCAGTCATGCCACCGTTTGAAAATGGTCAGTTAGATAATATTTATCATTTACGGACGTTGGCTGATGGTGAAGTACTCCGTCAATTAGGCCAAACACCTGAAATTCAATCCGTAACGGTGATTGGTGCTGGCTTTATTGGCTTAGAAATTGCTGAAGAGTTCCATCAATTAGGTAAAAAGGTACGGGTTATTCAATTAGAAGATCGCGTCTTGCCACTTGCATTTGATCCAGAATTAACGGCTATGATGGCCGCTGATTTACGCGATAATGGTATCGAGTTACGATTATCAGAAGCCGTTCAGTCATTTGAAGGGCAATCGAAGGTAACGGGTGTTGTAACTGATAAAGGCCGCTACGCAACAGACTTGGTCGTTGTCGCAGCTGGGATTCGCCCTAATACGCAATTTATTACGGATGATCGGCTTAAAAAACTTAAAAATGGTGCGATTGTCGTCGATCAAACAGGGCGGACATCAATCGAAAATGTTTTCGCAGCAGGCGATAATGCCACGGTAATTAACAGTGTGACCGGCGAGCCCATGTATTCTGCTTTAGCCACTGGTGCTAACAAGTTAGGTCGCGTTGTGGGCGTTAATTTAGCGGGGCAACAAGCGCAATTACCAGGGATGCTAAATTCAGCCGGGGTCAAATTAGTGACCCTTGAAGCTGGACGGACAGGATTAACTTCTGCCGAAGCACAAGCAGCTGGCATTGATTATGATACTGTTTTGATCCACGATAAGAATCATACCGATTATTATCCAGGACAATCAGAACTGACGATTAAATTAGTTTATAAAAAAGCAGATCATGTTTTAATTGGTGGTCAAATTATTGGGCAAAAGGATGCAGTTTTGCGGGTTGATGTACTTGCAACTGCCATTCAAGCGCAAATGACAACTGAGCAATTGGGACTGTTAGACCTCGTCTACGCACCGCCATTTGCAAGAACTTGGGATGCATTAAATGTTGCCGGAAACGTGGCTCATTAGGTGATTTAAGAAAAAGGGATGACAAATTAAATTTTGTTGTCCCTTTTTTAGTACTTTCTAAAAAAGGGTGAAAGCGTGCAAACTTGATTAATGGGGCTAAATTGTGCTAAGATTGCTTTTAGAAATTATTTTTTTTTAAAGATATTTAGGATTTACTTACGAATATTAAAAAATGCCAAATATAAAATCACGATTAGGAGATAAGTTAATGAACAACACGAAGAGTTTAATTGCACTTGGTTCAGGTATCTTAGGAGTTGCTGGGATTAGTTTACTCAGTGCAAGTCAAGCCAACGCCGCAACCGCAACAGTCAATTACTCAGCTGGTGCAACGACAGTTTGGACAAGTCCTGAAACCGGCCAAGCAGCTAAACGATACATTTTTAAAGGGCAATCAGTTAATCTACTCGCTTCACAAAAAGTAGGTGCTGAAACTTGGTATCGGATTGGTAACGGCGAATGGGTGCCAGAACGCTATTTGACGACTGCTAAGGAAACACCTAAGGCACAAACAGATGCTGCTAAAACGATTCGTGTTGCTTTCGCGGATGGTGCCATAACTGTCTGGTCATCACCAACTTATACACAACCTACCGGCCGTTATATGACTTACGGTCAAACTGAAGGCGTTATAAAAACACAAACTGTCTCAGGTGAAGAATGGTACCAATTAGCTAATGGCGGTTGGGTTCCTGCTCGTTTTACAGGTGAAGGTCAATTGAAGAGCACACCTGTTGTTAAACAAGCAGCAACACCAACGCAAACAACACCTACTCAAGCACCAGTTCAATCAACGACTGCTGCTAAGGTAGTGACGCCAGCCGCTGAAACAGTAACCTCAGAAAGGACATCGGTAGCAATACCAGCGCCAGTTGCCTCATCATCAGTTTCAGAAAGTGTTGCTTCAAGTACACCTGTCTCAGAATCAACAGCAGCTCCTGTTGCATCAGAAAGCCAAGCTGAATCTATTTCAGCGCCAGCAGCCTCATCATCTGTCGTTGAAAGTAGTAGTGTAACGTCAGAATCAACAGCGCCGGTTGCTGAAAGTAGTGTGACATCTGAATCAACAGCACCAGCTGTTGAAAGTTCAATTGCACCAGCACAAAGCTCATCTGCATCAGCAGTAGAAGTACCTGCTAAAGAAACGGTTGAATCAGCACCACAAGCGACACCAATTCAAGCAGAATCTGCGACTGTTTCATCAACGACACCTTCAACGCCAGTTGTTGAAAGTAGTACACAACAAACAACACCTAAAGCACCAGCACAACAATCGTCTGTTGCCGAAAGCAAACCAGCTGTTGTTGAAAGTACTAAACCAACAACGCTAACACAAACAACACCTACACCAGCGCCTACAACACCAAAACCTGCAACGCCAGCACCAACAACTGGTAATGCACAAGCTGTTATCAATTTAGCAATGGCTCAAATTGGTAAACCTTATGTTTGGGGTGCTCATGGCCCAAGTAGCTTTGATTGTTCTGGTTTGATGGACTATGTCTTCCAAAATGCAGCCGGTCGGAGTATCGGTGGCTGGACAGTCCCTCAAGAAAGTGCCGGTTATTCTGTTTCATTAAGCAGCTTACAACCTGGAGACTTATTATTCTGGGGTGCACAAGGCAGCTCATACCACGTTGCTTTATATATCGGTGGTGGTCAATACGTCCACGCACCACAACCTGGTGAAAATGTTAAAATTGGTTCAATGCAATATTACACACCAAGCTTTGCTAAACGTGTCTTCTAAACACTTAAAAATTAAAACATCTCACGTTCTGTGGGATGTTTTTTGTGTTTTAGATCAAAATAAGCTATGCTAGGTAGAACATCAAAAAAGGACTGATGAAATGAAAATCGGCGTACAAGCATTTATTAATGAAATTCAAGATCAAACTTATTTAACAGATGAATATGAAATAGCAACACCCAACCCATTTGTGGCGGCTGACTTTTTGGCACAGTTGAAACCCGCTGTCAGTAAGGCTGTTGAAAAACAAGCATTGGCTTCTTTTTCAGCATTGACCACTTATGAAGGCGAACAAGTGAAGGTGACGCTAGAAACGGGCGTTGTGAATTTACCATTACAATACATCAAAAAGGTTAACCAATTTTTAGAATTAGAAGCACAAGCAGAAGTGAATATTTATCTTTATGTCACTTCACCACTAGTGAACCGCTCGGGAATGCGGATTGACCTCATTGGGACTGTTGCTGACTTTGAAGAACAAGCTGATCAAGCATGGGCCAAAGTCGAACAACTATTAACACAAGATTTAGAAGCTGTTGAAGCAGGTGCTAAGTTGGCCAAAGAAGCGCCAGTTGAAGCCTCTAAGGCCCCTGCTAAGAAAAAAGTAACACCTAAGAAGAAAACGGCGGCTAAAAAAACAACCACTAAGAAAAAGGCGACAACCACCAAGAAGAAACCAGCAACAAAGAAAACAACAACTAAAAAGACAGCCGCTAAGAAGACAACGACTAAGAAAAAAAGTGACGCTTAAAGCAAGTATTAAAAAAGGTCTGGGACAAAAGTAAATTTTGTCTCAGACCCTTTTTTAATACTCGAATATTGATGGTCCACTTTTTTAATCTGCTTGTTCAATTGCTTGTTGGATTGGTAAGTCACCATTTACAAATGAATACTTGTGGTGAATTGTTTGTTCTGGCTTTTCAAGAACGGCTTGAATCATTGCTGCAACATCAGCACGGGCAACTTTCCCGCCAGTTGGTTGCATAGTGAATTGCGCTGTACCGGCATCATTGGTTAATGTGCCGGGTCTGAGGATAGTCCAGTCCAAACCAGAGAATTCAAGCCAGTGATCAGCGTAGTATTTAGCGGCATAATAAGGCTTGATGCTTTCTGGCCATTTTGCGCGGTCTTCAACGAAGAGTGCACTGACCATGACATAGCGTTTCACATCCGCGATTTTAGCAGCCGCCATACTTTTAACAGCGCCGTCTAAATCGACTAATAGCGTTTGATCATCACCAGTTTTACCACCGGAACCAGCAGTAAAGACGATGGCGTCATGTTCAGCGAAAAGAGGTGCTAGTTCTTTAGGTTGTTTCGTTAAGTCAAAAGAAACGGGTGTCGCACCTAATGCTGTCATTTCAGTTGCTTGTGCCTCATTGCGAATACCTGCAGAGACGTTGTGACCTGCTGCAACGAGTTTGGGAATTAGTAATTGACCGATGTTACCATGGGCACCAATAACGAATATTTTCATAATAGAGACTCCTTTGCTGATTATCTTAAGATTCATTATAGTAGTTATTATTAGTAAGTGCAAAGTAAAAGACTCGTGTTATAGCACAATTAGTAAAACAATTATAAATCGTTTTTTCTAATGTGATTTATGAGATTTAAATAAGAAATATAGGCGATGCATAGACGTTAAATAAACCTTTTTATATAATTAACATGGTAAAGCTTGCCAACCATTTAATAACCTTCTCATAATCACATAAATATGCTTATTGTAATATAATGAACTGTTATTCAATTTGTGTTATGGTACAGGTATAAGGATTGTGATGTATTTTACAATAACCTAATTTAACAAGCTGTTATTTAATTTTTCTTGAGGAGAGGCGTTTAGAATGACAAACCAATATCGTAGTGTTTTTGATATTATTGGACCGATTATGATTGGACCATCCAGCTCACATACTGCTGGTGCGGTTGCTATCGGACACGTTGCCAATCGGCTTTTCCATGCTCCGATTCAAAAGGTCATTGTGCGTTATTATGAATCTTTTGCACAGACCCATCAAGGTCATGGAACGGATTACGCCATTATTAGTGGCGTTTTGGGATTTGATCCTGCTGATCAACGAGTACCGATGGCGGTTGATTTAGCTCGTCGTCAGGGGATTGAAGTCGAATTCATTGAAGATCCTGGTGATAGTCCAGTCAATCATCCCAATACTGCTGAGTTAACGCTTATTAATTCGCAAAAATCACTAACGAATTGGGGTTGTTCAATCGGGGGTGGGACAATCGAAATTCGGAAGGTCGATTTAAACGGCATTATCTTCCAACCTGATGGGCCACTACCCATTATTTTCGTTGAAGCCGATCAAGAGATTGGGACTGCTTTGGACCACATCTTCAAGGATAATTACCGGGATGCGCGGATTTCGGTTCGTGTACCAGGACGCTTCTTGTATAAATTAGAGTTACTTGATAAGCCATATCCAGAACAAGTTGAACAGGTTCGCGGTATGAGTAAAGATATGATTGTATTATAGAAGGCGGTGAAATGGGATGTACACAAAAATTCATGAGTTAGTTCAAACAGCGCAAGAACGACAACTCCCAATTTCGGAATTAATTATCGAGCAAGAAATCAAGATGAGCCATTCTAGTCGAGAAATTATCTGGGCAACAATGGGGAAGAACTTAGATGTCATGCTTGCTGCGGAAGAAAAAGGGGTAACCGGCGAAGGCGTTCAGTCAGCAACCGGGATTACTGGTGGTGAAGCCGTTTTGATGAAACGGTATCGCGAAAAAGGGCAATCGCTATCAGGTGATATCATGTTGGAAGCCGTTCAAAATGCCATTGCAACAAATGAAGTTAATGCGTCAATGGGGATTATTTGTGCAACACCAACGGCAGGTTCTGCAGGTACTTTACCAGGTATTTTATCGGTGATTACAAAACAGTTATCACTCGATCGTGATGCGCAGATTCGTTTCTTATTTTGTGCGTCTGCTTTTGGGATGGTTGTTGCTAATGATGCGATGATTGCGGGTGCAACAGGTGGTTGCCAAGCAGAAGTCGGAAGTGCCTCAGCAATGGGGGCGGCCGCAGCAGTCGAAGCAGCTGGTGGAACACCACAACAATCTTCAGAAGCTTTTGCAATGGCCATGTCTAATTTATTAGGATTAGTTTGTGATCCCGTCGCAGGGTTAGTTGAAGTGCCATGTGTTAAGCGGAATGTGATTGGGTCCGTCAACGCTTTAACAAGTGCTGATATGGCACTTGCTGGTTTAGTAAGTAAAATTCCAGCTGATGAGGTCATTAGTGCAATGAAGAGTATTGGTGAAAACCTACCTTCAACACTGAGAGAAACTGGCTTAGGCGGTTTAGCAGCAACACCAACTGGGATTGCGCTTAAAATGCAAATTTTTGGTCAAGATATGAGTATTGATAAATAAATAGCTTTGCTATTTTAGGAGGAAATTCGATGCAAAAGAAGCTTTCAAAATCAGCATACGGTGGCATTTCGGGAGAAAAGTATGTCCCGTATGTCAGCCAAGGGAATAAGAAAGTCGGTAATACAGCCATTTTAATTATGGGGAGCTTATTAGCTATTATTTTCGCAGCTTCCACAGCTTATTCAGGAATGAAGGCCGGTTTAACTGTTGCGGCCGGCATTCCAGGTTCAATCATTGGTTCAGGTTTAGTAGGGGCTTTCGCTAAATCAAAAGGGATTTTAGGTAAAAATATCATGCAAGGGATGTCCAGTGGTGGGGAATCAATCGCCAGTGGGATGATTTATGTTTTACCAGCCATCGTTTTAATTGGTGGTCATATCAACTTTATTGAAGGATTAATTGTTGGGATTTTAGCAATTCTCTTTTCAATTGGGACATCTTCATTAGTGCATAACTACTTAGTTGTTGAAGAACATGGTAACTTGGTTTATCCAGAAGCCATGGCGATTTCAGAAGCGCTAGTTGCTTCTGATACTGGTGGCGATTCTTTGAAATACATGGGAATTGGCTTTGGTATCGGTGGCGTTATTACGATGTTAACAACTTCTGTTTTTGGTGTTGTTAACAATATGATGAACTATGTTGGCTCATCATTTTATAAATGGAAATTAGACGTTGAAGTTAACCCCTTACTAGCAGGGATTGGGTTCATTGTTGGGTTAGAAGTCGCATTAACAATGTTTGCGGGTGCTTTATTATCAAACTTTGCCATTGCACCACTTATCGGTTACTTTACTGATATGGCTGGCAACGGCGCTCATGTTTGGAATAACGCAAGCTTAGCTGTTAACCAAATGACAGTTAACGATTTAGCAAGTTCATACGTTAAATATATTGGTGCTGGGATGATGCTTTGTGGTGGTTTAATTGGTGCCATTAAATTAATCCCAACAATTGTCACATCAATCAAGAAGACATTAAACGCTAAAAACACAACAGGTGAAGATAAAAACACACTTGGCATGGTTTCAATTGTACTTGGTGCTGTTGGGATCTTTGTAATTGGTATTATTATTGCCCAAAACTTCATGATGGGGATTGTTGGTGCACTATTAGCTGTTATCTTAAGTTTATTATTTGTTATCGTATCAGCTCGAATTGCCGGTACAATTGGTTGTTCTAACTTACCTGTATCAGGGATGACAATTGCTTCATTAGTGATTATGACGGTTGTCTTCGTCTTATTCGGTTGGACAAGCAATGCGCATACACAAATCTTATTAATGTTTGGGACTTTCGTTGTGACAGCAATCGCTGTTGGTGGTGGCTACATGCAATCACAAAAAGTAACTTATGTTATCGGTGGTTCTAAATCAGAAATGATGAAATACTTCATGATTTCAGCATTTATCGGTGTTGTTGTTGTTATTGGGACAATCAGTATCTTATCACCACAATTTGTCACAGACAGTGCAACACCTGCTTTTGGTTTGCCACAAGCTAACTTAATCGCAACGTTAACATCAGGTATTATGTCTGGTGAATTACCATGGATTATGATTATCGTTGGGGTTGCAATGGCCATTGTATTATACTTCTTAGAATTACCAATTATGACTGTTGCGATTGGTTTTTACTTACCAATTTCAACAACATCAATCATTTTAATTGGTGCTTTAATTAAAGTGTTTATCGATAAAGTTACTGGTGATGAAGCTGTTAAGAATAATCGAATCCAAAGTGGGATTAGTTTATCTTCAGGTTTAATCGCTGGTGGTTCAATTATCGGCTTAATCGGGATTATCCTCCATGTCACAGGTGTTCTAAAAGACCGCGTGATTTCAGGTTTTGCAAGCAGTAACGAAATGGCATTGATTCTCTTAGTTGTCATGATTGTTGCGATTGCAGCACCATTGATGATGATCAAAAAAGGAGGAGATAGCGAAGATGAGGAAGCAAAAGGCTGAAGTTGATTTAAATCAACTAATCTTTGCTAAGGTCCCAGAAGTTAAGTTTCAATTAAAAGCGGGACAGGTAACCATTATTCGTCCTCAGGATCATTGGATTCAACGATTCTTTAGACGGTTACACGTCAGAATTCCAGCTGAATCAAAATTGACGCTGGATGATTATGGTAGTTTCGTATTTAGACACGTTAATGGTCAGCGGAGTGTTTATCAGATTGGCCAAGCACTCGCAGCCGAATATGATGAAACAAACGACTATCTATATGAACGATTACTCGTTTATTTAAATCATTTAGAACAAACTGAACATTTAATCAAACGTGTGACGGATTGAGTTAATTAAAGTTGTGAATCATGATTAAAATAGCTTATAGATAAAGGAGTTTTTCAAATGACAGACAGAATCGAGTTATCCGCATGTACTTCAATGATGGTGGGCAAGAATGCGTCAATTGATGGCTCTACGATGATTTCGCGTAATGAAGATCGCTTTTATGCGATCCACCCTAAACGTTTCTTCGTACAACCAGCAGTGCACAATCGGCACGAAACATATGTTTCTAAATATAATGGGTTAACCATGCCATTACCAGAAGAAGGTTATCGTTATACCTCTACCCCTAATGGTGATTTAAGTGATGGTTTGAATGAAGAAGACGGCATTAACGAAAAAAACGTCGCACTTTCTGCAACGGAAAGTGTCTACGCTAACGAACGGGTTTTAGCATACGATCCGTTGATTAAGAATGGTTTAGCAGAAGACTCAATGTGTTCACTCGTATTACCATACATTAACTCAGCACGTGAAGGGGTTAAATTGATGGGCGATATCGTTACGAAATACGGCTCAGCCGAAGGTAACGGTATTCAATACAGTGATGAAAATGAAGTTTGGTATCAAGAAATCGTAACAGGTCACCACTGGGTAGCCGTTAAGATTCCAGACGACTGTTACGCAGTTGCAGCAAACCAAGTTGCAATTGAAAATATTGATTTTAATGACCCTGATAACTATATGTGGTCAGAGGGCATTCAAGAATTTGTTAGTGGAAATCACTTGAACCCAAGTGAGACAGAATGGAATTTCCGGAAGATTTTTGGAACAGATACGGAAAAAGACCGGCACTATAACACACCACGTGTTTGGTACGCACAACGTTATCTCAATCCAGAAATTAAACAAGAACCAGAATCAAGTGATTTACCATTTATCCGGAAAGCAAATCGCAAATTAAGTGTGGAAGATGTTCAATATGTGTTAAAATCACATTATAACGAAACAGAATACGATCCACTTGGTAATGGGACGGAAGAACAAAAGACGACTTATCGTGCAATTTCGCTTTCACGGACACAAAATTCCCATATTTGTCAGATTAGAAATAATGTGCCTGATGCGGTGAAAGGTGTTCAATGGTTAGGTTTTGGTGTACCGACATTCTGCCCTCACGTGCCTTTCTTTACGAATGCAAATGATACGGATGAAACTTATCGTGAATTGCCAGAAAAGATGACCTTAAAGAATGCTTATTGGTTACATGAAGCATTAGCAATGATTGTTGAATCGCATTATGGTGCGTTTAAACAAGCTGATATCGATTATCAAAAGGCATTATCAGAATGGGCAAGAACTAAGATTGCTGCAACTGATAAAGCAATTGAAAATCAAGCTGACGCAGTGGCCTTTTTGACGGCTCAAAATCATGAGATTGCAACGCATTATAATGAAGCAACAACTGATTTGTTAGCACAGTTAGTCACAGAAGGCACGCAATTGTCTAAGTTGACCTTTGTAATGGATAAGAATCTTTAAGAGAATCGGACTTTTAATTAATTTGTCACACTTCCAAGGGGGGAGTGTGACTTTTTTGATGGAGGTGCTGAGAATGACTGATTTAAAAATGAGTTCCAAGCGAATTGTAATCGCAATGGTTTATGGTTTTTTAGCAGCGGTCAGTGTGAATCTATTCTTGATTCCTGCTAAGACGTATTCAAGTGGTGTGACGGGGGTTGCACAATTATTAACAGCGCTAGTGTCACACCTTGGTGGTTCTTTGAGTGTGGCGGCCTTAGTGTTTATCCTGAATGTGCCGCTGTTAGTATTGGCATGGTTTAAAATCAATCATCAATATGCAATTTTCAGTATTGTTGCGGTTTTTACAAGTGTCATTTTTCTAAAAATCATTCCAGTACCAGTTCAACCCATTCTAACGGAACGCTTTGCGGGTGCTCTGTTTGGTGGGGCATTAATTGGCCTTGGTGTTGGTCTTTGTTTTAGAGCTGGTTTTTCCACTGGGGGAACTGATGTTATTGTGACCCTTGTTGGTCGGTTAACAGGCAAGCGAGTGGGTGCCGTGAACAACGTCATTAACGGCATGATTATCCTCGCTGCTGGTATTTTCTTTGGTTGGGGTGCTGCTTTATATAGTATCGTTGAAATCTTCGTATCGAGCTTATTAATGGACTATATTTACACGCAACAACAAAAGGTGACAGTAACGATTTTTACGAAGCAGCCTGAAGCGTTAAAGAAACGAATGCGCGAATTTATCCATGGTGCGACCGAATTGGATGGGACGGGCTTATATACGAATCAGGAGACATCTGTGATTATGACAGTTGTTTCTAAATATGATTTGACCGCCCTTAAATTAGTGGTGCAAGATGCAGATCCAAATGCGTTTGTTAATATTCAATCGACAATGAATTTATGGGGTCGCTTTGAAAGTAATGAATAAAAAAGAGCCGATTCAACAAGATTAATTGTTGAATCGGCTCTTTTAGGACTATTTTGTTTTAGCGGCTTTCAATTGTTTAAGATTAACAACAATTTTGTTGTTTAATTCCGAAACGTTAGCTTTATCAACTGCGTCGAAATCCGTGATGGTGACTAAAGCTGAGTTTTCATATACCTTTTCGACAGTTCCTGTAAAAGCTGACTCTAGATCTTCGTTGACTTTACCAGTGACAATATCACCGATATTGAGATTTTCTTTATCCATCGTAAAAACTCCTTTAGACATAATAAAATTACCAAATAAGGTGATAATAAACTATGTCACTCTAAATAGCAAGCTCTAACCAAGTAAAAAGAAAATAAATCGGTGACACAATTGCTGATAGCTATTTAATTTATAAAGTAAATAGGCTAGAATAGAGTTATGTTAGCGATTACAAAAGCGGCTGAAAAAGGAGTTATTATGGAACCTTACTTAGTTTTTTCAGATATTGATGGGACATTAGTCATTGATCATCAAATTGTCACACCATTTACGAAGCGGGTTATTCGAGAACTACAGCAACGAGATGTGATATTTTATATTGCCTCTAATGGTGCTGTATTTGAAAATGAGCAAGGAAGTGTTCAACATCATTTAGGCCACGCTGCGCTAAAAGCAGCTTACGAAATCACACAATCAGATCCGCGATTATCAGCCCATTTTTTTACGACTGATGCGGCATATTATACACGTGAAATTCCGCGGTTTGTGGCACGTGATGCGGGGAACCTCACCAGTATGGGGGCCGAAATTGCTTATGACTCAGTCAATGATTTAGATACTTTGCTAGCGATGAGTAATCAGATTATTAATGGTGTTATTGTTGCGAAAGGTGAACCAGCATTACTAGCGTCAGTGAAACAATACCTAGCTGAACAAGATGTGATGAATTTATCATCATCCGGACCGGATAATATCGAATTAATTCCTAAGGGAATCGATAAGGCAACGGCGATTCGCCAAATTCAAACCCTACATGGGATTGATGCAGATCATACCTTTGTTTTTGGGGATGGTCAAAATGATCTTGGCATGTTACAAGCGGCTAAGTATAGTGTTGCAATGGGAAATGCTTTACCAGAAGTAAAAGCAGTCGCTAATTATGTGACGGAGAGTAATGTTAACGATGGTGTCGCTAAGTTTTTACAAAAACATTTTGAATTATCATTATCAGATTCAGAAGTTGGCCTTTAGGGACTTGACCCGCTTTTTATTTTTCGATATACTTATATCACGGTCATCAATTAGCCGTGATTATGCTGTTTTAGCTCAGTAGGTAGAGCATCACCATGGTAAGGTGGGGGTCGTCGGTTCAAATCCGATAAACAGCTTAATAATCATTCGAATTAAAGACTGTTGCTAATGTGCAACGGTCTTTTTTTGTACCAAAAAAGGAAACGCTTAGGCAATCGTTTCCTTAGTGGTTGTAATGTTTTGGTAGTATTGAGGATCGAGGCTAGTAATGAGTGGGCTGAGGGTACCAATTCCCAACAAGGTTAAGTCGTGCATGGCACGCGTCATCAGTGTGTAGAGTAAGTCAACGTCACTTGATTGGCCAAAGGTGGTTGCTGAAATGTCGTAACCAATGACAGCATCGAATTCGAGACCTTTAGCGAGATATAACGGTAATACTAAAACACCTTTTGGCAATGAGCGGGTGGTTTCGGAGATGAGTGTTACCTGATCATCGGGAGTCAGGCTGGCGAAAAGTTGGCGCGCCGTTTGTTGATCCTTGGTTAAAATGGCGATAGTTGCATGCCGTTTTTGTAGGTGGAAAATTTCTTGCGTTAAGGCATTTAAACTAGCTTCCTTAGTGGCTGTGATGACACGAGGGAGCCGTCCATCACGACTAAAGGCTTGCAAGGCTGTTTCTTTAGACAATAAGGCTTTTGCGAAATTCGTGATGGGGGCAGTCGCGCGATAGCTCTTCGTCAAACTAATTTGGTTAGTTTTTAGTTTTGGAAAAGCCGCGCAGAGGCGTTCAATGAAATTACCGGCTTGATAAGTAGCGGTAAAGACGTCCTGCGCGTAATCGCCGAGCACGGTGAATTTAGCGTTCGGGAAAGCATGCTGGAGATAAACGAATTGCGCAATGCTATAATCTTGCATCTCATCGACGAATAAGTATTGAATGCTGTGATTTTGACCACTATCGGTTAATAAATCACGGAGATACAGAATTGGCGCTGCGTCACTTAAACCGACGAGGTGGCGTTCATTATTTTGAGCGACTGTTTCAATCATTGCTTCCCAAACGGCAACCGGAATTATAGCCGGACAAGCTGTCCGTAAGAAGTTTTGATATTCAGTATACACATCCAAAAAGTAATCGTTATAAATAGCATCGTATAAATCGGCAAAATAATTTTGAACAATTTCCCGGGCAATAAATGCTTGTTCTAAATCGCCAGAATCAAATTCGCGATCACCGACGATGGCACGGTAGTCATCATCTGATAAGGTATCAATTTTTTCAGCGACCCAATCAAGGTGCACTTCTAAATTAATTTGGCGTTTGAGTCGTTTAATGAGGGTATTTTTAGTGGCAATAAATTTATCACCGGGACGCATATTATGTGGGAGATCGAGATAAATTTTATTAATTTGCGCTTTTGTGAAGAACGGACGATCTTCAAAGTAGAGGTCATTGAAGGCCAATGGCTGTGTAGAAACCTGTTTAACATAATCCGTAATTTGTTGCATAAAGGGGGCACTTTCTTTAAAGCGGCGTATTGCTTGCGTCATTTCTGGGAAACTCGCTTGGTCTTTTTCAAAACGATCGAAGAGTGTTTCAACTTGAAGCCCCGAGAAACGATGACTTAAAAATTCAGCCATCGTCACTTGGCGCATATTCTTTTCCCCTAAACTAGGCAGCACCTCAGAAATATAGTGACTGAATAAGCGATTAGGTGAAAAAAGGACCATTTGATCGGCTTCTAAGTGACTACGACTGTGATAGAGTAAGAAAGCGATGCGTTGTAAAACAGCGGAGGTTTTACCGCTGCCAGCGACGCCTTGGACAATTAGTAAATCGGCAGTCGTATCACGGATAATATCATTTTGTTCTTTTTGAATTGTTGCAACGATATTTTGCATGTACTCATCACTTTGTTGGCCGAGGACGGCTTGCAGGAGTTCGTCGCCAACTGTTTCGTTTGTATCAAAAAGATGTTCAATTTGACCGTTTTTAATCTTGAACTGTCGTTTTAGTGTTAAATCAACTTTAACGGGGCCATTAGGCGTGTCGTAACTGACGGTTCCTAATGTGCCATTATAGTAAATACTAGCAATGGGTGCTCGCCAATCGTAAACCAAGAATTGGTCTTGCTCGTTGATAAAAGTGGCGGTCCCGATGTAGAGTGATTCTTCCTCACCGTCTTCATTGATATCAATCCGACCAAAATAAGGAGAGTCGACTAAATCCGTTAGCCGTTTTTGTTGTGACGTTAGGAGTTTTTCGTTTTCAACGGCCGCTGCGACTAGTTGTTTTTGCTGTTGGACGGCGGCATTGGTTTCCATCCGGTCATCGACCTCCGTAATATTGACCTTGGTAGTATCACCATAACGTTGTTCAATATCTTTAGTTTCATTATAGGCATTGTCCAATTGCTGGTTGATAACCGTTAGCCGTTGATTGACTTGGTCAACCGTTAAATCAACACGGGCTTGTTCTTGTTGTTGCGTATCTTCTTGTAGCATGGCGACCTCCAGATGTTAGTTATTATATTATAGTCGTGTTATTAGAAAAAAGCGACCGTTTGACATTCATTTTAAAATCCGTTAGTATGACAGTAATTCAACAAACAGAGTGAAGGATAAGTAGCAACTTTAACTTTTTGTACAGGAAGCGGCGGTACTGAGAAGTCGTCAAAAGCAAGTTGTGAATGGGCCTTTAATCGGGAGCTGGTGATAAGCCAGTTCGGGTAGCGCCCTTATCGCATAAGTGGCACGATTTTTTCGTGCAATTTAGGTGGTACCACGTCTAAGCGTCCTAATTGTGAACAACAATTAGGACGCTTTTTTAGTTGATAAGTAAAAATTGGAGGACTTTATTATGGCAAAAAAAATCATCTTAACCGGCGATCGACCAACTGGTAAATTACACATTGGGCATTACATCGGATCATTGCGCAACCGAGTTGCGATGCAAGACTCAGGCGAATACGAAGCATTCATTATGATTGCTGATCAACAAGCCTTAACGGATAATGCGCGCGATCCTGAAAAGATTCGTAACAGCCTTTTTCAAGTCGCTTTGGATTATTTATCAGTGGGCATCGATCCTGCTAAAACAACCGTCTTTGTGCAATCGCAAATTCCAGCTTTAAGTGAATTAACAATGCATTACTTGAACCTTGTGACGGTTTCGCGGTTGCAACGCAACCCAACTGTTAAGGCTGAAATTCAACAAAAGAACTTTGAACAAAGTATTCCAGCTGGTTTTTTAATTTACCCTGTTAGTCAAGCTGCTGATATTACAGCGTTCAAAGCAACAACCGTCCCAGTTGGTGATGATCAAGAACCAATGTTGGAACAAACCCGCGAAATCGTCCGGACGTTCAATAACGTTTATGGCCAAGAAATTTTGGTTGAACCAGAAGGCGTCTTCCCACCAAAAGGTGAAGGTCGCTTACCTGGCTTAGACGGGAACGCCAAGATGAGTAAGTCATTGGGCAACGCCATCTACCTATCAGACGACGCTGAAACGCTTGAAAAGAAAGTCATGTCAATGTACACTGATCCATTGCATATCAAAGTAACCGATCCTGGTCACATTGAAGGCAACACTGTCTTTACTTATTTAGATGCTTTTGATGATGATCATGAAAAAGTGGCTGAACTCAAAGCACAATATCAAGCTGGTGGTTTGGGTGATGTGAAGATTAAACGTTACTTAAACGAAGTCTTGCAAGCTAAATTCGCACCAATTCGTGAACGTCGTGCTGAATTCGAAAAGAATCCAGCAGCCGTTTATAAGATGTTAGAAGAAGGTAGCAAGAAAGCAAATGCCGTTGCAGAACAAACGCTTAAAGAAGTACGCGATGCAATGGGGATTAATTATTTCAACTAAATTTTGTTAATGAAAGCTTGATTGAACGCCAGTTAGGAGATCAATCAAGCTTTTCTTATGGCATTAAAAAAGTGAAAAAAGTTAAGCCTTTTTATGGTAATTTACTAGTGCATATGAGAAACTTAACTCAATTTATTGAGTCTGAAAATGCTCTTTCAATCAACCGCAGTGGGTTATATTTAGCGCGTGAGAAAAAGGGGGAATTCATATGCATGATTTTACTAAGGGTAATCCATTAAAAGTGATTATTTTGTTTACCGGACCATTGTTGATTGGTAATATTTTTCAACAATTATACAGTGTTATTGATACTCTAATTGTTGGACGAACAATTGGTGTCAATGCCTTGGCAGCTGTTGGGTCGACTGGTGGCTTAAATATGCTGATTATTGGTTTTTGTACAGGGACGACAGCTGGTTTATCGATTTTGACAGCCCAACGTTATGGTGCACAAGATTATCGCGGTGTGAAGCGTAGTTTTGCAACCAGTATCCTAATTAGTTTGGTGATTACAGTAATCTTAACCATTTTGAGTATGGTGTTTTCGCGGCAGATATTAGTTTTGATGAAGACACCAACGGCGATTATTGCTGATGCCCAGCAGTTTATTATGATAATTTTCGCTGGTATTTTTGCTTCCATGGCTTTTAATTTATTATCGAATATTATCCGAGCACTGGGTGATAGTCGAACCCCACTTTTTTTCTTAATTGTGGGCGTGGTGGTTAATATCGTTTTAGATTTTATCTTTATTTTAGGATTTAAAATGGGTGTTGAAGGGGCTGGATTTGCAACAGTTTCCGCGCAAGTGGTTTCTGCTGTATTATGCTTAATTTATATTTATCGACGGATTCCAGCCTTGGTTTTACGGCGTAAAGATTTTCGGATAACGCCCAAAGAAGTTCGTGAGCATTTAAAAGTAGGCTTACCGATGGGATTTCAATCCTCAATTATTGCCATTGGAGCCATTGTTATTCAGATTATGTTGAATACACTAGGTGCAAGCGCAGTCGCAGCCTATACGGCAGCTGGCAAAATAGATCAACTTGCAAACCAAGTCGGTAATTCATTTGGTGTTGCACTGGCGACCTATGCGGCTCAGAATTATGGGGCTCGGCAGTACGATCGAATCCGGGTGGGCGTGCGGCAAACGTTATTGGTGTCGATTACCTTTAGTATTATAATGGGGGCTTTAATTATTACTTTTGGCCGACCATTAGTGAATATCTTTATCGGGACGCAACAGCCGCACGTAACGGCGTTAGCGCAAATTTATTTCCGCTATAATAGTAGTTGTTACTTTATTTTAGCGATCCTGTTTGCGATTCGCTATACACTACAGGGCTTAGGGCAGAGTGTGATGCCAACGCTAGCAGGATTGGCTGAGTTATTAATGCGGATTTTTGCAGGCATTATCTTAGTGAGGATGCTTGGCTTTACCGGGGCTAGCATGGCCAATCCATTAGCTTGGATTGGTTCATGTTTAGTCTTATTGGGATCATACTTTAAGACCATGCGGCAGTTAAAACGAAGAGCAGCAAAGCAAACGAAAAAAAAGGAGTCCCCAAATGTTTAAAAAACGATTCATTGGCGTTGTTGCGCTATTAGCACTTGTATTAGCGGGCTGTCAGGCTGAACAAACAACGACCCATAAACCGACACAAACAACGACGACTCACAAGCAAACCAAAGCAACGACCACTTTATCGAATAAGACGTTTAAAAGTGGTGATAAGCCGTATCTGGTTGTTAACCATAACAAATCGACGTTAGATGTGCGCCAATGGCAAACCGAACGGATTAAATATGGGGCGCGTTAGACGATTTGAATCGGACGACAACCAATACAGCTTATTTATCACATGATACGTTGGGACGTTCCAATACACGTGAACGGCAAAATTGGCGGCCAACCGGCTGGCATAACCAGCCCGTGATGATTGATGGCCACCGAGTAATACCTCAGAATCGTGGTCATCTGATTGCCTATGCAATATCTTTTAACTTCGATGAAGATGGCGTTTTTAAGAAGGGACAATTGGGCAGTAGTGACAATCCTAAGAATTTAGCCACCCAAACCGAATTCAGTAACCAGCGGACGATGCAGATTTTTGAAGATCAGGTTCGCCAAGCTTTAATTCGGCATAAAAAAGTAATCTATCAAGTGACGACTGTTTTCCGCGGATCAGAATTGATGCCACGTGGTTATTGGGTACAAGCAATTTCAACAGATAAGACATTGAATTTTAACGCCTATGTTTGGAATGTTGAGCCAAAGATGCAGTTCGATTATGCAACCGGCCGTGGTCGTGTTGATCAAACAATGAAGGTTGCCGATTATTACCCGGGCAATCGTTATACAAAATAGTAAGTAAAAAAGATTGGCAACCAAGTTTGACTGCCGATCTTTTTTAATTAGAGGAGAAATGATGATGACAGTAAAAAAAGCACAAGCACCGATTTTAATGGCGACTTTAAGTCCCTACCAGGAAGCATATTTTGAAACGGATGAAGCCTATGAAAATCAGTTAATTACTGAGGTGCCGTTAAAAGAAGTCACAATTAATATGGCCTATTTCAAGGGCAGCCACTTTAAAAATGTGCAATTTGAACAGGTGACGTTTGATAATTGTGATTTTCAAGACGTTTTTTTTGAGCATTGTGCGTTATTAAACTGTTCGTTTATCGGCAATACTTTTCAGCGAGTGGCTTTTGAAGGCTGCCAGTTAGTCGGGGCTGATTTTGCCGAAGCTGGTTTGCGGGATGTCCGCTTTGGCGCTTGCAAATTGGATTATGCGGGGTTCAACCAAACACGAATCCGACATGTGGATTTTGAAGAATGCTCGCTACAAGAAGTGGCGTTTGAATATGTCGACTGGCAGTGGTTGACGATGAGCGGTAATGATTTGAACGGGATTGATTTGACGGGGACTAATTTAAAAGCATTTGATTTGAGTCACAATACGTTTGAAAAAGCGGTCTTCTCACTCGATTTATTGCGTGGCGCAACCGTTAGCTCTGCCCAGACGTTAGTCATTATGAGTGCTTTACGGATTAATGTGCGTTAGGTGTAACTAACATAATTGTCATTTTGCTGAGTTTTTCTGTTGGATAGCTTATAATTAAGGTATCTCATTATCAAGAGGAGACTAAAATGAAAAATTTGGGTAGACGCATTTATCAAGGAATCCAGCGCCATTTAACACTATTAAAAGGCCTCTTTATCTTATCAGTCTTAGTATTTGTGATCTTTGAAGTCGGTCGTATTTTTCGAGATCTCAACGGAGAACAATTACGCGCAAGTTTGACCACGCAGAGTCCGTTAACGTTACTAGCGATGCTCGTAATTGGTTTTTTAGCGATATTACCAATGCTCAATTATGACTTTGTCATTGCGGAGTTGTTACCAGAAGAGTATTCGTTTTGGTATAAGGTCAAATCAGGCTGGATTGTTAATACATTTACGAATATCGCCGGCTTTGGCGGCTTTTTAGGTGCTAGTTTACGGGCTAACTTCTACGGTAAAAAAGCTTCGCAAAAAGAAATCTTAATTGCAATTTCAAAGATTGCACTCTTTTTATTAGCGGGTCTTTCGATTTGGTGTTTAATTAGCATCGTCTTAATCTTTGGCTTTGGCATTGGTCAAATTTATGCCAACTACTGGTTATGGTTAGTCGGCGGGGCTTGTTATTTCCCAGTATTACTCGGAAGTACCCGTCTGAAGAACGCGGCATTTTTTAGTGATTTATCCGTTAAACGGATTTTGCGCTTAACGGCAGGCTCATTCTTTGAATGGGGTTTTGCTGGTGGCTTCTTCTTGCTGATCGGTTATTTCTTGGAAATCAAAGGTGACTTATTACAAGTCCTACCATTATTCATGATTGCCAACATCATTGGGGTCATTTCGATGGTGCCTGGTGGGTTAGGGACGTTTGATTTATTCATGATCTTTGGGTTGAGTGCAATTGGCGTTGGTAATGCTGATGCAGTTGTTTGGTTATCATTCTACCGGGTATTCTACTACATCATGCCATTCTTGGTGGGGGTTGGCTTATTTACCCACGATGCGGGTAGTCGCTTAAATCACTACCTTCAAGGCCTACCACGGCAGATTATGCAAAAAATCGCGCACCACTTTATCGTCTTTTTCCTCTATATTTCGGGGATTATTTTACTATTAGTAGCGACTGTGCCAAACTTTGCGATTACCAATACCGTGATCGGTCAACTTTATCCTTACACGTTCTTTTTCCTAGACCGGGTGACGAATATTATCGTGGCCTTTGTCATGCTAGGGTTAGCACGCGGGGTTGCTAACCGGGTAAAACGGGTTTATTGGCCATTGATGATTTTATTGGTGATTGCGATTGCCAATACCCTATGGCGTGACTTCTCGATTAAGTTGGCTGTTTTCTTGATCCTTGTCTTATTAGCTAGCCTCTTATTGAAACGGGAACTTTATCGTGAAAAGATTGAATTCTCATGGAATGATCGAATCGTCGATGGCGCCATTTTTGTCGGCGTCTTCTTGCTATATAGTTTTGTCGGAATCGCGAACTCACCACACTTGCATCACCGTAAACCAGTACCAACGGCGTTATTATTCCCGTCGGAACGAATTTGGCTTGTCGGGTTTGTTGGCTTGTTAGTGGCAGCGGCAACGTTGTTCATCGTTTTCCGCTATCTAAGTCGTGGTGGGCATAAGATCGCAACACCATTTGATGAAGCGCGAATTAGCAAGGTGATTGCGGAATACGGCGGCAATGAAGTTAGTCATTTGGCTTATCTAAAAGACAAATCAGTTTACTTCTATCAAGAAGATGGCGAAGATCAAGTCTTCTTGTTATTCCGAAAAAAAGCGGATCGCTTGATTGTGATGGGCGAACCAGTCGGAAATCCAGACAAGTTTATAGATGCGATTGAAGCATTGATGCGCGAAGCCGATTTGATTGATTGTCATTTGGCGTTCTATGAAATCTCGGCTGAGTTAACGATGCAATTACATGAAATTGGGTTTGATTTCATCAAGTTTGGTGAAGAAGGGTACGTGAAGTTGGCTGACTTTACGTTAGTTGGTAAGAAGCGCCGTGCTGAGCGGGCCTTGATGAATAAATTTGAACGTGAAGGTTATCAATTTGAATTATTGACGCCACCATTTTCAGATGACTTAATGGCTGAATTGAAGGCCGTTTCGGATGATTGGCTTGATGGGCGGGTTGAAAAAGGCTTTTCACTGGGCTTCTTCGATCCTAATTATTTACAACAGGCAGCCATCGCTGTGATTTATGATCCAGAGCATCGGATTGTGGCTTTTGCCAATGATATGCCAACTGGGACGAAAGAAGTTTCAAGTATTGACCTCATGCGCCACAGAAAAGACGCGCCATCTGGTATAATGGATGAAGTTTTCATTAGTCTTTTTGAACACAACAAAGCAGAAGGTTATGAGTACTTCAATTTAGGGATGGCGCCACTGGCCAATGTGGGGACGTCAGAATTCAGTTTTATTGAAGAAAAAATCGCGCATTTGATTTATGAATATGGCTATCACTTCTACGGCTTCCAAGGCTTACGGACGTATAAGAAGAAATATACGACGAAGTGGATTCCTAAATACATTGCTTATCAAAAGCGGACCTCAATTATCTTTACGATGCTCCAAATTCTATTAGTAGTGAACCAAAAAGTGACGGAGACACCACAACGAAAAGGACTCGCAGGTCATTTTATGCGTTTTGTTCAAATCGGCAACTTAACTAACAATCAAGACAAATGAGGTTCTTAAATGACAGATTATTATTATTCAAAAAATCCGGAAGTTGAACACGCTGAGAAAAATTGGACGTTTGAACTACGGGGCTTTAATTTCAAGTTCACGACTGACAATGGTGTGTTTTCCAAAAATACTGTGGATTACGGTTCACGGGCATTACTAGATGCCGTTGATTTAAGCGAGACGCCAGCAGGTCCCATCTTAGACATGGGTTGCGGTTACGGGCCAATTGGGATGACACTTGCTAAACTAGCACCTGAGCGTCAAATCGACATGGTCGATGTTAATGAACGCGCACTTGGTTTAGCACAAAAAAACTGCGATTTGAATCAAATCCAAAATGTTGCAATCTTTGAATCAGCTGAATATCAAAATGTGACGGCGCAATACGCTGCGATTTTGACGAACCCACCAATTCGAGCTGGCAAAACAGTTGTTCAAAATATTTTGAAGGGTGCCTACGATCACTTGTTACCAGATGGTGAATTAGACGTCGTGATTCAAAAGAAGCAAGGCGCACCTTCAGCTAAGCAATTAATGGCGGATACTTTTGGTAATGTACAAATCATTCATAAGGATAAAGGCTACTATATTTTACAAAGTATTAAGTTAAAATAATGTTGAGCCGATAAGACGTCAAACAGGCTGGGATATGCTAAAATAGGGCTATAGTGTAAGGAGGTTGATACAATGAAAATGAGATATAAGATTCTAATTGGTGTTGGTGTCACAGCGGGGGTCGGTGCAACAGCCACTTTCGTTGGTTCTAAGGCAATCATCGAGAAAGTTGAACGCTACCGTAAACGTTTGGCAGTTAAAAACTTTGTCAAAGATAAACTACATGGTAATCAAAAGGCATTGGAATTGGTTGATCAACTTTCCGATGCAGACGTGAATAATTTATTAGGGGCGGCTGATAAGCTCAACCAATTAAAGGATAAGCTAGGCGAACAAACCGATAATATTCCAGAAATGATGGAAGACTTACGGCAAACGTTGACGGCTTATGCGACGAAAGTCAAAGAACGGCTATAAAAAACGACTAAGAGTGTTTCTAGGACAAAGATGTCTTTTGTTTTAGGGACACTCTTTTGATTGGTAAAGGGGTTAGTGAATTGGGATATACACAAACTGAGATTGATCAGTGGATGCAAGTTGCAATTGATGAAGCGAATCAGGCACGGATTATTGGTGAAGTACCGATTGGGGCGGTTATCGTGAAGGACGGCCAGATTATTGGTCGGGGGCACAACATTCGCGAACACGCACAGGATGCAACGTTACATGCGGAGATCATCGCGATTCAAGAAGCTTGCATGGTTGAAAAGAGTTGGCGCTTAGAAGACACGGCGATTTTTGTAACGTTAGAACCGTGTCCAATGTGTGCCGGGGCGATTACTAACAGTCGAATTCCAAATGTTTATTTTGGCGCTAGCGACCCAAAAGCCGGTGTGACTGGCACCTTGATGAATCTTTTGACGGACAAACGGTTTAATCACCAAGCGACAGTGGTGGCTGGTGTGCGCGAAGTTGAATGTGCCGCCTTATTACAGACTTTTTTCAAAAAAATTCGGGAAAATCGTCGAAAAAAGAAGAAAAAAACTGGTAATTTTAAACCTAATCAGGTAGAATAAGAGTTGCCGTAAGGCCTTGAGACAATGATGAGCCTACGAATCGTGTCAGGTTCGGAAGAAAGCAGCACTAAGTTTGTTTTATCATGTGTCTTAAGTTTTTTAGAAATTAACCAGGATTAGGTCAATATGACTTAATCCTTTTTTAGTGCCTAGTGTGTTTCAGGCGGTCATATTGTGTAGGCTTAGCCTCGTCACGTGAATAAGCGACGTGGTCGATTGTTTGCGCGGCGCTGCTAACCGTAACAATATGTCTGAAAAAGCACGTTGATTCAGAAGATGCAGGGAGACTGAAGCTAAAATTATTTTTGGAGCAGTCTCTTTTTTAGTGCCTTTAGGCCCTAAAAAATACTGTAAAATATGCTAAAATGGAACAAGTAGTTTTTTTAAATAATAGGACGATTAGGTGAAAGGCGGAGGTCATTAAATGAGCTATCAAGCTTTATATCGGGTTTGGCGGCCACAACGGTTCGATGATGTCGTTGGGCAAGAAACAATGACCCAAACATTAAAAAACGCCATCATCACAAAACAGACGAGTCATGCCTATTTATTTACGGGGCCGCGGGGGACTGGGAAAACGTCCGCTGCGAAGATTTTTGCCAAGGCGATTAATTGTCATTATCAAAAAGATGGCGAACCTTGTAATGAATGTGAAACGTGTCGGGCAATTACTGCCGGTGCGTTAAATGATGTGATTGAAATTGATGCGGCTTCAAATAACGGGGTTGAAGAAATTCGGGATATCCGGGATAAAGCGAAGTATGCCCCAACCCAAGCCGATTATAAAATTTATATTATTGATGAAGTCCACATGTTATCCACCGGTGCGTTTAATGCGCTGTTGAAAACATTGGAAGAACCACCAGCCAACGTGGTCTTCATTTTAGCAACGACCGAAGTTCACAAGGTGCCAGCGACGATTATTTCGCGGACCCAACGCTTTAACTTCAAGCGGATTACGGCTGCTGATTTATTCAAACGGATGGCTTACATCTTGGAACAAAAAGAAATGACTTACGATCCAGCTGCGTTAAAAGTGATCGCTAAAGCTGCTGAAGGTGGGATGCGAGATGCACTGAGTATCTTGGATCAGGTCTTATCCTTTAGTGATAATCACGTCACTTTAGAAAACGCGTTGGATGTGACGGGGAGTTTGACGGAAGCTTTACTAGCCGATTACGTACAAACAATTCACGATCACGCGCCTAAAGCAGCGTTGCAACTATTGCAACAGATATTAGCTGAGGGTAAAGATGCCCAACGCTTTGTTGAAGATTTAATCGAATATGTACGTGATTTATTGATGTATCAACAAGCACCTGAATTGGTAATGGCTAATGAAATGGATTTATTGGACGAACACTTCAAACAACTTAGTGATGCCTTGAGCGCCGAACAATTGTATACGGTGATCGATATTTTAAATGAAACGCAACAACAACTACGGTTCACTAATCATCCAGAAATCTATTTGGAAGTTGCAACGGTGCGTTTGACGCAACAACCAGTGGCACCTGCGGCCGTTAGCGCCAATGTTTCAGACCCAGCCGATAATGAGCAAGTGACCCAATTAAGTCAACAAGTTGCTCAATTACAAGCTGCCTTACAGAAATTAGAAACGGCCGGACCAAGTGCGCCTGTTCAACAAGCAAAACCTAAACCAGCTAAGAAAATTAGTAAGAAGGTCAACCGCAAGTTGATTTATCCGGTACTTGCGGATGCTACTCGGACTAATTTAGAAAACTTAAAAGAAGTTTGGCCAGATTTATTAAATATGTTAGATGTTACCAAACGAGCGATTATGCGGGTTTCTGAACCGGTAGCAGCGAGTCAAAGTGGCGTCGTTGTCGCTTTTAACTACGAAATTTTATTCGAACGGGCTAATAACGATCAGGATTTATTGACGGTCCTAGAAAACGGCTTAAACCGGTTAACGGGCAATCCGTTTAAAGTGGTCTTAGTACCGCAAGATAATTGGCCAGAAATCCGGAAAGAATATTTGCAAAATCATGCGGTTTCAGGTCATAATAATGAGGACCAACCAACGACGACTACCGAAAAAGCACCGGCGCCTGAAGTTAGCGAAGTTGTGCAGCAGGCCCAAGCGTTATTCGGGGATGCAGTCGTTGTTCAAAAAGATTAATTTAAAAATTGAGAGGATGTTTTAAAATGCGCGGAATGGGTAATATGCAAGGTATGATGAAACAAATGCAAAAAATGCAAAAAGAAATGGGTCAAACACAAGACGAATTAAACAGCACTGAATTCGTTGGTAAGGCTGCTAACGATGCTGTTGTTGTGACCATGACTGGTGACAAGAAGATGAAAGATATCGCCATCAAACCAGAAGCTGTTGATCCAGATGACATTGATATGCTTCAAGATTTAATCATCATGGCAGTTAACGAAGCAATGGTTGATATCGATAAACAAACACAAGCTAAAATGGGCAAGTTCACAAAGGGCCTCCCATTCTAAGGTAACCGAATAAGGAAGTGCACATATGCAATATCCAGAACCAATTGCGAAGTTGATCGAAAGTTATATGAAGTTACCAGGCATTGGTAACAAAACAGCAACGCGATTAGCTTTTTATACGATTGATATGAATGAAGATGACGTGACTAACTTTGCCAAGAATCTGATTTCAGCACGCCGAGACCTCCATTATTGTAGTGTCTGTGGCAATATCACTGATGAAGATCCTTGTGAGATTTGTCGGGATACCGCGCGTAGTCAGGAAATGATTTTGGTGGTCGAACAACCTAAAGATGTGATGTCGATGGAACGGATGAACGATTATCACGGTCTCTATCACGTCTTGCACGGGGTGTTGTCACCAATTGAAGGTAAAGGGCCAGACGATATTAATATTGCTAATTTAATTAAACGACTCCAAAAAACACCAGCTAAAGAAGTCATCATCGCCACCAATGCAACGCCAGAAGGGGAAGCAACGGCGATGTATATTTCACGGCTAATTAAGCCGGCCGGGATTAAAGTCACTCGCTTAGCCCATGGTTTAGCGGTCGGGAGCGATATTGAATATGCGGATGAGATGACTTTATTAAAAGCTGTCGAGGGTCGTCAAGAAATCTAGAAATGGTGGGGTTATAATGTTCGGTAGACGAAAACCAACGCTAAGAGAAGCTGGCGATGAAGCGTTACTTGATTTGATTTATCAAGTGAAAGATAAGTGGCGCTCAGCACAAAAAACGCAAGCAAACGTTAGAGGACTAGATCAAACGTTGGAGATGGAAAGTAAGATTCAACAAGCAAAGTTCGAATTTTTATACCGACAAGCACGTCAGCGCAAGGTGGCCAGTGATGCCGTTTCGCGTGAAGTAGCCAGCCGTAATGCTTTAAGATAACCAAAAAAAGATTGGACCCTTGATAAAAGTGATTTTATCGGGGGACCAATCTTTTTATTAGCGAACTTTTAACCCCTTCCCTTTACCTTGTTTGCTCAATCAAGTAAAATAAGAGTAACTCTATTGATGAAGAAGGTTGTTGTGTGGTAGGCAAATTAATTACGTTTGAAGGACCAGATGGTGCCGGTAAGACCAGTGCACTCGAAGCAGTCGTGGCACGCTTACAAAAAGAAGTGTCCCAAGAAATTGTCGTGACACGTGAACCAGGTGGCAATCCAATCTCTGAACAGATTCGCCAGATTATCCTGGATGTGAAGAATACGGCGATGGATGATCGAACAGAAGCATTATTATACGCAGCAGCTAGAAGACAACATATTGTTGAAAAGATTCAACCGGCACTTGCAACCGATAAACTCGTGATCTGTGATCGGTTTGTGGATAGTTCAATTGCTTATCAAGGTGCTGGGCGCGGGATTGGGGAAGAGGCAGTGGCGCAAATGAATTTATTTGCTACTGACGGCCTCACGCCAGATTTAACGTTATACTTAGATGTGCCTTCTGAAGTCGGGTTAGCCCGGATTAAGCAGCATCGTCAAAATCAATATGACCGCTTGGATCAGGAAAAATTAGCATTCCATCAAAAAGTGCGTCAATCTTATTTGAAACTAGCACAGGCGCACCCAGATCGGATTAAAACAATTGATGCCTCACAACCCCTTGAAGCGGTTGTGACACAATGTTTACAAGTCATCGCACAAGCAAATCCGCATTTATTTGAAGTATAAGGGGAGAGATTAAGATGAAATTATTATTAGCAATCGTCCAAGACAAAGACAGTAACTTATTAAGTAGTGAATTAATTGATGCCAACATTCGAGCAACGAAGTTATCAACAACTGGGGGCTTTTTGAAATCTGGCAATACAACGTTTATCGTGGGGATTGAAGACGAACGGGTCCCAGAAGCATTGAAGATTATTGAAGAAACGTGCCAAGCACGCGAACAATTCATGACACCTCCTATCAATATGGATGCCACAATGGACAGTTCAATGTCTTACCCTATTGAAGTACAAGTCGGTGGGGCAACCGTCTTTGTGATGCCAATCGAACAATTCCACCGCTTCTAAACAATGGCCACTTTAACAATTGAACAAATGCAACCCAAGCTTGTCCAGCAGTTTGCCCAGATTATTGCGCGTGGGCAGTTAGCACATGGTTATTTATTAGCCGGTGCACAAGGTGTGGGTAAGATGCAATTGGCACAATGGTTAGCACTGCGTCTTTTTTGCCAACAGGTCAATGAAGACAGTCAACCTTGCTATCAATGTCCTGAATGCCAGCGGATTTTAACTGGGAATCATCCCGATGTCGTCGAAATTAAACCAGACGGTAAGAGCATTAAAATTGCTGATATTCGCTATTTGAAGCAAGAAGTTGCTAAGAGTGGGATGGAATCGAGTCAGCGGCTTTTCATTATTGAAGCGGCAGAGACATTGACGGCTAGTGCGGCCAACAGTTTATTGAAATTTTTGGAAGAACCGGCGCCAAACGTCTACGCAATTTTATGTACCAGCAATAAGAATCTGATGTTACCGACGATTTTATCGCGGCTTCAAGTGATTGACTTAGCCAATCTGCCGAAGGAAATGGTGCGTCAACAATTTGAAGAAGCGCAGATTTTACCAGCGCAGGCACAGCTGTTGAGTCACTTGACGAGTGACTTAACGCAGGCCCAACAATTATTGGCCGAAGACTGGCTGATGCAAGTCGTTGCTAAAATCACGAGTTGGGCCCAAAAAGTTGCCCAAAAGGATTTGGAGAGTTTTGTAACGATTCAAACGCAACTACTACCGTTATTGACAGATCGGTCCCAACAAAAGATCGCCTTAAACTTAATTGGTTTGTGGTATCAAGATCTTTTAAACTGCCGGTATGATTTGGCGGGTGATCTTTGTTTTAGTGAGTATCGCACACAGTTAAACACCATTAGTCAACAAATGACCGCAGCGGAGATTGTGGCGCAAACAGAATTCGTTTTAACGGCCCAACGCACGTTTGAACAAAATGTGAGTTGCCAAAACGTCTTAGAGAGTTTAACGTTAAATTTAATCGCAGTAGCATAGCGGATCGTAGTTCAAAAATTAGCTTAAAAGGCCATCGGGAGGATGTAAACGTTGAGTAAAACAGACTTATACGAACAATTATTAACTATTGAGCAGCAGGCCAAGTTAACGTTTGACGGCATCACTGAAATGAAGGCAGTTTTATCTAAAGTTCTGGAAGAAAATGCAGAATTAGAGATTGAAAATAAACACCTCAGAGAACACCTTCAGGAATTACAACAAACAACTGAGGAAACTGACACCAAAGATTTATCGCAAGGTTTGTCTAAGTCTAAACAAAATTTACAGAATCTGTATGAAGAAGGCTTTCATATCTGTCCTTATTTCTATGGCTCGCGACGTGAAAACGACGAACCATGCGCCTTTTGTAACGACGTTATTTATGGCGAACGGACAGCTGATTAATCATTAAGCAACGCAAACAGGGCGCTGAGGCAAGATTATTTGTCGCGGCGCCCGCTTTTATAAGCTCGAGTCATTACGGCGTGAAGGGATAATTAAACATGCAAACACAATCTAGTTTTAAAACAACCACTCAAGGGGTGCTCTATTTGGTGCCAACACCAATCGGCAACTTGGGTGATATGACTTACCGCGCAATTGAGACGTTAAAAAACGTTCAGTTAATTGCGGCTGAAGATACACGCAATACGCAAAAATTATTGAACCACTTTGAAATTGAAACCAAACAAATTAGTTTCCACGAACATAATACGCAACAACGGATTGAAACGTTGATTGAAAAATTGGAAGCAGGCGACGATATTGCCCAAGTTAGTGATGCGGGGATGCCATCGATTAGCGATCCGGGTCATGAATTGGTCAAAGCTTGTATCGAAGCCAATATCGCAGTCGTACCACTACCAGGCGCAAATGCTGGGATTACGGCGTTAATTGCTTCCGGGATTACACCGCAACCCTTTACGTTCTTTGGCTTTTTACCACGTAAAGGTAAAGAATTAACGGAAACGGTCGCGCAATTAGCCTTAAAGCCGGAAACAACCATCTTTTACGAAGCGCCTCATCGTTTAAAAAAGACGTTACAAGCGTTGATTAACGGTTTTGGTGGCGAGCGCCAAGTGACTTTAGGCCGAGAATTGACGAAGAAGTTTGAAGAATTTATTCGCGGTGATTTACAAGAAGCCTTAACTTGGGCAACTGATAATGAAATGCGCGGTGAATTTGTGATTATCATAGCGGGCAACCCAACACCTCAAAACCTAAGTGTGGTGGACACCAATCCGACTTTATCACTATCAGAACAAGTCGAAGCCCAGATTCAACAAGGGGCTAGTCCTAATGTTGCCATTAAAACGGTCGCTAAGGCCAATGACTTGAAGAAACAGGTGGTCTACAACGCGTACCACGATTTAACAGAATAGAGGAAATAAGATGGCAGGCAAGCAGTATACAGAGGAATACCGGATTCCGTATTTTGAAACGGATATTAAAGGCGAATTGACTTTGGCATCATTGGTCAACGTTTTAATTTTGGCCTCAGAACACCAACTCAATGACCTCAACGTCGGCGAAGAAACCATGCATAGTTTAAACCTTGGTTGGGTTGTCACGCAATATCAAATGACGATTAACCGGATGCCCAAAGTGGATGAAAAGGTGCGGATTGTGACGGAAGCAGAGAGTTATAATCGCTATTTCTGTTATCGGAATTTTTGGTTGTATGATGAAGCGGGCAACGAGTGCGTCTTTGTCCAGAGTATTTTTGTGATGATGTCTTATGAAACGCGCAGTATGGTGCCCGTTGTCCCCGAAATCATGGCACCGTTTGAATCAATGGCAATCAAAGGTAGCAAACGATTCCCACGTATTAAGAAGATAGACTCAGAAAAGGCATCGCAAAAAGAATACCGCGTGCGTTATTTTGATATTGATGGCAATCAACACGTCAATAACGTCCATTATTTTGAATGGATGTTAGACGCCTTGGATTATGATTTCTTGATGGATCATCGGGTGACAAGTGTTAATATCCGTTATGGTCATGAAATTCAATACGGCCAAATGACACAAAGCCAGGTCGAACAAGTGATGGTGGATGACATAATGACGACACGCCACAAGGTAGCCGTGGATGACCTCAGCGCAGCAGAAGCCGAAATAGCATGGACTAAAAGATAAGCGTATTGCTAAAAGTACGTTTCAGATACAAAAAAAGGGAGCTGGGACAAAAGTAATTTTGTCCCAGCCCCCTTTTTTGTTATCCAAATATTGATGGTCTAAACGTGTTCTATAAGTCATATCCTTCCGGTTAACCCTGAATCTCAAGCGATTGCTTGCAGCAATCATTCGCCATTCTGTGTTAATCCTCGGGATATACCCGACTTATGATACACACTCTTTTTTAAACGTGTTCTATAAGTCATATCCTTCCGGTTAACCTTGAATGTCAAACGATTGCTTACAGCAATCATTCGCCATTCTGTGTTAATCCTCGGGATATCCCGACTTATGGCACACTCCTTTTTTAGTTAGTTTTCTTATGAAACGGCATTGCTGACGAAGTTCACGAGGTCAGCGCCTGTTTTACCAGCACTTAAGCCAACTTGAAGTTTCAAGCGGGCTTTGGGACCGTTTAAGCCCTGGCAGAAAGTAATGCCCATTTTTTTCAATTTAACGCCACCACCATCGTAGTCGTAGACGTCTTCGGCAATACCGTTGAAACAGCGTGATACGAGCACAACGGGAATATTGCGGTCCAGTAAGGCTTGGATGGCAGGTAGTGTTGCGGGTGGTAAATTCCCAGCACCAAGAGCTTCGATCACAAGGCCTTTAGTAGTTGGCTGATTGATGGCTTCAAAAAGCGTCCCGTCCATGCCGGCATAAGCTTTTAATAAGAAGACCGGTTCAACCAATTCTTGGATATCGCAGATTTCAGAACGAATTAATTCTTGGAAGAAATTAGCATCGTGCTTGCTGACCAAACCAATTGGGCCAAAAGTTGGTGTTCTAAAAGTAGCGACATTTGTCGTGTGCGTTTTTGTCACATAACGAGCGGTGTGGATTTCATCGTTCATGACGACTAAAACACCCTTATCGTGGGCATCGTCAGAAGCGGCGGTCCAAACGGCACTAATTAAGTTATGAAGACCATCTGAGCCGATTTCATTAGAAGAACGCATCGCACCGGTGATAACAATTGGCACGTTGTTAGGCAAGGTCAGGTCTAAGAAGTAGGCAGTTTCTTCAAGTGTATCGGTCCCGTGAGTGATGACGACCCCATCGATACCAGTTGCTTCAGCTGCTTGAATGCGATTCTTGAGTGCTAACATCACGGTTGGTGTAATGTGTGGTGAGGGCAGATTCGCAAATTCTTCACTAATAATTGTGAGTTGGTTATCGAATAATTTTTCAAAACCGGCCATTGGATTTTGACCAGTTGGTGCGACTGCACCGTCTTGATCAGCGGACATGGCGATTGTACCGCCAGTGTGCAAGACGAGGATTTTTTTCATAGTTGTCAGTCCCTTTCATAATCAAGCTTAATTAGTTCCAGTATAGCAAATTTTAACCACATTGAGATGATATATTTTGAAGTGGACAAACTGAATAGTTGTATCCTCAGGGAATCGGTGGTACATTTAGTAAGTTCTAAAAAGATTCGGAGTAGGGATTAAAGCGTTAAGTGCTGGTGGAACGGAATGTGAACACCAGACGAAGAGCAGTAATGCTCGCGGTTTTAGTCCCGCATTCGCCGCAGTGTTATTTGTGGCAACTCCAAAAGGGAGATGCTTTTTTTATGGTTAATCAAGATCGGTTATTTGGTGTGAAGCTAGACACCAGACGCGTTGTATTACTAGCTGTTCTAATCGCTTTACAATTAGTGATTGCGCGCTTTGCGATTTCGCTAACGATTTACAGAATTAGTTTTGGTTTTATCGTCACCGCTTTAATGGGCTGGTGGTTTGGGCCAGTTTGGGCGGGCTTAGCGGCCGTCCTTGGCGATCTCATCAATAGTTTGATGATTGGTGTCCCGGGCGGCTATTTCCCCGGTTTCACGTTATCAGCCTTCTTAGGCGCATTCATTTACGGCTGTTTCTTCTACCGGCAAAAGATTACGTGGTTACGCGTGATTTTAGCGGTATTAACGGTGGTTGTCGTCGTTAATCTTGGCCTAAATTCATGGTGGGTATCGATTTTAAGTCAGACCCCAATCAGTGTCCACTTTGCTACAAGAGCAGTGGGCGAGGCCGCCACAATGGTCATTCATCCGATTGTGATTTACCTCGTGATGCATTTTGAACCAATTGTTCGTTTGAAAGACAGAATTCAATAATTTTAAAAACAACGACCACTTTGATAAAGTTATTCTTTATCAAGGTGGTTTTTTAGTGCAGCTAAAAGTGACGCGTGTCGATTTAATCGCTAATTTATGCTAGAATAACAAGGATTATAAGCAGAAGAAGGATGACATTAATGAAGCTATTGGCAATGGATACCTCGAATCAAGCGGTGAGTGTGGCGCTACTTGAAGACCAACAAATATTAGGCGAAATGACCGTCAATATTCGGCAAACCCACAGTCAAACATTGTTACCAATGATTGATCAACTTTTAAAACAAACTAAGACATCGATTGAAGCAATCGACCGGTTTGTAGTCGCACAAGGGCCCGGTTCATATACTGGCTTGCGGATTGCGGTCACAACGGCCAAGTCTTTTGCCTGGACAATGGCCAAGGAATTAGTCGGGATTTCCAGTTTGGCGCTCTTAGCGGGGAACGTTCAAGAAACAACCGCTTTGATTGTGCCGCTATTTGATGCGCGCCGGGACAACGTTTTTGCCGGTGTTTATCAATGGCAAGACCAGCACTTACAAAACGTGGTTGCTGATCAATATTTGGCACTAACCGACTTATTAGCACAAGTGGCGTTATTAAATGAACCTGTCTATTTTGTTGGCGGTGACGTACAACAGTTTAACGCACAGATTAAAGCCACTTTGGGTAGTCAGGCCCATTTTGTCGATGCCAACCATAACTTGCCACACGCAGCTGTTCTAGGTCAATTGGGGGCTAATGCTGAACCAGTTGCTGACATCCATGGCTTTGGGCCACATTATCTCAGAAAGACAGAAGCAGAGGTCAACTGGGGTAAGACACATGACGATCAAGGATCGGCAGCTTATGTGGAACAAGTTTAGGGAATACCTACGCCCACGTGTTTGGTTAAAAAAAGAGCTCCCCTACGTTACGCGGCAAGTCATGATTGATGATCAGCCGTTTTACTTGGCGCGTGCTAGCCAGAGCGATATTCCAGCGTTGATTGATATTGAACGCTCGGTCTATGGCGGTAAAACACCCTGGGATCGGTGGGCCTTTGCTAGTGAACTCAGCAAGCGCCGGACATCGATTTATTTAGTATTGTGCCAAGGCTCAGAAGTGGTCGCGTTTGTTGGCGCCTGGTTTTCGACTAATGAGGCCCACATCACGAATATTGCGGTCCGTCCCAGCTTTCAAAAAAGGGGGATTGGCCACTTTTTAGTCCACGAAGTGGTTGCACTTGCGCGGGATTATCCAAGCCAAAAAATTACCCTTGAGGTCCGCACTGGTAACACCGGCGCCCAATCTGTTTATCGACGAATGGGGTTTAAGGTTGTTAAAACCAGACGTAATTATTATGTTCAGGAAAAAGAAGATGCATTCAGTATGTGCCGCATACTGAGTCAATAGGAGTAACAAAATGACGGAGAAAAAAGAATTAATTTTAGCCTTTGAATCAAGTTGTGATGAAACGAGTGTGGCGGTCATTGAAAATGGCCAACGCATCTTAAGTAATGTCATCGCAACGCAGATTAAGAGTCACCAACGTTTTGGCGGGGTAGTCCCAGAAGTCGCTAGTCGCCATCATGTTGAACAAATCACACTTTGTACACAAGAAGCACTGGAACAAGCTGGTGTGACTTATGATGATTTAACAGCGGTCGCCGTCACTTACGGTCCTGGACTAGTCGGTGCTTTGTTGATTGGGGTCACAGCGGCCAAAGCAATCGCCTACGCACATCATTTGCCACTTGTACCGGTTAATCATATGGCCGGGCACATTTATGCGGCCCGCTTTGTTAAACCGTTAGAATACCCTTTGTTAGCCCTATTGGTTTCAGGTGGTCACACAGAATTAGTTTATATGCCCGCTGCGGGTCAATTCGAAATCATCGGTGATACACGGGATGATGCGGCTGGCGAAGCCTACGATAAGATTGGGCGGGTATTGGGTGTGCCATATCCAGCTGGTAAGGAAATTGACCGCCTCGCACATTTAGGCCAAGATACGTTTAATTTTCCACGCGCAATGTTGAAAGAAGATAACTTGGATTTCAGTTTCAGTGGTCTCAAGAGTGCTTTTATCAATACGGTCCACCATGCTGATCAAATTGGTGAAACATTGGATCAAGCGGACTTAGCGGCGAGCTTCCAAACAAGTGTTGTTGAAGTATTAGTCACTAAAACCCTTCGTGCAGCACAATCACTAAAGGTTAAACAATTGGTTGTTGCCGGCGGGGTTGCGGCCAACCAAGGCTTGCGAGAAGGCTTAGCGGCTGGGATTGAATCAGCAGGATTAGATCTTGATTTAATCATGCCACCACTACGCTTATGTGGCGATAACGGCGCGATGATTGGCGCTGCTGCCCACATTGCACTTGCGCAAAATACGCTGGCCGATTTAGATTTAAACGCCGTCCCTAGTTTGGACTTTCCATATCAAAACGAACTTTAAAAGTAAAAAAGAGAGTGTGCTATAAGTCGGGTATGTCCTGAGGATTAACACAGAATGGCGAATGATTGCTGCAAGCAATCATTTGAGATTCAGAGTTAACCGGAGGGATATGACTTATAGAACACGTTTAAAAAAGAGAGTGTGCCATAAGTTGGGTATGTTCTGAGGATTAACACAGAATGGCGAATGATTGCTGTAAGCAATCGTTTGAGATTCAGGGTTAACCGGAAGGATATGACTTATAGAACACGTTTAGACCATCAATATTTGGATAACAAAAAAGGGGGCTGGGACAAAATTTACTTTTGTCTCAGCCCCCCTTTTGTCAGGCTTCACTTTGATGTAGTCGCGCACCTTGGCTTTGGTGCTGCTCACGGCGTGCTTGATGATGTTGACGGTATTTTTCTAAGCCTAAGACGATGCCAGTAGCAATAATACCAACCCAAAAGAGATTAGGCGGTAAGAATAAAATAACCATAATCAATCCAGCTACCAGTGGGGCTTCAAGAATGGCACTGCCCATACTGATGGCAATTAACCCAATGACAAAGAGGGAATCAACTTGCGGAAATAACTGGCTGATTGCCATCCCTTGAGCGGTTGAAGCAAACAATACCGGGAAGATATCCCCACCAAGCCAACCGGTGTTCAAACAGATTGTTAATAAAATTAGTTTTAATAGGGAGCGGCTCATTAAAAAAAGCATTGATTGATCTTGCCAAATCGTGGTGAATAAATGAAAGTTATGTTGACCGGAAAAGAGAATGTGTGGAAAAAAGAGGCTGGCTAAGAAAATCGCCAGACCACCGATTAAGACGCGGACCTGATCGTTGGTGAGGCGGGCTTGCATAATTTTGCGTAAGCCCACCATGCCGGCCAACCAAAGTTTTCCGAGTAAATAACCTCCGAGCACTAATGGTAAAAACCAATAGAGATCGCGCCCTTGCCAGTGTGATTGGCCAAGCCGAATAATTAATGACGGTTGACCAGTTAAGATGAAGACACCGCTAAGCCATGCGGTCCCGTTTAAAAAATAAGTGACAATGAGGGCTTTCTTTTGATAGGTTGCTACTTTGGTAAGTGAGGTGGTTGGTTGTTGATAATGCAATAGATAGCGGTGCGGTGTCGCGAGTACTTTTAATCTCGTGCCTATTGATTGTACACATAAGTCATCAAAATGCGCGGCGACGTAGCGTTGCTTATCAGCAAGCCAAATACTATAGAGGAAGGTTGAGCTAACCAACGTTGCTTCAGGGCCCAGACTTGTTCCACTGACTAAAATAACAGCTGGAATCAGCATTTGTAAGAGGACATAGCGATAATTAGCAGTGCCCGCTTGTTTGAGATCAGCCTTAATGACCCCCAAATTTTGTGGGAGGGGCCCAAAATAGTGTCGTGAAATAATAATGACTAGGCCCACCACCACCAGCATAATGGCGTCTAAGAGGCCACCAAAGGTTGCTTTTTGCCAGAAAATTTCAATTAGGGTACTTTGCAAGCTGTAAAAAAGGCCGAGCAAGATACCGACGATGGCGCTCAGAATAAGGCCGTAACTGAATAGATAAAGTGATTTAAATTTAAACATGATACCTCCGAAAAAAAGTGTCTAAAAGCCATTTAACCATAGTTGACAGGAAAAGTCAGGTTAAAAAAATCAATATAAAATAACACTAGTTATTAGTTAATTTATTAACAAATAGTCAGTAAAGGGGAATCAGCAATTATTTAAATTAAAAAATAACATTAATTGACAATTATTTAGAAAGCGCTTATACTGAATTTACAGCAGTGATGAAAACGCTTCATTTCACTTTCTGTACAATTTTTTCATTTCAATCTAAAAAAATTAAGGGGTAATTACTATGGCAGAAAAAACAATCATGTTATGTTGTGCGGCAGGTATGTCAACCAGCTTGCTCGTTTCAAAAATGCAAAAGGCAGCAGAAGCACAAGGTGTCGATGCAGAAATCTTCGCAACTGGCGCATCAGATGCAGATAACCAATTAGAAAACAAAAAAATTGATTGCGTCTTATTAGGCCCTCAAGTACGCTTTATGGAAGGTCAATTTAAAGAAAAATTGGCACCTAAAGGCATTGGTGTTGAAGTGATCGATATGAAAGCCTACGGGATGATGGATGGCGAAACCGTCTTGAAACAAGCGTTAGCACTAATCGGTTAATGATTTAAAACAAAGCCCACCTAAGTAATTAGGCGGGCTTTTTGATTAGGGTTAGACAAGTCTGTATAATCGGAGAAAAGAGTAGAGGAGGAGAAGCTAATGAGTCTTTTAGGCACAATTATTTGGTGGATTTTCGGTGGCTTAGTGAGTGCAGTTGGTTGGTTTTTAGCCGGCTTAGTGTGGTGTGTCACAATCGTGGGGATTCCAGTTGGCTTACAATGTTTCAAAATTGGTGGTCTGACGTTAATGCCATTTAATGCACGAGTTGTTTCGAGCGGTGGTGCGGGCTCCTTTTTATTAAATATTGTCTGGTTTATCTTTGGAGGCTTCATTTTATGGGCTAACCATATTTTCTGGGGCTTGTTATTAACAATTACAATTGTCGGCATCCCATTTGCCCATCAACATTTTAAATTAGCAAGCTTATCATTGAGCCCATTTGGCAAACAAATTGTTGGCTAGAAAAAGCGCGTATCGTAGGATACGCGCTTTTTCTGGTTTTTAATTAGTCAATTCTTCGAGTGCCATCGCTTGTTCTTCCCAATCAGCTTCTGTTTGGGCAAGGTCTGCTTGCACTTTTTCTAAATCTTGTTGTAATTCCTGCAAGACCAATGGTTTAGTGATGATATCGGCTTGCGTCATTTTTTCTTGAATGGCAGTTGCTTGTTCTTCGAGTGTTGCCATTTGTTCTTCTAAAGCAGCGACTTCCCGTTCTAACTTCCGTTGTGCCCGTTGTGTTTCCTTGCTGGCTTTATAATTATCTTGAGCAGTAACAGGTTGATCACTGACTTCAACTGGCACTTCAGCGGCTTGTGCGAAGGCTTCTTCCTCAGCTTTTTTAGCGAGATAGTAGTCGTAATCGCCTAAGTAGCGCTTGCTGCCAGTGGTGGTTGACAGTTCAATGATGCCGGTTGCCACTTGGTTGATAAAATACCGGTCATGGGAGATGAAGAGGACGGTACCATCGAATTCGCGTAAGGCTTGTTCTAAAACTTCCTTACTATCGATGTCTAAATGGTTAGTCGGTTCATCCATGATCAAGAAATTATCATGGTTCATGGCTAATTTAGTCAGTAGTAGTCGTGCTTTTTCGCCACCACTTAATTGTGAGACGACTTTCAAAACATCGTCGCCGGTGAATAAGAAGCTACCCAAAAGCGTGCGGATTTCTTTTTCAGGGGTGGTGCGATGTTCATCCCATAATTCATTAAGAACAGTTTTGTTAGCGTGGAGGTTGCGTTGTTCTTGGTCATAATAACCGATAGAAACATTGCTACCAACACGTTCGTGACCTTTTAAGAATGGAATTTGATGAAGGATACTCTTTAAAAGTGTTGATTTACCAATCCCATTAGGTCCGATAATCGCTAAGCGTTCTTGCTTGTTGACTTCAAAGTTAATGGGTTCGACCATTACTTTGTCGGCTGAGTAACCAACAGCTGCGTCAACGACTTGCAAGACTTTGTTACCACTTGGTTGATCGATATCAAAATGGAAGTGGATTTTAGAGGCGTCGTTGGTTGGGCGTTCTAACTTATCCATCTTTTCAAGTTGACGACGGCGGCTTTGGGCTTGCTTAGTCGTGCTAGCTCGAACTAAGTTTTTGTCGACGAATGTTTGGAGTTTCTCGATTTCGGATTGTTGTTTCTCATAAGCCTTCCATTCGAGTGATAGGTTGGCTGATTTTTGCGTCAAGAAGTGACTGTAATTGCCGGTGTAGTGCGTTAATGTGTGGCGACTCATATCGTAAACTTCTTTAGTAATCTTGTCTAAGAAGTAGCGGTCATGAGAAACGGTTAAAAGTGCGCCGGGATAGGTTTGAAGATAATTTTCAAGCCATGTTAAGGTTTGAATGTCCAAATGGTTAGTTGGTTCATCCAAGATTAAGACGTCTTTTTTCTCAAGTAATAGCTTAGCAAGTGCTAAGCGGGACCGTTCGCCACCAGATAGCGTGCTGATTGGTTTGGTGAAAGTTTCTTCTGGGAATTGGAAACCGTGCAATACACCACGAATTTCGGCTTCGTAACCATACCCGTTTGCTTCAGAAAAGTCGTGTTGAATCTGATCGTATTGTTTTAAGAGGGCTTGGTAGTCCTCATCTGAACGATTAGCATCTGGATCGGCAATTGCTTGTTCCAACGTATGCATCTGAGCTTCCATTTGGCGAAGGCCTTCGAAAATCGTTAGCATTTCGTCATAGATGTTCCGTTCAGAACTAAGACCGCTATCTTGGGCTAAGTAGCCAACTTGGACATTTTTACCCAGAATAATTTGACCATCATCGGGCGTCGTAATGCCAGCAATCATCTTCAAAAGTGTTGATTTACCAGCACCGTTAGGGCCAACTAAGGCGACGCGGGCGTGATCTTGCACTTCCAATTGTGCATTTTTAAATAAGTAGTCACCGCCAAAGTGACGGGCGACTTGTTGAACCTGTAATAATATCACAATGTAAAATCCTTTCGATGTCGTGTTTTTAAGGTACCATTTTAAGGAATCGTTAAAGTCCGTTTCAACTATCATAACAGATTTAGGGCAAAGACAGTCAAAATAGTAAATTAATTGCTTTTCACAAGAAAATTCAGTATCATTTCAATATAGTGTAGGGATATTTTCACAAGTAAAAGAATGAACGGAGGTTCCAAATGGCTGAAAATAAAATTCCAAGAGCCACAGCGAAGCGTTTACCTTTATATTATCGTTATCTAAACTTTTTAAACAATTCGGGTAAGACCAAGATTTCGTCAACTGAACTATCTGAAGCTGTTAAAGTCGATAGTGCGACAATTCGCCGTGATTTTTCATATTTCGGTGCGCTCGGTAAACGGGGTTATGGCTATGATGTTGAGTCTCTCTTGAGTTTCTTCAAGAAGACGTTGAATCAAGATCGCTTAACGAATGTTGCTTTGATCGGTATCGGTAATTTAGGACATGCTTTGTTAAATTACAACTTTAGACAAACGAATAATATTCGGATTAGCGCTGCTTTTGATGTTAAACCTGAATTAATTGGCACAATCCAAACAGGTGTGCCGGTTTACTCAATGGACGAAATGGTTGAACAATTGAAGTTACAACAAATTGAAATCGTCATCTTGACGGTTCCAATCGAAGTTGCTCAAAAAGTAACGGATCAACTAGTTGATGCAGGGATTAAGGGCATCATGAACTTTACCCCAATTCGAATTTCTGTACCGAATACCATTCGGATTCAAAATGTTGATTTAGCGAAAGAGTTACAAACGTTAATTTATTTCCTTGATAATTATAATACAGAAGAAGCGTCAAAATAAATAGAGCCTCATTAACCAGCAGTAATGTCGGTTGATGGGCTCTATTTTTTTAATGACTGAGATAAAAGAGCGTTACGACGAGATTCATTCCCGCATGACTGATAATCGTTGTATAAATGGAACCCGTTTTGCGATACAGCCAACAAAGGAAAAGGCCGATTGCCGCGTAGATAATTAGATGACTGTCTTGATGAATCACGGCAAATAATAAACTAGAGATGAGTGCGGCTAATACCGAATTTAAGCGGCCACTAAGACCGCCAAAAATCGCCTTTCGAAAAACGAGTTCTTCCATTGTTGGCGCAGCAATCGTTAGAATAATGATCAACCACGGTTGGGCTTTGAGGGCCGTCATGAGAGTGAGCGTATTGAGTGATTGCGTACTATTTTTAAAGAGTAGATGATCAATTGAACCAGCGATAATTTGGACGATTAACGCGAGTAAAATACCACTAATGCCCCAGATGATGACTTTCTTAAGCGGCAAGGGGTGTTTCTCAAGACTACTTTTTGGGCCTCGATAATTAAAATAGAGTAATAAAAGTGCGCCGAGGCTATCCGTGATTGTGGTGAATAAATAGAATTGATCTGACAACCCGAAAAAGCGAACGAGGGCACTAGGGATTAATAAAATGATGAGATAGCTGATAATCAGCCTAAAATTTTGTTGGCTTTGAGTCATGATTACGCTCCTGAAAGTTGATGTGACCATAGCGTAGCGCATTGGCGATTAAAATGCAAAAGGGGGTAGCAAAATACTTGCAATGTTCTGAAAAAATGCTATGATAAAAAATGTGATTAGCACTTGAGTGTTTAGAGTGCTAAAAAAGAAAAAGTGATGGAGGGATTTTAAGTGTTAAAACCATTAGAAGATCGCGTAGTGATCGCCGTTAAAGACGAAGCAGAACAAACAGTAGGTGGCATTGTCATTGCAAGTAACGCCAAACAAAAACCACAAACTGGTAAAGTCGTTGCCGTTGGTGCCGGCGCAATGACCAGTGACGGTCAGCGAATCCCACTTGATGTCAAAGAAAATGATGAAGTCATTTACGATAAATATGCTGGTTCAGAAGTTGAATACGAAGGCCAACAATATTTGGTATTACACGCAAAAGACATTATCGCCATTATTGAATAATAAACTGAAACGTTTAAAAACAAACTAAAAAATTTTTTTGAGGTGAAATAACTATGGCAAAAGAACTTAAATTTTCAGAAGACGCACGTTCAAAAATGTTAGCAGGTGTTGATCAATTAGCTAACACTGTTAAGACAACATTAGGACCAAAAGGCCGCAACGTTGTTTTGGAAAAAGCTTACGGTTCACCAGAAATCACTAACGATGGTGTGACAATCGCTAAAGCAATCGAATTAGAAGATCATTTTGAAAATATGGGTGCCAAATTAGTTTCTGAAGTTGCTTCAAAAACGAACGACATCGCCGGTGACGGTACAACAACCGCTACTGTTTTAGCCCAAGCCATTATTCGCGAAGGGATGAAGAATGTGACAGCCGGTGCTAACCCAGTTGGTATCCGTCGTGGGATTGAATTAGCGACTAAAGAAGCTGTTAAGAAGTTACACGAAATTTCACACAAAGTTGAAAGTAAAGATGCGATTGCCCAAGTTGCTGCTGTTTCATCAGCTAACGAAGAAACGGGTCGTTTAATTGCTGATGCTATGGAAAAAGTGGGTAACGACGGTGTCATCACAGTTGAAGAATCAAAAGGGATTGATACTGAATTAAGCGTTGTTGAAGGGATGCAATTTGATCGTGGTTACTTGTCACAATACATGGTGACTGACAACGACAAGATGGAAGCTGACTTAGACAACCCATACATTTTGATTACAGATAAGAAGATTTCAAATATTCAAGATGTTTTACCACTTCTACAATCAATCGTGCAAGAAGGTAAAGCTTTATTAATCATCGCTGATGATGTTGATGGCGAAGCATTACCAACACTTGTCTTGAACAAGATTCGTGGGACATTCAACGTGGTTGCTGTTAAGGCCCCTGGTTTTGGTGATCGTCGTAAGGAACAATTAGAAGACATCGCGACATTAACAGGTGCCACAGTGATTACAAGTGACCTTGGTCTAGAATTGAAAGAAACAACAATCGATCAATTAGGGACAGCTGGTAAGGTAACTGTTACAAAAGACGATACAACAATCGTTGAAGGTGCTGGTAGCAAATCAGCTATCGCAGAACGTGTTGAAAACATCAAGAAACAAATTGCTGAAACAACATCAGACTTTGATCGTGAAAAATTACAAGAACGCTTAGCTAAATTAGCTGGTGGTGTTGCAGTGATCAAGGTTGGTGCTGCCACAGAAACAGAATTGAAAGAACAAAAATATCGGATTGAAGATGCCTTAAATGCAACGCGTGCAGCTGTTGAAGAAGGCTACGTTGCCGGTGGTGGGACAGCATTAATCGATGTCATCGAAAGTGTTGCCGCTCTTGAAGAAGAAGGCGACGTTCAAACAGGGATTAACATTGTGCTTCGTGCATTAGAAGAACCTGTTCGTCAAATCGCAACAAACGCTGGTCTTGAAGGCTCAGTCATTGTTGAAAAAGTAAAATCACAACCTGTTGAAGTTGGCTACAATGCAGCAAACGGCAACTGGGAAAATATGATTGAAGCGGGTATCTTAGATCCAACTAAGGTAACACGCTCAGCATTACAAAACGCAGCTAGTGTTGCTGCTCTAATGTTAACAACTGAAGCAGTGGTTGCTGACAAACCAGAAGACAACCCAGCACCAGCAGCAGGCATGGACCCATCAGCAATGGGCGGCATGATGTAATTAAAATGAGTGTGTTCAAACCGGGATGTTCTGAGGATTAGCCTAACAAGGCGGATGATTGCGCAGCAATCGTTTGATTTGTGTAGCTAACCGCAGGAACATGGTTTGAAAAACACGTTAAAGCAGTACGTTCAACCAAGGCCATCCCCAGCATTTTACTGGGGATGGCCTTTTTTACTGTTGTTTTCAAAATTAACGCTGGTTATTATCATTTTTTAGCTTATAATGAATGCAAGGCGCCCGTCGAAATAGATTTTATTTAGCTAATCGACGCTATAACTAACGGTCAATGATGGTTAGAATAGATAGGTACCTAAGTTAAATTCTTGTAGTATTTTAGTGTCAGATATAGTAGAATACCTTTTGTTCGAAAAAACAGCAATTATTTTTAAGTAGGATATTATATTCAAAAGTCACCGTGTGAAATGGTAACAGGCGATTATCACATGAGGGCTTTTTATGTATAGAAATACGATTAATTAAAGGAGTTATATTGCAATGCAACAACTAAAACGGATTTTCATCGGGAAACCATTAAAGTCTTCCGATGAAGGTAACCAGAAATTAGGGCGCTTCAAGGCCCTGGCAATGTTGTCTTCTGATGCTTTGTCATCAGTTGCATACGGGACCGAAGAAATCGTTGTTGTTTTAACAACGCTTTCTGCAGCAGCAATTTGGTATTCAATTCCAATTGCAGCGTTCGTATTGGTGTTATTGATTTCTTTAACCCTTTCTTATCGGCAAGTTATCCACGCCTATCCAGGTGGTGGTGGCGCCTATGTCGTTTCAAGTGAAAACTTGGGTAAGAATGCGGGTTTAGTCGCAGGTGGTTCACTGCTTGTGGATTACATGTTAACAGTTGCGGTTAGTATTTCGGCTGGTGCTGAGGCGATTACCTCGGCAATTCCGGCAATGTACGGGCACCAGGTAGGGATTTCCTTTGTCATCGTGATTATTTTAATGGCGATGAACCTCCGTGGGATGCGCGAATCAGCGTCGTTCTTAATGGTGCCAGTTTACTTATTCGTCTTGATGATGACCTTGATGATTATCGTCGGATGTTACAAAATTTTCACAGGTGCGATTCCATTCCACGCAACAGCAACAGTTGGGGCCGTTGTACCAGGGATTTCAATGGCATTGATCTTTAGAGCTTTCTCATCTGGTTCATCTTCATTAACCGGGGTTGAAGCAATCAGTAATGCGGTACCGTTCTTCAAGAAACCACGGGCCACAAATGCTGCTGAAACATTGGCAATCATGGCCGCTATCTTAGGGTTCTTCTTTGCCGGCATCACATTCTTGAACTACTGGTACGGCATTGTGCCAATGGAAAAAGTAACGGTCTTATCACAAGTTGCACAACATACTTTTGGTAAAGGGTTCTTCTTCTATATCGTTCAATTCGCAACGGCCTTCATTTTAGCCGTTGCCGCTAATACTGGTTTCTCAGCATTCCCAGTGTTGGCTTATAACTTAGCAAAAGATAAATATATGCCACATATGTATATGGATCGTGGCGATCGTTTGGGTTACTCAAACGGGATTATCACATTGGCAATCGGTTCAATGGCGTTGATCTTCATCTTTAACGGTGACACATCACGTTTGATTCCGTTATACGCCGTTGGGGTGTTCATTCCATTTACGCTTTCTCAATCAGGGATGTTGCGTAAGTGGTGGGTTGAACGGCCTAAGAATTGGTTTGGCAAATCAATCGCTAACTTTGTTGGTGCCTTGATTTCATTTGCCATTTTAATCATCTTATTCGTTTATCGTTTACCTGATATCTGGCCATTCTTCATCATCATGCCAATTATGATCTGGATTTTCTATAAGATTCATGATCACTATAAGAAGGTTGCACGTCAATTACGAGTAAGTGCCAACGAAGCTGTCTTACATGATTATGATGGTTCAACCGTCATCGTCTTGGTCAGCAACGTGACTCAAGTTACCCGCGGGGCGCTTGATTATGCACAATCAATCGGTGATTACGTCATTGCGATGCACGTGTCGACAGATGAAAATCCGGAAAAAGAACGTGAAATTCAAGCTGAATTTAAGGCTGATTTCCCGAACGTCCGCTTTGTCGATGTGCATTCATCATACCGTTCAATTCAAAAACCAATTGTTCGTTTTGTGGATATTGTTAGCAAGAATGCCCAAAAACGAAACTTCACGACAACGGTCTTGGTACCACAATTTGTGCCAAGAAAACCATGGCAAAACATTTTGCATAACCAATCAAGTTTACGCTTAAGAACAGCTTTTGCCAGCCGTGAAAACATCATTATCTCAACATACAGTTACCACTTGAAACACTAGAAGTGCTTTTGGTTGTGGTTAGCAACTGAGCATTAACAAAAAAACTTGCCCTAGACTGTTTTAGTTTAGTGCAAGTTTTTTTGTTTCATTAAGCACCGGCCAGAACTTTTTATTCATGGTAAAAATTGCTACAATAGAAGCTATTAAAGTTAGTACACAACATTAAGGGGCGCGACATGCGAATATTATTTATTGGTGACACAGTTGGCACAATGGGACAAAAAATGGTGAACGAGTATTTACCACTTTTGAAACAACAATATAAACCACAGGTTACCATTATCAATGGTGAAAACATCGCTGATGGCAAGGGAATGACACAAAAGGATTACAAGAACTTATTGCAAGCCGGTGCGGATGCCATTACGATGGGCAATCATACTTGGAATAAACGGGATATTTTGGACTTCATTGATGATGCCAAAAAGTTAGTGCGACCCGCTAATTTTCCTAAGGGAACGCCAGGTCAAGGTATGACGATGATTAACGTCAATCAGGCTAAATTAGCCGTTATTAACTTACAAGGTCGTGCATTGATGGGCGAATTGTTAGAAGACCCATTTGCAATGTTAGATGACATGGTGGCCCAAGTCAGCAAGGAAACCAATTGTATTTTTGTCGATTTTCATGCCGAAACAACGAGTGAAAAATTGGCCTTAGCTTGGTATTTAGATGGTCGGATTTCAGCGTTAGTTGGAACGCATACGCATGTGCAAACAAATGATGCACGTGTTTTACCAGACGGAACGGCAGTGTTGACAGATGCCGGGATGACAGGTCCTTATAACGGGATTCTTGGTGTGAAACGCGAAAAAATCATTTCACGGTTTATGACGCAACGCCCAGAACGATTTGAACTAGTGACAGAAGGTCCTGGCCAATTGAATGGCTGTTTAATTGAAATTGGTGATCAAACAGGTCATGCCAAATCAATCAAACCCATCCATATTTCACCAGATCATCCATTCGGATCACGCTTTTAAGAGATAGAAAGGGGCTTGAAAATGCCGCAAAAAACAAAAGAAACGCCAATGATGGCCCAATATCAAAAGGTTAAGGATCAATATCCAGACGCCTTTTTATTTTATAGATTGGGTGATTTTTACGAATTATTCAATGACGATGCTGTTAAAGCATCACAACTTTTAGAATTAACGCTGACAGCGCGTAATAAGAATGCAGCAGACCCCATTCCGATGTGTGGTGTGCCCCATCATGCAGCGCAAAACTACATTGATATTTTAGTGGATCAAGGTTACAAGGTCGCCATTTGTGAACAGATGGAAGATCCTAAAACGGCTAAGGGCATGGTCAAACGCGAAGTCGTTCAATTAGTAACACCTGGGACTGTGATGGACGAAAAAGCCGGTCACGCTAAACAAAATAATTATTTAACGGCAGTCGTTGCACAGGGCGATCAATTTGGCTTCGCCTATACAGATTTATCCACAGGTGAAATGAAGGTTAGCCAAATCAGTAGTTTAGATGTGTTATTAAACGAAATGTTGAGTTTACAAACCAAAGAAGTGGTTGTGAATCATGATGTCCCAAGCGAAGTCGTTCAAGCCTTTGTCCAACAACAAATCTTGGTTTCTTATCAAGATGAGGGGGCCGATACGGCAGAGGTCAGTTTTGTTTCTCAAAACATCTCACAACCACTAGCGTTAGCCGTCATTAAACAATTAGTTGTTTATTTAGCAACGACGCAAAAGCGGCACTTGGGTCATTTACAACGCGCCCAAGCCTATGAACCTTCTCAATACTTGAAGTTGGATCATTCGGCTAAGATGAACCTCGAATTGACGGCTTCATTACGAACTGGTCATAAGAGCGGGACGTTATTGTGGCTACTGGATGAAACAAAGACTGCGATGGGTGGTCGCTTATTAAAACAATGGTTGGAACGACCATTGTTGGATTTAAACCAGATTAAGAACCGGCAAAACCAAGTCGCTAGTTTCTTACAGCATTACTTTGAACGGACGAACCTTCAAGAAGCCCTAACTAAAGTTTATGATTTGGAACGTCTAGCAGGCCGCGTTGCTTTTGGGAGCGTTAATGGGCGCGATTTGATTCAATTAAAAACATCCTTAGAACAGATTCCAAAGATTAAAGATGTTTTGACGGGCATTAACGAAACGCAGGCTTTTGATCAAGCGTTAACGCGTTTGGATCCAGTTGATGATGTGCGGACGTTAATTGAAACAGCGATTAACCCGGATTCACCGATTTCAGTGACTGATGGTGGGATTATTCAAGATGGTTACGACGAACAACTTGATCAATACCGCAATGCGATGTCTAACGGCAAGCAGTGGTTGGCGCAATTAGAGGCGCAAGAACGAGAAGCTACGGGCATTCATAATTTGAAAATCGGCTTTAACCGCGTCTTTGGGTATTATATCGAAGTCACGCGGGCTAACTTGAGTTCATTACCGGAAGGGCGGTATGAACGCAAACAAACGTTAACCAACGCCGAACGATTCATCACACCGGAATTAAAAGAAAAAGAACAACTGATTTTAGAGGCGGAAGAACGCTCAACCGCTCTAGAATACGAATTGTTTACCCAAGTTCGGGAACAAGTGAAGTTACAAATTGAACGGCTCCAAACATTGGCTAAAGGCGTAGCGGCCCTAGATGTCTTGCAAAGTTTTGCGGTCGTCAGCGAAAGCTACCACTATGTCCAACCAACATTAAGAACTGATAGTCGCGAAATTGATTTAGTCGATGGCCGTCATCCGGTGGTTGAAAAGGTATTGGGACGCCAAAAATATATCCCCAATGCTGTTCAAATGGGCAAAGAAACGGATATGTTATTAATTACCGGACCTAATATGTCTGGTAAAAGTACCTACATGCGGCAATTGGCCTTAACGGTCATCATGGCGCAAATGGGTTGTTTTGTACCTGCCAAGTCAGCGAACTTGCCTGTATTTGACCAAATCTTTACCCGCATTGGTGCGGCAGATGATTTGATTTCAGGACAAAGTACGTTTATGGTAGAAATGATGGAAGCCAACCGTGCGATTATGAGTGCGACCGCCAATAGTTTAATTCTCTTCGATGAAATTGGTCGGGGAACGGCCACTTATGATGGGATGGCCTTGGCGCAAGCGATTATCGAATATATCCATGATCACGTCCACGCCAAGACGCTCTTTTCAACGCATTATCATGAACTGACGGCTTTAGCCGATATGTTGACCGCCCTTCGTAACGTGCATGTTGGTGCAGTTGAGGAAAACGGCGAGTTGGTCTTCTTACACAAGATGTTGGCCGGACCTGCGGATAAGTCTTACGGGATTCATGTCGCTAAACTAGCGGGCATGCCAGAAACCTTATTACAACGGGCCGATGTTATTTTAGGTCAATTAGAAGATAAACCAAAAGCACCGGTGCAACCAGCAACAGTCGTACCAGCACAACCGGCTGCAGCGGCTGTCGAAGAACAGATGGCGCTTTTTGAACCAGAAGTGGCGGCCCCGGTCGATAAGAAAACAGATAAAGTGGTAGCGGCAATTAAGAATTTTGATTTGATGAGCGCCACACCACTAGAAGCCCTCAATCAATTATATGAGTGGCAAAAGCAATTAAATAAACATTAATAGTGAACTGAGAGGATTAGATGATGGGGAAAATTCATGAACTGTCGGAAATTCTGAGTAATCAAATTGCGGCGGGGGAAGTGATTGAACGCCCCGCCTCAGTGGTCAAGGAATTGGTTGAAAACGCGATTGATGCTAATAGTACGCAAGTCGATATTGTTGTTGAACAGGCCGGTTTACAGATGATTCAAGTGATCGATAACGGTGACGGGATTGAACCAGAAGATGTGCCAGTCGCCTTTAAGCGGCATGCCACCAGTAAGATTGCGACTCGGCAAGATTTGTTCAAGATTCAATCGCTAGGGTTTCGGGGTGAAGCGTTAGCTAGTATCGCGTCCGTTTCCGATTTAACGATTGAAACGGCAACTGCGGACTCTCTAGGAACCTTTGCTCATTTTAAGGGTGGTCTGTTAGAGGAACAAAAAACAAATCCGATTCGACCGGGGACGGCGATTACGGTGCGGGATTTATTCTTTAATACACCGGCACGATTGAAATACGTGAAGACTTTTCAAACCGAATTGGCGAATATCGTCGATATCGTCAATCGGCTAGCAATGAGTCATCCACAGATTGCCTTTACGCTAACCAATGATGACCATCTACTTTTAAAAACGGCCGGCAACAATGATTTAAAACAAACGATTGCCGGTATTTATGGCGTCACCATGGCCAAGAAACTCTTAGCCGTGAGTGCTTCGGATTTAGATTTTAAACTAACGGGCTACGTGTCATTGCCGGAATTAACGCGGGCAACGCGCAATTATTTGTCGATTTTAATTAATGGTCGGTTTATTAAAAATTACCAATTGAATAAGGCCATTATCAAGGGCTACGGTTCTAAATTGATGGTCGGACGCTATCCAATCGCCGTCTTAGCGATTGAGATGGATCCGCTATTGATCGATGTCAACGTGCATCCAACAAAACAGGAAGTCCGCTTAAGCAAAGAAACTGCCTTGATGACCTTGATTGAAGGGGCAATCAAAGAAAGACTGGCAACCGAGAATTTAATTCCAGATGCCATGCAGAATTTGAAACGGACCAAGACGGTAGATGTTGATCAGCTCCAGATGAATTTAAACCAAATTACACAAGAACGACGGCACCCAAGCGGTACGGTGCGACCAGTCAGTCCAATGCCAATCCCAACGGTCAAACCGGCGATACCCGAAATTGCGGAAACTGAAACGCCGTTAGCCGCACCAACTGCTAAAGCGCCGGCGATGACACCGGAGCGGCCCTTATTTGAGCAACCCCAGGCATTGGCCGAGTGGGATCAGAAGTACGCGACAGAGGCGGTTGGGAAGCCGTTTGGTGATCAAGTGGTAGACGAAACGGACGAAAGCGATGAAACCGTAGTCGAACCCACTGTTCGTTTCCCAGAGTTACGCTACATTGGGCAACTGCATAGTACTTTCTTATTAGCGGAAGGCGAAGATGGCTTTTATATCTTGGATCAACACGCTGCGCAAGAACGGATTAAGTACGAGTATTACCGAGAAAAAATTGGGGAAGTCAGCACCTCTGTGCAAAACTTGTTAGTACCGCTTGTTTTGGAATATCCGAATAGTGATGCGCTAAAGATTCAGGAAAAAACTGAACTCTTGGCGGCAGTCGGAATTCAATTAGAAAATTTCGGGCAGAATAGTTTTGTGGTCCACAGTCACCCAACTTGGATTGAACAGGGACAAGAGGAAATGACGATTCGTGGGATGATTGACGATGTTTTAAAAGACGGTCGCATTAGCATTGCCCAATTCCGTGAGAAGACGGCGATTATGATGAGCTGTAAGCAATCGATTAAAGCGCACCATCATTTAGATGATGCCCAGGCCAAAGCGCTTCTGGCTGATCTAGCGAAGACTGAGAATCCGTTTAATTGTCCCCATGGGCGCCCGGTTTTGATTCACTACACGCAAAAAGATTTGGAAAAGATGTTTAAACGGATTCAAGAACCACATCATAGTTGGGAGGGCGAATAATGTTTATTTTAGCATCGCAATCACCGCGCAGACAGGCACTATTAAAGCGCGTTGTAAATGACTTTGAGGTACAACCAGCACAGATTGATGAACATGAAACACCGCTAACGACACCGGGCGATTATGTCCAAACTTTAGCGCAACGCAAGGGTGAAGCAGTCGCGGTTCGATATCCAACGGCGACCATTCTAGCGGCGGATACGGCGATTAGTTTTCAAGGGACGCTTTATGGCAAACCCAAGGATCGCCAAGATGCCTATGAAATGCTGCGCCAGTTAAGTGGTCAGACACACCAAGTTTATACTGGATTGTGGCTGATGAAAGACGGTCTGGTGCAACAAAAGGTTGTCCAAACCGACGTTACATTTTGGCATTTAAGCACCGCCGAGATTGAACAGTATTTAGATCAGAATGAATATGCGGACAAAGCAGGTGCCTATGGGATTCAAGGCGCGGGTGCGCTATTAATTAATAAGATTAATGGTGACTTTTACAACGTGGTTGGTTTACCAGTCAGCACCGTTGCAAGAATGTTGCAGAATTAAGAGGAAATAAAAATGGTGAATGTGGCAGTTTTTTGTGGGGCCAGCAGTGGCCGTCGCCCGGTTTATACACAGGCCGCCAGCGATTTAGGCCATTGGTTAGTCAAACGACAAGATCAATTAATTTATGGTGGGAGTCGGGTTGGCTTGATGGGTACGATTGCCGATACCGTTTTAGAAAACGGTGGTCGGGTAGTCGGTGTGATGCCTGAATTTTTAAATTAACGAGAACCAGCGCATGCTGGCTTAAGCGATTTGGTGATGGTTGACAGTATGGCCGAACGGAAATCAAAAATGATTGAATTAGCCGATGTCTTCATCGCTTTACCCGGTGGACCAGGTACGTTAGAAGAAATGAGCGAAGTGATTTCGTGGGCGCGAATTGGCCAGCAAGATAGCCCCTGCATTTTCTACAACGTAGCGGGTTATTATGATTTATTACAACAATTCTTAGCCCACATGGTTGAAGAAGGCTTTTTAACACAAGGCGATTTTGAAAAATACTTGTTTACCGATTCTTTAACTGAAATTGCGACGTTTATTGCGACTTATCAACCACCAAAAATACGAGAATATTAATCATTGGGATTAGGACCGAGTAGGGCGGGACTGATCCCAATTTTGGTGAACAGATGAGACTAAAAATGACTTGCATAATGTCCGAAACGTGCGATTAGTACTAGCTTTCTGCGCTTAACGACGAATGCCAAATAAGCGATTGAATCGCTTATTCGTCACTCTTTGTTAATGCTCAAAAGCTAAACAAGTACTAATCGCACTCTTAGCCAAATCGCTTTGTATCACACCTTAATTTGAAACGTGTTCTTCAAAACTGGCTGTTGTGCTTTGCGCCGCATCGCAAATAATCGACGGGGTCGCTTATTCACGATACTAAGAAAATGCTCGCAGCCAAATCGTTTTGAATCACACTCTGTATTTATGGTACAATTTAGCAAGCAAATATATGTTCTCGTAAAGTAGGTTAGATTATGTATGAATATTTAAAGGGTTTAGTGACGGCGGTTAATCCGTATTACGTTGTTTTGGAAGTCCAAGGAATTGGCTATCAATTACAAGTTGCCAACCCATATCGGTATACGGAATCGATGAGCGAAGTGGTTCAAATTTTTGTCCACCAAGCGGTACGCGATACTGATATTACGCTTTTTGGCTTTTACGACTTAGATGAAAAACAACTTTTCCAAAAATTAATCAGTGTTTCCGGAATTGGTCCCAAGAGTGCCTTGGCAATTTTGGCTAACAGTGATCATTCTGGCTTAATTCAGGCGATTATGAACGATGATATTGGGTACTTAACGAAGTTCCCAGGCGTTGGGAAGAAGACGGCCCAACAGATTGCCTTAGATCTTAAAGGTAAGTTAGGTGATCTAGAACAAAGCGCAACGTTAGTCGGCCAAACGGCAATTGATTTAGGCAGCCAAGGCGATTCACCTGAATTAAGTGATGCACTAGCGGCCTTGAGTGCGCTTGGTTATTCCGCACGGGAAGTCAAAGCGATTACGCCTAAGTTAACTGATTTTGCAGCGCAAACAACTGATCAATATCTCAGAGAAGGTTTGCGGTTATTGATGAAGAAATAAGGAGGACTTTAAATGGCAGATGAGCGAATTGTTTCAGCCGAAAACGATGATTTTGCTGAAGCAAGCATTGAAAAAACATTGCGGCCACAAGTCCTTGCACAATATATCGGTCAAGATCGGGTTAAAAATGAATTAGCGGTCTATATTGAAGCGGCCAAAAAACGGGAAGAGTCCCTCGATCACGTTTTACTTTATGGCCCACCAGGTTTGGGGAAAACCACGTTAGCGATGGTGATTGCTAACGAGTTGCAAGTCCAGATTCGAACGACAAGTGGCCCCGCAATCGAGCGGCCTGGGGATTTAGTGGCGTTATTAAACGAGTTACAACCCGGGGATGTTTTATTTATTGATGAAATTCATCGCTTACCTAAGATGGTTGAAGAATTACTTTATTCAGCGATGGAAGATTTCTACATCGATATTGTGGTTGGTCAAGGGCCCACCGCACATCCCGTCCATTTTCCATTACCACCATTCACATTGATTGGCGCGACGACGCGGGCGGGCTTATTGTCTGCGCCATTGCGAGATCGTTTCGGAATTGTGGAACACATGGCTTACTACACGGAAGCTGATTTGATGGACATTGTGCAACGCTCAGCCGGCGTCTTTAACATGTCGATTGTGCCAGATGGCGCGTTAGAAATCGCACGTCGCTCGCGAGGGACGCCGCGGATTGCCAATCGGTTGTTGAAACGAACTCGAGATTACGCACAAGTGGCTGACCAAAATACGATTGATCAGGCGATTGCTGATCACGCATTAAGTCAGCTGCAAGTTGATATTCGGGGCTTAGACGGTGTCGATCGCAAAATCCTCCAGATGATGATTGATTATTATCAAGGCGGACCAGTCGGTTTAAAAACCATTGCCGCCAATATTGGTGAAGAAAACGAAACAATTGAAGAAGTTTACGAGCCTTATTTACTGCAAATTGGCTTTTTAAAACGAACGCAAAGAGGCCGGATGGTAACGCCGGCTGGTTATGCCCATTTAGGCATGCCTTATCCAGAAAAATAGAAAGAGGTAACCACATGGTATCCACAGAAGATTTTGATTACAATTTACCAGAAGAATTAATTGCACAAACACCAATGATTGAAAGAGCAGCATCACGTTTATTAGTGATGGATCACGAAACTGGTGCTTTAGAAGACAAGGTTTTCTACGATATTATTGACGAATTAAACCCTGGCGATGCAGTTGTCATGAACAACACGCGTGTTTTACCAGCACGTTTATACGGTGTTAAACCTGATACTGGTGGTCATGAAGAAGTCTTGTTATTAAACAATACGCATGACGATGAATGGGAAGTTTTAATGAAGCCTGCTAAACGGGCTAAAGTGGGGACTGAAGTGGTCTTTGGTGATGGCCAATTAAGAGCCATTGTCACTAAGGAACTTGAACATGGCGGTCGGATGATCGAATTTAAATACGACGGCATCTTCATGCAAATTCTAGAAGCTTTAGGCGAAATGCCATTGCCACCATACATCAAGGAAAAATTAGATGATCCAGAAATGTATCAAACAGTTTATGCTAAGGAACCAGGTTCAGCCGCTGCACCAACAGCCGGTTTCCATTGGACAGAAGAACTTTTACAAAAGGTGCAAGATAAAGGCATCAAATTGGTTTACTTAACATTGCACGTTGGTCTAGGGACTTTCCGCCCTGTTTCAGAAGACAACGTTGAAGATCACAAGATGCACAGCGAATTCTATCGTTTAACAGAAGAAGCTGCTGCAACGTTGAACGAAGTCAAACAAAACGGTGGTCGGATTGTAGCGACTGGAACAACCAGCATTCGGACGTTAGAAACAATCGCAACGAAGTTTGATGGCGAAATCAAAGCTGATAGTGGTTGGACAGAAATCTTCATCAAACCTGGTTACCAATGGAAAGCCGTTGACGCTTTTATCACGAACTTCCATTTACCAAAATCAACCTTAGTGATGTTAGTGGCTTCATTTACTGGCCGCGAAAACATCTTAAATGCTTATCAACATGCTGTTGATGAACGTTATCGTTTCTTTAGCTTTGGCGATGCCATGTTTGTTAAATAAATTATGTAATCGAGGTGTGAGCATTGATGTATTTAAGAAAAGCCGTTTTTTCTGATTTACCACGAATTTCAGCAATTATCGATGGTGCTAAAGCCGCGTTAAAAGAACGGGGTGTTAACCAGTGGCAAGCTGGCGATCCTAGTGAAAGTCAGTTTGAAAATGATATTCGCCAAGAATATTGTTATATCTTAATTAAGGATGATACGATTGTTGGTGTCGCATCAATTGTCGATACAGTTGATGACGGCTACAGTGCAATTACTAATGGTGACTGGCAATCGGTTGCTTCTAGTCATCCCTATTATTCAATTCACCGGATGGCCTTAGATGGTTCAGTTCGCGGCCAACATTTGGCCCATCAGCTTATGACGTTATTAATTACGGCCGCCAGTATTGACGGCGCGCACGATGTTAGAATCGATACGCATCCCGATAATTTAGCCATGCAACACGTCATTCAAAAGGCGGGCTTTACTTACTGTGGCGATATCTTGATTGCTGATGATCCGTCACCTAAACGCTTTGCTTACCAACTCGTTTTAAAATAAAGTTTAAAATTAAATTGTCCAAACGAAACTAAGATACTCAGGTATCTTAGTTTTTTTATGTTTTTAAAGTAAGCGTTATCAATTGATGCGATAGGATTCTGGTTATAAAACGTGAAATTGCTAACATTAAAAGTGTAAGAATCCCCCTGAAAGCGATTACCATCGCGACTATAGTAGGTCTTGTAAACAAAGGAGGTAGTTTTAAATGACAAGTCCAATTCATGTAAATTCCGAAATCGGAAAACTTAAGACGGTCTTACTAAAACGGCCAGGTAAAGAAGTCGAAAACATTACACCTGACATTATGTATCGTTTATTGTTTGATGATATTCCTTATTTACCAACAATCCAAAAAGAACACGATCAATTTGCACAAACATTACGTGACAATGGTGTTGAAGTGCTTTACTTAGAAAACCTCGCTGCCGAAGCAATCGATGCTGGTGACGTTAAGGAAGCTTTCCTTGATAAGATGTTGAATGAATCACACATCAAATCACCACAAGTTCAAGCAGCCTTAAAAGACTACTTAATTAGTATGGCAACGTTAGACATGGTTGAAAAAATCATGGCTGGGGTTCGGACCAACGAAATCGATATTAAATCAAAGGCATTGATTGACGTTAGTGCTGATGGTGACTATCCATTCTATATGGATCCAATGCCTAACCTATACTTCACACGCGATCCTGCCGCATCAATGGGGGATGGCTTAACAATTAATAAAATGACTTTTGAAGCTCGCCAAAGAGAATCAATGTTCATGGAAGTCATCATGCAACATCATCCTCGTTTTGCCAACCAAGGCGCACAAGTTTGGCGCGACCGCGATCACATTGACCGCATGGAAGGCGGCGACGAATTAATCTTGAGCGATAAAGTGCTTGCAATTGGGATTTCACAACGGACTTCCGCACAATCAATTGAAGAACTTGCCAAGGTATTATTTGCTAACCACAGTGGCTTTGAAAAAATCTTAGCAATTAAGATTCCACATAATCATGCCATGATGCATTTAGACACAGTCTTCACCATGATTGATTATGATAAGTTCACCATTCATCCAGGCATCCAAGGTGCTGGCGGCATGGTTGACACTTATATCTTAGAACCAGGCAATAACGACGAAATCAAGATTACACATCAAACAGATCTTGAAAAAGTTCTCCGCGATGCTTTGGAAGTGCCTGAATTAACCTTAATCCCATGTGGTGGTGGCGATGCAGTTGTTGCCCCTCGTGAACAATGGAATGACGGTTCTAACACATTAGCAATCGCACCTGGCGTTGTTGTCACTTATGATCGCAACTATGTTTCAAACGAAAACTTACGTCAATGCGGCATTAAAGTGATCGAAGTCCCATCAAGTGAATTATCACGCGGTCGTGGGGGTCCACGTTGTATGAGTATGCCACTTGTAAGAGAAGACTTAAAAAAATAAACAATAAAAAACGAGGTTGATCAACATGACAAACAGCGTATTTCAAGGCAGAAGTTTATTAGCAGAAAAAGATTTTACTAAATCAGAACTCGAATACTTAATCGATTTCTCATTACATTTGAAGGATTTAAAGAAAAAAGGGATTCCACATCACTATCTAGAAGGTAAGAACATTGCCTTACTATTTGAAAAAAATTCAACCAGAACGCGTGCTGCTTTTACAACAGCTGCCATTGACTTAGGGGCTCACCCAGAATTCTTAGGTAAAAATGATATTCAACTTGGTAAAAAAGAATCAGTTGAAGATACAGCCAAAGTATTAGGAAGCATGTTTGATGGCATTGAATTCCGTGGCTTTAGCCAAAAAGTGGTTGAAGACTTAGCTAAATACTCAGGTGTTCCTGTATGGAATGGTTTAACTGACGAATGGCATCCAACACAAATGATTGCTGATTTTATGACAGTTAAAGAAAACTTCGGCAAGTTAAAAGGTGTGACATTAACTTATGTTGGTGATGGCCGTAACAACATGGCTAACAGCTTGTTAGTAACAGGTTCAATGTTAGGCGTAAATATCCACATCGTTGCCCCAGATTCATTACAACCAACACAAGAAGTCCGTGATTTAGCTGAAGGTTACGCTAAAGAAACAGGCAGCAAGAACATGATTACTTCAGACGTTGACGCTGGTGTTAAAGGCTCAGATGTTTTATACACAGACGTTTGGGTTTCAATGGGTGAAGAAGATAAGTTTGAAGAACGGGTTAACTTGTTGAAACCATACCAAATCAACATGGACATGGTTAAGAAGACCGGTAACGAAAACATGATTATCATGCACTGTTTACCAGCTTTCCATGATATTGAAACTGAATATGGTAAGAAGATTGACGAACAATTCGGTATTCAAGAAATGGAAATTACTGACGAAGCATTCAGAAGCAAATATGCCCGTCAATTTGAAGAAGCTGAAAACAGAATGCACTCAATCAAAGCAATTATGGCAGCAACATTAGGCAACTTATTCATACCTCAAGCATAACTAGATTGTAGAAAGGGGCTGGAAAACAAAACTTTGTTTTGTCCCGGCTCCTTTTTTAATTGAAACCACAATTAATTAACAGAAAGTAGGACATGATTATGACAAAACGTAAAATCGTCGTTGCATTAGGTGGCAATGCCATTTTATCAACCGATGCCTCAGCAAGCGCTCAAATCAAAGCCGTTAAGGAAACGGTTAAACAATTAGTTGCATTCGTAAAACAAGGCGACCAACTCATTATTTCGCATGGTAATGGGCCTCAAGTCGGTAACTTGTTGATTCAACAAGCTGCTAGCGATTCTGAAAAGACACCAGCAATGCCATTAGATACGGTCGGTGCGATGTCACAAGGCGAAATTGGTTACTGGATGCAAAATGCTTTTAACGAAGTTTTAGCAGAAGAAGGCTTGGCTTTAGATGTTGCCACAATCGTAACTCAAACGATTGTTGATGCTAAAGATGAAGCTTTCCAAAACCCAACGAAACCAATCGGACCTTTCTATAGCGAAGCAGAAGCTAAGAAACAACAAAGTATCAACCCAGAAGCACACTTTGTTGAAGATGCCGGACGTGGCTGGCGGCGAGTAGTCCCTTCACCACGGCCAATTGGTATTCAAGAAGCACCCGTTATTCAAAAATTAGTTGAAGGTAACGTGATCACGATTTCAGCCGGCGGCGGTGGTGTGCCAGTTGCGAAAGAAGGCAACAAGCTCCGCGGGGTTGAAGCCGTAATCGATAAAGATTTCGCTTCAGAAAAATTAGCGGAATTAGTGGGTGCAGACATGTTAATTATTTTAACAGCTGTGGATAACGTCTACGTTAACTTCAATAAGCCAGATCAAAAGAAATTAACCAACGTCTCAGTCGCTGAATTAGAAGATTACATCAAAGACGATCAATTCGCTAAAGGCAGCATGTTACCTAAGATTCAAGCCGCAATCGAATACGTTAATAATCGTCCTGATAGTAAGGCCATCATTACTTCCCTTGATAACGTGAAGAATTTATTGGCACATGATGCCGGGACAATTATTACGAAATAGAGGCCAAGCTAATGGAAATTGCAAATTTCGGCGTTGAAGAGTGGTTAAACGTGTACGAAACACAAGCAACTTTGGATATCGCGCAAAGTACGATTGCCTCAATGACCATGTCAGAATTGATGGCCCTCTCGCCTGATAACGGGACACAATTTTATCAAGACTTAGCGCAACAAAAGATGAATTATGGTGCGATTGAGGGCTCAGAGGCCTTTAAGCAAGCTGTTAGTGAATTGTATCAAACGGTCAACAGTAATCAGGTGTTGCAAACTAACGGGGCGACCGGTGCCAATTTATTAGCGCTCTATGCCTTAGTGAAACCGGGCGATCACGTGATTACCATGTTTCCAACTTATCAACAACTCTACGAAATTCCCATCTCAATTGGGGCAACCGTTTCGTATTGGCAGTTGGATGAGGCCAATAATTGGGTACCAGATATTGCTGAACTGAAAAAGTTAATTAGACCAGAAACCAAATTGATTTGTTTGAACAATGCTAATAACCCAACTGGGACGGTCATTTCGACTGAACTGATGCAAGCAATCGTTGAAGTGGCACGAACGGTGGGCGCATACGTCCTTGTGGATGAAGTTTATTTACCATTAGGTGAAGGCCAACAAACAACTTCGATTGCTGATTTATATGAATTGGGCATTGCGACCAATAGTTTATCGAAGACCTATTCAGTCCCTGGTATTCGGGTTGGTTGGCTTGTCGCTAACGAAACATTAACCGATTTGTTTAGAAAATATCGTGATTACACCATGATTTGTGCCGGTGTTTTCAGTGATCAGTTAGCGGTTTATGTATTACAGCATCGCAAGCAGGTTTTAGCCCGTAATCGGGCGCTTGTTCAACGCAATCTTGAGATTTTTAAAGCGTGGGTTGTACAAGAACCACTCGTTGATGTGGTCTATCCAGAATCAGTATCAACATCGTTTATTCATTTCAAAGAGATTGAAGACGATGAAGCATTTTGCAAATATTTATTAAAAGAATACGGCGTCTTATTAGTGCCCGGCAAGCGTTTTGAAATTCCCGGACATGCAAGATTAGGGTATTGTGCACCAGAAGCAACTCTGAAAAAAGGGTTGGCCGAATTATCAAAAGCGCTCAGAACCTATTAATAATTGAGTGACGTAATTTAGGAGTGGTTTAAAATGACGGAAGAAAAACCAGCAAAAAAAATTGGCTTATTGGCATTAATTGCATTGGTTATTAGTTCATCTATTGGTAGTGGGGTCTTCGGATTAACATCTGATTTAGCGAGTGCATCCGCACCGGGCCCAGTGTTAATCGCATGGGTTATTGTTGGCTTTGGGATTTTAATGCTGGCATTATCCTTGAATAATTTATTGATGAAAGAACCTGAACTAGAAGGGATTTTCTCTTACGCTGAAAAGGGCTTTGGCCCCTTTGCCGGCTTCATTAGTGGCTGGGGTTATTGGTTGTCAGCATGGTTGGGGAACGTAGCTTTTGCGACAATTTTAATGAGTGCGTTGGGTTATTTCTTCCCGATTTTTAAATCAGGGCAGAACTTACCCTCAATCTTAGTTGCCAGTGTTTTATCGTGGAGCTTAACATATTTTGTTAATCGCGGGGTAGAAGGCGCAGCTGCGATCAATACATTGGTAACAATTTGTAAATTGATTCCACTATTTGTCTTCATTATTTTTGGGATTGTGTTATTTAAAGGTCATCTTTTCACACAAGCATTTTGGAATAATATGAGTAGTAGCTTTGTTGCTGGCGATGTGATGAGCCAAATCAAGAACTGTATGATGGTTATGATGTGGGTCTTTGTCGGTATTGAAGGCGCTTCAATGTTATCGGCGCGGGCGGAAAAGAAGTCCGATGCTGGTAAAGCAACGATTTTAGGATTAGTGAGTTTACTAGCCATTTATATCTTAGCGTCTGTTTTACCTTATGGGTATTTAACGCAAGATCAATTAGCTAGCATCAAGCAACCAGCGATGTTATACATTTTTGAACAGATGGTTGGGACTTGGGGTGGCTACTTCATCGGTGTTGGGTTAATTATCTCGATTTTAGGGGCTTGGTTATCTTGGACGATGTTACCTGCCGAAACAATGTTGTTAATGGCAAAGCAAAATTTATTGCCAGCTTACTTCGGTCGCGTCAACAAGAAAAAAGCACCGACGTTTGCACTAGTCGTGACAGCGGGGTTGATTCAAGTTTTCCTATTCACCTTATTATTCACAACGAAAGCTTATAACTTCGCTTATTCATTATGTACGGCTTCAATTATCGTTTGTTACATGTTGGTGGCAGCTTATCAAATTAAATATTCTTGGGCCCACCTTCAAGAAAAAGGAAATCGGCAACAATTATTAATTGGGGTTTTAGCCTTATTATTTGAAATTGCCGGAATCTTAATGGCGGGTGTCAGTTACTTATTACTCTGTTTTATAGCCTATATTCCTGGGATTTACTTCTATGGTCGTGCCCGTAAAAATAATGGGCACCAACATTTCTTATCAAAAGGGGAATGGTTAATCACGACAATTATTGTAATTGGTGCAATTATCGGGATTTGGTTAGTTGTTTCAGGGAAAATCGTTATTTAGATATGTTATATTAGAACTTTGGTTACTTTGAGTAAAAAGTAATAATTGAGAATACTTTGGGAGCGAAAATCATGATTGCCGCAGACGAATATCCAAGATATATTCAATACTTAAGGACCAGACCTGAATTTATTGATTTTTCAGATGAAGAAATGAACATTCTGATGAATAATATGAAAGTCAAAGATTTTCATAAGGGCCAGGAATTGTTTGATCAAACAGATGAGCGCAGCCGATTCTATTTCGTTGTAAGCGGTCTCGTAAGAGCCGAACGAACGGATGAAAGTGATGAATTTACGTTCTATACGTATATCAAGCAAAACTTAGCTTTTCCTTATCGGGGGATGTTTACTGATCAATATTATCCATACACCGCTCGGGCGATGACGGATATTGAGATTATTTATTTCCCAATGGCGACTTTTGAGCATCTTTTACAAAAGAATACCGATTCAATTGTTAAAGTCGTTCAAGAAATGGGCTCGATTATTAGTGAATCAGAAGATCAGATCCAGCGAATGGTAACTTCTAGTGCGAAACAACGGGTTATTCAAGCCCTAAAAATATTTGAAATTAACTTAGGTGAACCGCTACGGTGCGGCCGCTCATATATTCCGTATCCAATTACGGTGAAGGAATTAGCGACAATGAGTGGGACTACCCGTGAAACAGCGGGCCAAATTGTTAAACAGTTGGTTGCCCAAAAACTGCTGAGTTATGAGCATAAAGAATTTCGGTTTGAAAAAGCCTTCTTTAAAGATGACTTGGCGTAAAAATTAAGGGGCACTTCGTCTCGAGATTAAGTTTAAAAGCCCATAATAAATCGTCTTAAAAGACAACTATTATGGGTTTTTATGTGCCAATCATTGTAAACGCTTTAAAGGGATGTATTAAAAAAGGAGATGGCATGATGAATGATGCTGAAATAATCAAGACTAAGAAGCGGTTTAAACTTAAAATGCCGGGGGCTTTTGTGATCCTCTTCATACTGACAGTGGTCGCGGTGATGGCGACGTGGGTTGTGCCGTCAGGATCTTACGCGAAGTTATCGTATGACCAAAAGAGTACGCAACTGGTCGTGACAAAACCATCAGGTCAAGTTGAAAAGGTGCCAGCAACACAGGCATCATTAGACCGACTCGGCGTTAAAATCAAAATTAGTCAATTCACTTCTGGCAGTATTAATGCAGCCGTATCGATTCCCAATACCTACCAAAGATTGAAACAACGGCCGGCCAGTTTAGCAGCTGTTCCTAACAGTATGGTTCGTGGGACCGTTGAAGCTGTCGATATTATGGTTTTTATTTTAGTATTAGGGGGCTTGATTGGCACGGTCAAGGCTAGCGGGGCATTTGAGTCGGGGCTGTTGGCCTTAACCAAGAAAACAAAAGGTCACGAATTTTTGTTAATCTTTTTCGTCGCGATTCTCATGGTTCTAGGCGGGACTTTATGTGGGATTGAAGAAGAGGCGGTGGCCTTTTATCCAATTTTAGTACCGGTCTTTATTGCGATGGGGTACGATTCGATTGTTTGTGTGGGGGCGATTTTCCTTGCCAGTTCAATTGGCACGACTTTCTCGACCATTAACCCCTTTTCAGTTGTGATTGCTTCTAACGCCGCGGGTATTAGTTTCACGGAAGGCTTGTTGTGGCGAGTTGGCGGCTGTATCGTAGGGGCCATTTTTGTCATTTATTATCTCTATCGCTATTCTAAAAAGGTCAAGGCTGATCCGACCCAATCGTATTCATATGAAGATCACGACGCTTTTGATAAGATGTGGGCAATTACATCTGAGGGGACGCAGTCAAAAGCCGTTTTTACCTGGCGGAAGAAATTAATTCTGGTCTTATTTGTGGTGACCTTCCCGATTATGGTCTGGGGCGTTATGTCTCAAGGGTGGTGGTTCCCAACGATGGCGGCGTCATTTTTAACGTTTGCGATTATCATCATGTTTTTAACCGCGACAGGACCAGAGGGCATTGGCGAAAAAGGGGTTATCGACGCTTTTGTGAACGGTGCTTCTAGTTTAGTGGGCGTCTCGCTCATTATTGGTCTTGCGCGAGGGATTAACTTGATTATGAATGAAGGGATGATTTCAGATACCTTATTACAATATTCGTCATCATTAGTCGCACATGTTAGTGGTCCGATTTTTATTTTGATCATGTTAGTGATATTCTTCGTGCTTGGCTTTATCGTTCCATCTTCTTCGGGACTAGCCGTCTTATCGATGCCGATTTTAGCACCGTTAGCAGATACGGTTAATATTCCCCGATTTGTTGTGGTAACGGCCTATCAATTTGGGCAATACGCAATGTTGTTCTTGGCACCAACTGGCTTGGTAATGGCCACCTTACAAATGTTAGATGTTAAATACGCTCACTGGTTACGGTTCGTTTGGCCAGTAGTCGCTTTTGTGCTGACTTTTGGTGGGGCCATGTTAGTCTTACAAGTCCTAATTTATTCGTAAAATCGCGTAGAGAAATAACGTGTTTTCTTGCTTAATCACTAAAGTCTGATAGAATGAAGCAAGTAGAAATTCTAGAATTGGAGTCGATTAAATGGAACCAGCGATCAAGTATCGTTTAATCAAAAAAGAAAAACATACAGGCGCGCGTTTAGGCGAAATTGTAACACCGCACGGGACTTTTAAAACACCGATGTTTATGCCGGTGGGGACCCAAGCCAGCGTTAAAACAATGGCCCCTGAAGATTTGAAAGAAATGGGTGCCGGCATTATTTTGTCGAATACTTATCATCTATGGTTACGCCCTGGTGAAGATATCGTCGAAAAAGCAGGCGGGTTGCATAAATTCATGAACTGGGATCGGGGTGTCTTAACCGATTCAGGTGGTTTCCAAGTCTTCTCATTAGCAAAATTACGTGATATCAGTGAAGAAGGGGTGGCCTTCAAGAGTCATTTGAATGGTGAAAAACTATTCCTATCACCTGAAAAAGCAATTCATGTTGAAAATGCTTTGGGCGCAGATATTATGATGAGTTTTGATGAATGCCCACCATTCTTCGAAAGTTATGACTACGTTAAAAAATCAGTTGAACGGACTTCACGTTGGGCTGAACGAGGCTTAATTGCGCATCAAAACCCAGCCACACAAGGCTTATTTGGAATTGTCCAAGGGGCTGGTTTTGAAGACTTACGTCGCCAAAGTGCGCGTGATTTAGTGGGGATGGATTTCCCCGGCTATTCTATCGGTGGTCTTTCAGTTGGTGAATCAAAAGGTGAAATGAACCGGGTACTTGATTTTACAACACCGATGTTGCCTGAAGACAAACCACGTTATTTGATGGGCGTTGGCTCACCAGATGCGTTGATTGATGGTGTCATTCGGGGTGTCGATATGTTTGATTGCGTGTTACCAACTCGGATTGCGCGTAACGGAACAACGATGACGTCTCAAGGCCGTTTAGTGGTTAAGAACGCGAAATATTCTGAAGATTTCAGACCACTAGATCCAAAATGTGACTGTTACGTCTGCAAGAATTACACACGGGCTTACATTCGTCATTTAATCAAAGCGGATGAAACTTTTGGGATTCATTTAACGAGTTACCATAACTTATACTTCTTGATCAACTTGATGCACCAAGTGCAAGATGCGATTGAACAAGATAACTTATTGGAATTCAGAGAAGCATTCTTCGAAGAATACGGCTATAACGAAAATAACGGCCGTAATTTCTAGCGAATCACTGGAAGTTAGGCGATAAGTCTGCTAAAGTTGATTAGTAGATAAATAACGAAAAGAGGTATTTTAAATGTTAAACCTAGTATTAGGTGCCAATCCATTTGGCGGCAACTCAAGTTTCTTAATCATCCTTGTTTTGATGATGGTCATGATGTATTTCATGGTTATGCGGCCACAAAAGAAACAACAACAAAAACATCAAGAAATGGTTAACCAAATGAAAAAAGGTGACCAAGTCGTAACAATTGGTGGTTTACACGGTGTTATTGACTCAGTGAATAACGATACTAAAATTGTTGTTTTAGATTGCGATGGCGTTTACCTTAAGTTTAACTTAAGTGCTATCCGGACAGTTGAACCAACTGCTAAGGCAACAGAAACAGTTGTTGAAGAAACGGTTGACGAATCAAAAGAAGAAACAAAATAGTAATTTAAAAAGCGTGGTTAATTTTCTAGCGATAGAAAAATTAGCCATGCTTTTTTTGTGATTGGTATTAGTGATTTTAAATACAATCAGCGGTGATGTGATAGGTTATTATGAATTTGATGTGTTAAATTGGTGTTTTTAATCTGTTAAAAAAATCACAATAATGGTTTACAAACGGTTTCAAATGCGTTATGCTTTCTTTGTTAATTAAATCACATATGAAAATTATGGAGGCATTCCTGATGGTTAAAAAAGAAGGCGTTAAAGCGGTTGTTGATGCGGTATCTGAAGTGGATAAGATGGTGACGGATTTAGTCACACGGGCCCATGAAGCACTTAAAATCATGGAAACATTCGATCAAGCAAAGGTGGATCATATTGTCCACCAAATGGCGATTGCCGGCCTTGATCATCATATGGAATTAGCTAAAATGGCCGTTGAAGAAACGGGTCGTGGGATTTATGAAGATAAAGCCATTAAAAATATTTTCGCAACGGAAGAAATTTGGCACGCGATTAAAGATAATAAGACAGTTGGTGTCATTGAAGAAGATCCTGAACATGGGATTACTAAGATTGCGGAACCAGTCGGGGTCATTGCTGGGGTAACACCTGTTACCAACCCAACTTCAACCACAATTTTTAAGGCAGAGATTGCCATTAAAACACGGAATCCAATCATCTTTGCTTTTCATCCCAATGCTCAAAAATGTTCTGCCAGAGCACTAGAAGTCATTAAAGAAGAAGCCGTTAAAGCTGGCTTACCAGCTGACGCCTTATTATTCATTGAAGAACCTAGTTTGGCAGCCACCCAAGCTTTGATGAATCATACCGGCATTGCAACGGTCCTAGCAACTGGTGGACCAGGGATGGTCAAGGCTGCTTATTCAACTGGGAAACCAGCATTAGGGGTTGGGGCTGGTAACGCACCAGCTTATATCGAAGAATCAGCCAATATCAAACAAGCAGTCAATGATTTAATTCTATCGAAATCATTTGATAACGGGATGATCTGCGCATCAGAACAAGCAGTGATTGTCGATGCTAAAATCTACAACGAAGTTAAAAAAGAATTCCAAGCACAAGGTGTCTATTTTGCTAAAGCAAGTGAATTACCAGCTTTAAACGAAGCAATTATTGATCCAGCTAAAAACGCTGTGCGGCCAGCAATTCCTGGTCAATCAGCTGCTAATATTGCTAAGTTAGCTGGGATTGATATTCCAGAAGATACACCCGTTTTAATTGCTGAAATCAAGGGTGTTGGTCATCAATATCCACTTTCACATGAAAAATTATCACCAGTCTTAGCGATGATTAAAGCTAAAGACCGTGAAGATGGGTTGGCATTATGCGAGGCGATGCTTGATCTGGGTGGCTTGGGCCACACAGCATCATTGCATACGACTGACGATGCGTTACCATTAGAATTTGCAAGACGGATGAAGGCTTGTCGTGTATTGGTCAATACACCATCTGCCCAAGGTGGGATTGGTGATTTATACAACGAAATGATTCCATCATTAACACTTGGCTGTGGCTCTTATGGGCATAACTCAATTTCACATAACGTCTCAACAATCGACTTATTGAATATTAAAACATTGGCGAAACGCCGCAATAATATGCAATGGGTCAAATTGCCAAGCAAAATCTATTTTGAAAAAAATTCGGTCAACTATTTAGAAAAGATGGCTGATTTAAATAAGGTTTTTATCGTCGCTGATCAGGGGATGGTTAACCTTGGTTATGTCCGGATTGTTGAAGAAGTGTTAGCTAAACGGGCGAATGACGTTCAAATGCAAATCTTCTCAGATGTTGAACCAGATCCATCAACAAACACGATTTATAAGGGTGCTGCAGCGATGCGGAGTTTTGAACCAGATGCAATCGTCGCAATTGGTGGCGGTTCTGTCATGGATGCTGCTAAAGGGATGTGGTTATTCTATGATTCAGAAGAAGCCGACTTCTTTGGCGCAAAACAAAAATTCTTAGACATTCGCAAACGGACTTACAAGTTCCCTAAACTTAACAAAACGAAGTTAATCTGTATCCCAACGACTTCCGGGACGGGTTCAGAAGTAACACCTTTTGCGGTGATTACTGATAGTGAAACCCATATTAAATACCCATTGGCAGATTATGCATTGACACCAGACGTTGCGATTGTTGACAGTCAATTTGTCGAGAGTGTGCCACCACGAGTTGTTGCACACACTGGGTTGGATGTGCTCTGTCATGCGACTGAAAGTTACGTATCAACAATGGCTTCTAACTACACGAAGGGGCTTAGTTTACAGGCGATTAAATTAGTTTTTGATAACTTGAAGGCTAGTTACGATGGCGATATTACGGCCAAAGGTAACATGCACGATGCCTCAACAATGGCGGGGATGGCCTTTGCGAATGCGTTATTAGGCATCAACCATTCACTGGCACATAAATTAGGCGGGGCGTTCAACTTACCTCACGGTTTAATGATTGCCATCACGATGCCGCATGTTATCCGCTATAATGCGACAACGCCAACCAAACGGGCACTCTGGGCTAAATATAGTTACTTCAGAGCTGATGAAGATTACGCCGAAATCGCACGTTATATTGGGTTGAAGGGTAATACGACAGCAGAACCTGTTGAAGCTTATGCAAATGCAGTGACTGAATTGGCCGAAAGTGTTGGCATTCAAATGAGTTTGAAAGCTAATGGCGTCACAAAGGCGGACTTCAAGCAACATGTGGATGAGTTAGCTGAATTAGCTTATGAAGACAACTGTACTGTTACAAATCCAAAAGAACCATTGATTAAAGAATTAAAAGGCATTTTAGAGGCAGAATTTTAAAATAAATTGAACAAAAGGGTTAAGCTGAACAAGAAGGGCTTAATCCTTTTTATATTGCCTAAATTTAAGCTTGAGAGTATTAATATTATCCAAAATAGGGCATAATAGAGGGTAGACATTCATTTAATTCAGGGAGAACTGAGAAAAGTTTGTCGACAAACTTGATTAAGGATCGGGATGGCAATGACACCCAATAAAGAAGACTATTTAAAAATTATTTTTGAACTTGGTGGCGACGCAAAAAAAGTTACCAATAAGGAAATTCTAGCGGGATTGAACGTTTCGGCAGCATCAGTCACGGAAATGGTCAACAAATTAGTGAAAGAGAATTACGTCAACCACACACCCTATCAAGGGATTCAATTGACAAGTGAAGGTGCTAGAGAAGCAGCGCTATTAGTGCGCAATCATCGCTTGTGGGAAGTTTTTCTAGTCGACAAGTTACATTATCAATTTAATACCGTTCATCCAGAGGCGGAGCAACTCGAACATGTGACCAACCACGACTTGGCTGAACGCTTAGCCGATTTTCTAGGTCATCCAAAACGATGCCCGCACGGTGGGATTATTCCCAATGCCAAGGGTGAGTTTGAACAACAGAGCCATCACGCGTTAGTCGACCTTGAAGTTGGCGAAAAAGCAGTGATTGAACGGGTACTAGATGATAATGATTTATTGAAATACACATTAGAAATCGGCTTGACAGTTGGCGATACTGTGACCTTGACGAAGGTGGGCCTTTTTGAAAGCCCCATTACCGTGATGGACGAAACACAGCAAACTGAAATTCAAGTTGGCATTAAAGCGGCGCAACACATTTTTGTGACGCCAATTGCAGCAGATTAATAAAGAAAGTGGTGTGAACATGCGCTCAGATTTAGCAGCATTATTTATTATATTTGGTGGCTCGGGAGATTTAGCACAACGCAAATTATATCCAGCCCTTTTTAACCTATATCGTAAGGGGTACTTAAAAGAAAGCTTCGCAGTGATTGGCACCGCTAGACGACCTTGGACGGATGAACATTACCACGAAATCGTGATGGCCTCTCTAGAAGGTTTTGAAGAAGATGACGAAACGAAACAAACTTTTACTAGTCACTTCTATTATCAATCGCATGACGTTACGGATGCTGAACATTATGAAACACTGAAGGCATTAGCAGCGAAATTAGATGATAAGTACCAATTAAACCAAAACCGCATCTATTATATGGCAATGTCACCCCGTTATTTCGGGACAATTGCGAGTCATTTAGGGTCAGAAGCTTTATTGACCGCAGATGGGTTCAACCGTTTAATTATTGAAAAACCATTTGGTCGTGATTATGAAAGTGCCAAAGCACTCAATCAAGAATTAACTCAAACTTTTGATGAAAACCAAATTTATCGAATTGATCATTATTTAGGTAAGGAAATGATTCAAAACATCGTTGCTTTACGTTTCGGTAATGGTCTATTGAGTGGTGTTTGGAATAATCAATTCATCGATAACGTGCAAATTACGTTAGCTGAATCAGTTGGGGTTGAAGAACGGGCTGGCTATTACGAAACATCTGGTGCTTTGCGCGATATGTTCCAAAACCATATCATGCAAGTCATTGGGATGTTGGCAATGGAAGTCCCAGTTAACTTCTCAGCAGAAGATGTGCAACGCGAAAAGACACGTCTGTTCAGAAGTATCCAACCTTATTCACCAGCAGAGATTAAACAAAACTTTGTCCGTGCGCAATACGCTGAAACAACGGTCGATGGTGAAAACAAACCGGGTTATCGCCAAGAAACTAACGTGGCACCAGATTCACAAACCGAAACGTTTGTTGCTGGTAAAGTGATGATTGACAACGAACGTTGGTGTGGCGTGCCGTTTTATGTTCGGACCGGGAAACGTTTAGCGCGCAAGGAAACCCAAATCAACATTGTCTTCAAGAAGACCGGGGTCAACATTTTTGCTGATGATAAATCAGATCGCTCAGCAATGGCACCAGATGTCTTAACCATCTATGTGGAACCAGAACAAGGCTTCTCATTAACAATTAATGGTAAGGAAGTCGGTCAAGGTTTCTCATTGAAACCCGACCAATTGAATTATCAATACGACAAACAAATGTTAGCTGACAGTCCAGAAGCTTATGAACGTTTGATTTTAGAAGCGTTAAATGGCGATGGCACAAACTTTACGCATTGGCATGAATTGGCTGCTTCATGGCAATTTGTCGATGCAATTCGCCAAGTTTGGGACGCAGATCAAACACCGCTTCCTACGTATGCAATCGGTTCGATGGGCCCTAAAGAAGCGACGGATTTATTGGCTTCAACGGATGCCAAATGGATTTTTGATCCAACTCAAACAAAAAAATAAGAATTGCCGAGAAGTCTGCGTGTGAAGCCATTCATACCAGGCTTTTCTTATCGCGTGAAAGTGGAGGTGTAAAATGGCTGAATTATTTAAGATTCCGTTGGAAAATGATACGAGTCGCAAGATTATTCATATTGATATGGATGCTTTTTACGCCTCCATTGAAGAACGTGAGCAGCCCGACTTACGCCAAAAGCCGTTGATTATTGCCCGTGATCCGAGTGATACGGGGGGCAAAGGGGTCGTGACAACGGCCAATTACGTTGCTCGCCAATACGGTGTGCATTCGGCGATGAGTGCCCAAAAGGCTGCCGAATTAATTCCTAAACACCAAGCCGTTTTTAAGACGCCAAACTTTCCGCTGTATCAGTCCGTTTCGGCACAGATTCACGATATTTTTCATACGGTGACCGATAAGATTGAACCGATTGCCTTTGATGAAGCTTATTTAGACGTTACTGAAAATAAGTTGGGATTAACGCACACGATTGAAGTGGTCGCTTACTTGCAAAAGGCGATTTTAGAGGAAACACAGTTAGTCAGTTCCGCTGGGATTTCCTACAACAAATTTTTAGCGAAGATGGCTTCTGATTACCGTAAACCGGCCGGTCGAACACTGGTCTTGCCGGAACAAGCAATCGCCTTTTTAAGCCGATTGCCGATTGAAAAATTTAGAGGGGTTGGTCAAAAGACGGTGCCGAAGATGCAGGATTTAGGCATTATGACCGGTGCTGATTTATTGGCGCAATCGGAAATGTTTTTGATGCAACATTTTGGCAAGTTGGGTTATGGGTTATATCGCCATGTGCGGGGGATTGATAACCGGCCAGTCGAATACCAACGAGAACGTAAATCAATCGGTAACGAACATACTTACGGACAACCATTGATTAGCGAAGAACAAGTGCAGGTCCAACTGAAAAGCTTGGCGGTTGAATTGGCACAACGGCTGCGCAAAAATCAAAAACACGGGTTAACAGTCGTTTTAAAAGTGCGTAATCGGCAATACGAAACAATTACCAAACGCAAAACACTTGGCGAATATGTCGGGAATGCAGCTGAATTAGAGGCAATTGCCAACCAAATTTGGCAATCAATCGGGCAGGCGGAAGTTGGAATTCGCTTGTTAGGGATTACCGTGACCAATTTAGCACCTCAGACTTTTGAAAATATAACGCTCCCACTTTATGATTGGGAAAATGATTGATGAGATTACTTTGTCTTTGACGCGTAAAACCGATATACTGTAAGTAACTATGAAAATGGGCTAATAGTCGAATTGGCGCAAAATAGGATTAACTAAGCGGAAACGGCGGTGGTGTTTGAGTGGCAACGAAGCATGATCAAATATTAATGTACATTGAGAATTTGCCAATTGGCGATAAAATTTCGGTGCGCTCAATTGCCAAGACGCTAGCGGTTAGTGAAGGGACGGCTTATCGGGCAATTAAGGCCGCCGAAAATAACGGTTTGGTCAGCACGATTGAACGGGTCGGCACGATTCGAATTGAACAAAAATTAAAAGGTAAGATTGAAAACCTGACTTTTGCTGAGATTGTTCAAGTTATCGATGGTGAAGTTTTAGGTGGCAAAGATGGCTTGAATAAGTTGTTGGATAAGTTCGTAATTGGTGCGATGCAGTTAGCAGCAATTACCCGGTACATCACGCCGAAATCGTTATTGATCGTTGGTGATCGAATTGATGTGCAACGATTAGCGTTGGAAAATGGTGCGGCGGTTTTAATCACGGGTGGCTTTCACACCTCAGATGAAGTGATTGCACTTGCTAACGAGCTAGCATTGCCCATCTTGCAAACGACTTACGATACGTATACCGTTGCGACGTTGATTAACCGGGCATTAACCGACCAATTAATCAAAAAGGAAATTACGACGGTCGCTTCAATCTATCGCCCATTTTCAGAAACATACTCATTATTGGCGACTGATACGGTTGGCGATTACAAGAAATTGAGTGCCGCGGTTAAACATTCACGCTTCCCTGTGATTAATGAACACCGGCGCTTAGTCGGGATTGTCACGGTGAAGGATATTTTGGATAAACCAGCTTCGATGACGCTTGATAAGGTGATGACTAAAGAACCTGCGAGTGTTAAGAAGTATATGAGTATTGCCAGTGTCGGACATGCGATGACTTGGAATAGTTTGGAAATCATGCCGGTGGTTGCTGATAATCTTGAATTAGAGGGGATTATCACGCGCCAAGACGTGATGAGTAATATGCAAACGGCCCAACGACAACCGCAAGTGGCCGAGACTTTCTACGATCAAATTATCGAACTACTGCACCCTAGCGAGAGCTTCCCCGAATTTTATTCGGCGGCATACCAGTTTGAAGTGAGTCCGCAAATGACCAACAATTTAGGGACGATTTCATTTGGTGTCTTGAGCGAAGCCGTTTCGGCCGCTTGTCAGCGCATGTTGCAAGCGACACATCAACGCCATTCAATGATTGAACAGATTAATTTGCATTATCTGCGCTTAATCCAAATTGAAAGTCAGATTCAGATTTTACCGCGGATATTAGAGATTGGCCGGCGTTCCGCTAAAATTGATGTCGATGTTTATGCCAATCACGTCATTGTTGCCAAAGCAATTGTGACCTGCCAAATTTTAGAAAGAGGTTAATCAATGACTATTCCAGAACAAATTATTGCTAAAATTAAAGCTTATCAAACGATTATTATTCATCGCCATGTCAATCCAGATCCAGATGCGATTGGTTCGCAAGTTGGTTTGGCTGAAGTGATTCGTAATAGCTACCCTGATAAAAAGGTTTACCAAGTCGGTAGTGATACCGGCAACTTAGCTTGGTTAGCCAATGCGCAACCAATTGATCCGGCTTTATATCAAGGCGCTTTGGTGATTACAACTGATGCTGCCAACACGCCCCGGATTAGTGGCGAAGATTATAACCAAGGTGCTTACTTGATTAAAATTGATCATCATCCTAACGATGAACCCTATGGTGATTTAAATTGGGTGTTACCGGATGCTTCTAGTACATCCGAAATTATTGTTGATATGATCAACGATAGCCAAGGCCAATTACAATTGAATCAAGCAGCCGCTCGTGTGCTTTACGCCGGGATTGTCGGCGATACTGGGCGCTTCATGTTTAATTCAACCACACCGCACACAATGACATGTGCCGCGCAACTGATGACGTTTGACATTCAACATGATAAGATTAACCAACGGATGAACGAGATTACACTCGAACAAGCGAAGTTACAAGGTTACTTATTTGATCAATTGCAGGTTAATGACGACCAAGTGGCTTATCTGGTTGTGGACCAAGAAACGCAAAAACGTTTGAATGTATCAGCCCAACAGGTTCATTCAATTGTTGGCACACCTGGCCGATTAAAAGGTGTGTTAACGTGGGTCATTTTTGTCCAACAAGACGATGGTACTTATCGCGTCCACTTCCGTTCTAAAGGGCCAATCATTAATGAATTGGCTAAGCAACATGACGGCGGTGGGCATCCGCTTGCCAGCGGGGCCAAAGCAGCTGATCAAGCTGAAATTGACACGATTATTACGGCATTATCAGCGCTTGCTGCTGATTACACAGCACAGTAACAGATACTTTTTTGACGGATTTAAACAATAGAAAGCAGGACTTTATGGATAATCAATTTACACAATTTAATCTAAAACCAGAAATCATTACGGCTTTAGACGAGATGCACTTTACAAAACCAACGGCGGTTCAACGCCGTGTGATTCCAGCCATCAACGCTGGTAAGAGTGTTATCGGACAATCACAAACAGGGAGTGGGAAGACACATGCCTTCTTATTACCACTTTTAAATAAGTTAGTCCCTGAAAAAGACGAAGTTCAAATCGTCATTACAGCCCCTAGTCGGGAATTGGCTTACCAAATTTATACGGCCGCTGAATTAATCACAAAGCATATGAATGGTGATATTCGGATTGGTCGCTACGTTGGTGGGACTGATAAACAACGTCAAATCGAAAAATTACAACAACACCAACCACAAATCGTGATTGGGACACCTGGTCGGATTTTAGATTTGATTACAAGTAAGGCACTTAAGATTTATACAGCTAAAACATTAGTCATTGATGAAGCTGATATGACGCTTGATATGGGCTTTTTGAAGCCAGTTGATAATATTGCGAGCCGCTTACCAGAAGACTTACAAATGATGGTCTTCTCAGCAACGATTCCTGATAAATTACAACCATTCTTACAAAAATACATGCATAACCCAGTAATTGAAGAAGTGAAAAATGAAACGATTATTAGCCCAACGATTGAAAACTGGTTGGTGCCAACTAAGGGCAAAGCCCTCAATCAAACAATCTATTCATTAATCACAATGGGCCATCCATTCATGGTCTTGATCTTTGCAAATACCAAGAGCAAGGTTGATGACATCCATCATTACCTCCAATCACAAGGTTTGAAGGTCGCTAAGATTCATGGCGATATTCCACCACGTCAACGGAAACGGATTATGAAGGAAGTTCATAACCTCGATTATCAATACGTTGTTGCGACTGATTTAGCCGCTCGTGGGATTGATATCGAAGGGATTAGCATGGTTATCAATGCCGAAGTGCCACGCGAAGATTTAGAATTCTTCGTGCATCGTGTGGGTCGGACAGGCCGGAATGGTCTTAAGGGTACTGCGATTACACTTTATGGTCCAGATGACGAACAAGCTGTTGCACAAATCGAAGCAATGGGAATTAAGTTCACACCAAAAGCCTTTAAAGATGGCGAATTGGTGACTTCTTATGACCGTAACCGTCGTAAAAAACGGGTTGCAACAACTCATGAATTAGACGTTAACTTGAAGGGCTTTGTTAAAAAGGCCAAAATCAAGCGTAAGCCTGGTTACAAGAAGAAGATTAAAGAAGCAATCCAAAAGGATGCGCGTCAAAAACGTCGGATTGAACAACGTGTTGAAATGCGTGAACGTAAACGTAATAATAAAAAACAAAATCAATAATAATAATCGCTAATGAGTTTATAAATGAGGTGTTGTCATGGTACATGAAAATGACTTGCAATTACCAAATTGGTTACAATTATCGGAACAAGCCCGGCGTGCTAATTTTGGCCAGGTTTTACGGTATTTTGTCAGCCCACTTGTCGCCATTGAAGGGATTCAACCGGAAGTGGTCCAGGCTGGTCGACTAACATTTAAGACATATAGTGCTTGGTTTTCTGGTGAACAGTTCGTCTTCATTCCGGCACAATCAGCCGTTAGTTTAGGTTGGTCATTGGGCGCGGATAAGCTGGCACCGAGTGAATGGTTTGCACAAACCAATCGGCAACTGGCTGCTAACGAGGGGCAACTCTGGGCAGATAAGGCTGATGTAGATGCGTATGTTGAGCAACTCACCACGCCGAGTCGGATTGTTAATATGCCAGCGTTACTGGTGGCACGAGAATCCGTACCGCGTGATTGGCTAGCGCAAGGGCGCTATTCACCAATCACACGACATTTTACAGGCAACCAACTATTCTTCAGTCGTTTTCAAGCTGAGATTCAAAATGGACTATACCGAACGCAGCCTGAGACACCGTTGTTAGAAACGGCGCACTTAGTGTTACGGCTTTTGGCAGACCAACAAGTTTATCAGGTTTTTGAGAAAATGACTTTCACGGATCAACAACTCAGACAAACATTGCGGCAACAAGGCTATGACTTTGTCAGTGTTGATCAGTACGAATGGTTAAGAGGTGCGGGTGCGCCCACTTTATGGCCAAGTGGCAATCATTTACCACAACCAATGGCTGAATCAGCGGCTTCGTTTGGTTTAGATTTTACGGCTGACCAACAGGCTTATGAAATAACAACTGACCCGCTTGTTTACAAGGGTGGGCCGTGTGTCACTGGTGGTCGCTATCAACTTGAACGTCAGTTACCAAGCTCGCCATTTTATGAATCAGGCGTATCAACTGCGTTGATGGGCAATACCGATCTTGCGACGCGTTATCGGCGCACAATCACTGTTGCACTCGAGTAGTTGACAAGCGGCGGATTATTTTCTATACTTTTGAAGTGCTGGGATATACGTTAATCATTAGAACAACAGGAACAACACCCTTGACTGAGAGGTGCTGACTACGGATTGACGCGCTCCCCAACGCCTAAATAATTGAATAAACTCATAAAGAGGTTAACGACTAACATCGTTGCAATCAAGGTGGTACCGCGCTTTTGCGTCCTTGAATTTGCAGCGGTGTTTTATTTTTTAAGGAGAGAATGATATGAAACAACTCACAAGCGCCCAAGTGCGCCAAATGTTTTTAGACTTTTTTAAAGAAAAAGGCCATGATGTTGAACCAAGTGCCTCATTGATTCCAGACGAAGATCCAACGTTATTATGGATTAACTCTGGGGTTGCCACTTTGAAGAAATATTTTGATGGCCGTGTTGTGCCTAATAATCCGCGGATTACAAACGCACAAAAGAGTATTCGGACAAACGATATCGAAAACGTTGGTAAGACTGCCCGTCATCATACATTCTTCGAAATGCTCGGTAACTTCTCTGTTGGTGATTACTTTAAAGAAGATGCTATTCCTTGGGCTTGGGAATTCTTAACAAGCGACAAGTGGATTGGTTTAGATCCTGAAAAACTTTACGTGACAGTTTATCCTAAGGATAAGGATGCGCACCGCATCTGGCACGAAAAAGTTGGTTTAGCAGAAGACCGAATTATCGAAGTGGAAGATAATTTCTGGGATATCGGTGAAGGCCCATGTGGTCCCGATTCAGAAATTTTCTACGATCGTGGTCAAAGCTTCAACAATGTCAGTGAAGACGATCCTGAAAACTACCCTGGCGGTGAAAATGAACGTTATCTCGAAGTTTGGAATATCGTGTTCTCAGAATTTAATCACTTACCAAACGGTGAATATGTCGAACAACCACACAAAAATATTGATACGGGGATGGGTCTTGAACGACTTGTCTCAGTGATTCAAGAAGCCCCAACTAACTTTGAAACAGATTTATTTATGCCATTGATTGAAGCCACAGCTGCAATGAGTGACCATAAACAATACGGTCAAAATGCCGCTGACGATATTTCATTTAAGATTATCGCCGATCATGCACGGGCAGTTACCTTTGCGATTGGCGATGGCGCAATGCCAGCTAACGAAGGACGCGGTTATGTGCTCCGTCGTTTAATCCGTCGGGCCATCTTAAACGGTAAGAAGTTAGGCATCAACGACGCTTTCATGTACAAATTAGTCCCAATCGTTGGCGAAATTATGCACAGCTATTACCCAGACGTCCTAGAACAAAAAGACTTCATTGAAAAAGTGATTCGTTCTGAAGAAGATCGTTTCCGCGAAACTTTAAATGATGGGTTACGCTTATTAAACCAAACAATCGAAGCCGTTAAAGCTGAAAACGAAACTGAAATTAACGGCGCAGATGCTTTCAAACTATTTGATACATTTGGTTTCCCAATCGAATTAACAACTGAATATGCTGAAGATGAAGGTTTAACCGTTGATCAAGCTGGTTTTGAAAAGGAAATGGCTGCTCAAAAAGCACGTGCTCGTAATGCACGGAGCGATGAACAATCAATGGGCTCACAAAACGAAGTCTTATTAAACATCAAGACTAAGAGTGAATTCACAGGTTACAGCGAATTAGAAACTGAAAGTCGTCTAGCAGATATCATTCAAGATAATGCTGAACAAGAAAGTGTGACAACCGGCGTTGCGCAATTAGTCTTTGAAGCAACACCGTTTTACGCTGAAATGGGGGGCCAAGTGGCTGATCAAGGGATTATCAAGAACCTTGCCGGTCAAGTGGTTGCTGAAGTCACAGACGTTCAATACGCACCAAATGGCCAACCTTTACACACTGTTAAAGTGTTAAAAGAAATGATCAGTGGCGTCCACTATACCTTATCTGTTGATCCAACCTTCAGAGGCGGCGTTGTTAAGAACCATACGGCAACCCATTTATTGGATCAAGCATTAAGAGATGTGTTAGGCGAACATACTCATCAAGCTGGTTCATTAGTGGAACCTGATTACTTACGTTTTGATTTCACTAACCTGGGCCAAGTGACACCAGACCAATTAGCTGAAGTGGAACAAATCGTAAACGATAAGATTTGGGCAGCTCTTCCAGTTAATACGGTTGAAACCGATATTGAAACAGCTAAACAAATGGGGGCCATCGCGCTCTTTACTGAAAAATATGGTAAAACAGTTCGTGTTGTTCAAATTGGGGATTACTCAATGGAACTTTGTGGTGGGACACATGCTAATAACACCTCAGATCTTGGCTTGTTCAAGATTACCAGTGAATCAGGTATTGGGGCTGGCACACGTCGGATTGAAGCCGTTACTTCTAAGGCAGCCTTTAAATATTTAAATGACAAACAAGTGCTTTTAAATGAATTAGCTGGTGAATTAAAAGTTGCACAAACAAAGGATCTTCCTAAGAAGATTCAACAATTACAAGCTGATTTAAAAGCAGAACAAAAAGAAAATGAACAATTAAAAGCTAAATTTGCGCAAGAACAAGCCGGCAATGTTTTTGAAAATGTTGTTGAAGCAGGTCAATGGCGCTTAGTGGCAGCAGATGCAAAGGTTGCCGGGATGAATGAATTACGGCAATTAGCGGATCAATGGCAACAAAAACAAATTTCAGACGTCTTAGTGCTCGCAACTGTTGCGGGTGACAAGGTTAGTTTGATTGTGGCAGTAGCTCCTGATGCGATTAAAGCTGGGATCAAAGCTGGTGACTTAATCAAACAAATCGCCCCACTTGTTGGTGGTGGCGGTGGTGGCCGTCCTGATATGGCCCAAGCTGGTGGTAAAAATCCAGCTGGGATTCCAGATGCTTTGGCAGCTGCTAAAGAATTCTTAGCTTAATAGATAAAAAATAAAGTTGATTATTTTTAATCAACTTTATTTTTTTGCAGAAAACAGCATGTTCCGTTTGAATTGTGGTATAGTGGATATTCAGCATTATGACAACCGAGTGATGCGAGTTGTACTTTTACTGATTTTCGAGTAGAATATGGTTGTATAAGTAGCGAAAAGTTGAGGTGTTGAGAGATGAATCTAGATAAAACAGTCCATTTTGATTTTGGTAAGAATAGTCCTAAGAATGTGCATGAAACATTGGTAACGGTCTACCAAACTTTAGAAGATAAGGGCTATAATCCAATTAACCAGATTGTCGGCTACCTGCTATCAGGGGATCCTGCTTACATTCCACGCTATAACGACGCTCGTAACTTAATTCGTAAGCACGAACGAGATGAGATTATCGAAGAACTCGTGAAGAACTATCTTGATAAGGGGAATACTAAATAATGCGCTTAATGGGATTTGATGTCGGTTCAAGAACCGTCGGTATTGCTGTGAGCGATTTATTTGGTTGGACCGCCCAAGGTGTTGAAATCATTAGAATTAATGAAGATGAATCTGAATTTGGTTTAGACCGAGTGAAGGAACTCGTTGCACAGCACCAAGTAACGGGCTTTGTCTTGGGGTTACCTAAGAATATGAATAATTCAATCGGCCCCCGGGCGGTTAAAGCACAGGAATACGGTGCCATGTTAACCGAGTTATTCCCAGAGATCCCAGTTGATTATATTGATGAACGACTAACAACTGTTCAGGCTGAACGGATGTTAGTTGAACAAGCTGACACCTCACGGAAAAAGCGTAAGCAAGTGATTGATAAACTTGCTGCGGTAATGATTTTGCAGAATTATTTGGATGCTAAGGGCCCTTTGACGAAACAAGGGTATTAAAGCAACCGGTTAATGAATTTGATAATTAAATATTAAGGGGTTTTGATGAATGACTGAAACAAATAAGAACATCCACCAAGAAGCAGAACAAGAAATTACTTTAATCGATGATCAAGGTAACGAAGAATTATACCAAGTGCTCTTTACTTTTGATTCTGAAGATTACGGTAAATCATATGTCCTATTATACCCAGCAAGCTCAGCTGAAGACGAAGAAGTCGACATCCAAGCTTTCGCATTCACATCAGACGTTGCAGGAGACGCCAGCCAAGGCGATCTCTTCCCAATCGAAGATGATGAAGAATGGGAAATGGTAGAAGAAGTCCTAAACACATTCTTAGCAGACGACAATATGCAATAAAACAGAGTGCCTCTCAAGCTTGATCAGATTTTGAGCATTAGCATAGGTTGTCAGATTAGCGATTATATCGCTAATCTGACAACCGGCACTAAGCGCAGAAATCTAGCTTGGGAGGCACGTTTTAATTAGACTGTCGATTATTTGACTGACGTGCTAACCACAAGAATCAGGTTGGTATGGCACGTTTTGTTAGAGTGACCGCTCTAGCTTGGGAGGCACGTTTTAATTAGGCTATGCCATAAAAAAAATAGGGATCAAGACGCTAAATCGTCTTGGTCCCTATTATCATTATGAGCGTAAAGCCTGTGCTTTTTTAGTGTTAATAAAATGCAATTTAGCAAATTGGCCTAGGTACTCTAAACCGCCTTGGTCCAATAAATCAGCCGCAATTTTGTCGATCGATTTGTGTGCACCGACTGGGATGTCGCGTCCAGCGAGTTTGGAAAGTTCAATCATTGATAGGTTAGCTTGATGGCGAGCAATAATGGAGGCTGCCGCAACCGCTAGATGAAACTGTTCCGCTTTAGTTGTAAAGTAGACGTTATCACGTAATACCACCGGTTCGTCTTTTAAATAACGATAGTAGGTGGCACGGGGTTCGAATTGGTCGATTAAAATGCCTTGGGGCTGATCAGGTTGGATTTTTTTCAAAACTTTTAAGAGGGCGAAGTTATGGCTGACCGCCTTCATTTTTTCGATATTCATTTGTTCGTGAACTTGGTTATACTTTTGCGGCATGATATTGACGATATGATAAGGGAGTTTGGTCATCATTTTAATCGCCATCTGATCAATCTGAGCGTCAGTTAATGTTTTTGAATCAGCGACGCCTAAATTGCGGACAAAGCTGAGATTTTCCTGACTGACATAGACGGCGGCAATCGTCAGTGGGCCAAAGTAACTGCCATTACCGACTTCATCTGAGCCGATAACCGACCAGTTAGCAAAATCGGGTGGTAGTGTGTCACCTTTAGCAGACCCCTTAGTAGCCTTACTTTTCTTGGCAGGTGCTAGTGGGCCCCATTTAGCGGCGGCTGCTTCGGCTGTTGCGCCTTGAAAAAGGACTTTGCCGGAGCGATAGCCGGTAACGTTCAAACCGTTACCACGGTGGGCAAAAACGGCACCAGGTGGTAGGGGACGGTTGGACGGATAAGTTTGTTGAATTGTTTTTAATTGCGCTGGGGTCATTTTTATCACAGCTTGCATGCGCCATCCTCCTCAATGAATGGTAAAATAAGATATTAATGGTAAAATTGCTACTTCTCCTTATTTCATGATAAAATAGTTCAGTTGAAGTAGCAAATTTTATTTGCGATGTCTGAAGCAGGTTACCAGAAATAACTGGTTGGCCTGATAGTGATGAATCATATCAAATTAAAAGCGCGGTTAAGGGGAAATTATGCTAAGTCTAATTATTATCTTAATGTTGTTACATGCGGTTTATACTGGGATGCGCCGGGGAATTGTCTTACAGGTCGTTTATGCAATTGGTTATTTTATCGCCTTTTGGATTGCGGTTCCATTGAGTCAGACACTCGGACCTAAATTGAATTTGTTAGTGCCGTATCCATCGGCAACAGAAGAAAGTTACTTTGCCTTTTTCCAACAGAAGGTGGGGTTATCACTCGATAAAGCTTTTTATATCGGTGTGGCCTTTGTATTAGTGATGTTCATCAGTGGCCTGATTATTCGTTTTATTGGCTTATTACTGAACTCGTTAACGTTTATGTATGTTTTCAGTCGCTTTAATAAGGTTTTAGGTGGTGTTTTAAACTTCATCGTTGTCTATATTGGGATTTTCTTAGTGTTATATGTCTTGGCCTTAGTACCAGTTGACGGGTTACAGAACATGTTGGCCCATTCGTGGCTCGCTAAGATGATGGTGCTTAAAACACCACTATTAACCTCACTTGTAACGCAATGGTGGATAGTTGGTTAACATAGTTGTAAGGGGCTGACGAAGGTCGCCCCTTTTTTAGAAGGAGTTAACAGAAATGAATCATAAAATATTAAAAACATTAGAGTACGATAAAATTAAACAAATGTTGCAAGGTTATGCGATTACAGCATTTGGTCAAGAACAAATAGCAACTTTAGAACCGATTAATGAAGCAGATCTGATTCAGATTCGCTTAAACCAAACCAAAGATGGTGTTGATATCGAACGGTTAAAAGGTGGCATTCCATTGCCCCAACTGGAAAATATCAGACCACATTTAAAACGAATTGAAATCGGTGCGATGTTAAATGGTAGTGAGCTCGCTCAAATCGGGCGCGTTTTACGTGCGACATCTGCCGTGGTTCGTTTCTTTGATGACCTGGAAAAAGACGAACTCGAATTAAAAGCCTTACCCGAATTAGTAGCGCAATTTGTCACGTTACCACAATTAACCGAACGAATTAGAAGTTCGGTGGCTGATGATGGTGCCATTTTAGATACTGCTTCAACCAAGTTACGCGGTTTAAGAACGGGCTTGAAGCAGTTAGAAGGCCAGATTAGAAGTCGGATGGCCAGCTACACACACGGTGCCAAGGCTAAATATTTAAGTGATCCGATCGTGACGATTCGCAACGACCGCTACGTGATTCCTGTTAAACAAGAATACCGCGGCCAATTTGGTGGCGTCGTGCATGATCAAAGTGCCAGTGGGCAAACCCTATTCATGGAGCCCCAAGCGATTATGGAATTAAATAACCGTTTGCGCCAATTACAAATTGAAGAACAACAAGAAATCGAACGGATTTTGGCGGAATTATCAGAAGCTATCATGCCGGAACGTCACAATATTTTAGCAAATGCTGAATTATTGGGTCAACTCGATTTCGTGAATGCTAAGGCCCAACTTGCGAAAGCTCTAAAAGCAACGGAACCTTTAATCAATGCGGAAAACCATGTCGATTTAAAACAAGCACGGCATCCTTTAATTGATGCGACTAAAGTCGTGGCCAATGATATTGCAATCGGTGCGGATTATCAAGCGATTGTGGTGACTGGTCCGAATACCGGTGGTAAAACCATCACACTTAAAACATTGGGCTTAGTCCAAGTGATGGCCCAATCAGGGTTATTCATTACTGCGCGTGAGGAAAGCCAAGTTGGTGTCTTCTCAGATATCTTTGCTGATATTGGTGACGAACAATCAATCGAACAAAACTTGAGTACTTTCTCAGCACACATGGAAAATATCATTCAGATTCTCAAACAGATTGATGATCGGAGTTTGGTGCTATTAGATGAATTAGGTGCCGGGACTGATCCGCAAGAAGGGGCCGCTTTAGCGATTGCCATCTTGGATCAAATCGGGATTGTCGGAGCCAACGTGGTTGCGTCAACCCATTATCCTGAATTGAAGATTTATGGCTACAATCGACCACAAACAATTAATGCCAGCATGGAATTTGATGTGGCGACTTTACAGCCAACGTACCGTCTTTTAATTGGGGTACCTGGTCGGAGTAATGCATTTGATATTTCAACGCGCCTAGGCTTACCAAATTCAATCGTCGATCAAGCGAAACAGTTAATGAACGATGAAAGCCAAGATTTGAACAATATGATTACCGATCTTGAAAATCAACGTAAAGCGGCTGAAACAGAATACCAAGCACTACGTCATGAATTGACGGAAGCGACGGATCTACATCAACAACTCTCAACAGCTTATCAACAATTCTTTGAAGATCGTGAAACGGAAATGACGAAGGCTAAGGAAAAAGCAAATGCGATTGTCGAAAAAGCTGAAGTCAAAGCGGATAAAGTCATCACTAAATTGCGTGACATGCAGATGAATCAAGGCGCACAGATTAAGGAAAATCAATTAATCGATGCCAAGGCTGAATTAGGGCAATTACATCAAGAAACAACCTTGAAGAAAAATAAAGTGCTTCAACGGGCTAAGCGGCGTCAAACGCTGAAAGTTGGGGATGACGTATTGGTCACGTCTTACGGCCAACGAGGCACTTTAATTCGCCAAGTCGACTCGAAAAATTGGGAAGTCCAAATGGGCATCATCAAGATGAAGATTGCCAACGACGATTTAGAAAAGCAAAAAGTCGTTGAAGATAACCGACCACAACGCCATGTAACAACCGTTAATAGCGGTGGCGCACGCCACGTTAAAGCACAATTGGATTTACGCGGCAAACGCTATGAAGAAGCAATGGCCGAAGTGGATCAATACATTGATGCGGCGCTATTAGCTAATTATCAACAAGTCACGATTGTCCATGGTAAAGGGACTGGCGCGATTCGCCAAGGGGTTCAAGAATACCTCCAAGCTAACCGTCAAGTGAAGAAGTACGAATATGCACCAGCTAATGCTGGTGGGAATGGTGCAACCATTGTGACGTTTAAGTAAGGTATTGAAATTAAAAACTCAGAAGCTAGTGCATTGGTAATGCCGGCTTTTGAGTTTTTTTAATTGTTTTTTGGCGGGCAAAAGTGTAGACTAAAAGTAAGCAATCGGTTTTACACAACTGATTATAGGAGGTGCGGATATGGTAGATGTTTTAACGGATAAAGATTTTGAAGCAGAAACAAGCCAAGGTGTTGTTTTAACAGACTTTTGGGCTACTTGGTGTGGTCCTTGTCGGATGCAATCACCTGTCATTGAAGAATTAGCACAAACAAATGATAAGGTTAAATTCACAAAGATGGATGTGGATGCCAACCCTGATACCCCAGCTAAATTTGGGATCATGGCTATTCCAACATTGCTCGTTAAAAAAGACGGGCAAGTTGTCGAAACAATTACTGGCTTCCACAATAAGGAACAATTAACGGAAACATTAGCTAAATATACTGATTAGAGCACAACGACGATTGTAAGCATGCGTTGAAAAGCGTCTCTAACAACTGAAGGACCAGGGGGAGAATTTCTTTACCAGGTCCTTTTTTAGTCCTCAATAATGTGTGACAAAAATGTTAGTGGTGGTTATTAAATCGGTGTGGTACCTTTAATAAAGTAATAAAGCGTACCAATCAGAAAAAAGAGAAAGAAATGGTGAAAATGGGACAAAAAATCCTTAATTTTTGGCAAAAACCAGTTGTCAATTTCATTGGCAGAACGATTATATATTTTGTAATTCTCTTAATTTTACTCTACCTGTACGATTACAGTGGTATTGGTAGCCCTAAATTTATTTATAATGAATTTTAGTTTAATGAAGGAGCGTAATGGTGATGACAAATAGCATTATTCAAAAAATTGATACAATTGCGATTGAACAACCGCAAACTGTAGCGTATCAATACGGTCAAACGCAGTATTCATATGCAGACTTAAAAGTTGCATCCGATCGAATCGCGGCGTTTATCCAAGACCAAGCATTGCCTAAGGGCGCCCCAGTGATTGTTTTTGGGGGCCAACAGTTCGAAATGGTGGCGACATTCTTAGGCGCTGTCAAAGCAGGCCATGCCTACATTCCGGTTGAACAACACTCAGATGCAGAACGCATTCAACAAATTGAATCGGTTGCTAAACCAGCGGCGGTTCTATCATGGGCGTCAGCTAGCCAAATTGAGGTTGACATGCCGGTCTTCCAAGCTGATATATTAGCGGACGTTGTGGCAAGTGGGGCAACAGATTATGATGCCCAACAAAGCGTCCAAGGGGATGATAACTTCTATATCATTTTCACTTCTGGGACAACTGGCTTACCAAAAGGAGTTCAAATTAGTGAAAACAACCTTTTGAGCTTTGTTGACTGGGCGAACCCAGCCTTTGGAGTTGCCGATAATAGTCGGGTCTTAATTCAAGCCCCATACTCATTTGATTTATCAGTCATGAATCTTTATCCAGGGCTTTGCTCAGGTGCAACATTAGTAATTTTAGAAAAAGAAATTACGGACAACTTCAAGACTTTATTTGAAGTATTGCTAACCTTGAAGGTTAACGAATGGGTTTCAACACCATCATTTGTTGAAATCTGTTTACTCGCACCAACGTTTGATAGCGAACATTACCCAGAACTTCGTGAATTCGTCTTCTGTGGTGAGGAATTAACGCACCAAACGGCTGAAAAATTACTCGAACGCTTCCCAAGTGCCAAAGTCTTCAATACTTACGGCCCAACAGAAGCAACGGTCGCAATGACCAGCATTGAAATTACCGCCGATATTCTAGCACAGTATGATCGGTTACCAATTGGTTATACAAAAGCTGATACGAAGACGGTTGTGGTTGATGAACAAAACAATGAAGTCGCTCCTGGCCAGCCTGGTGAATTATTGATTAGTGGTCCTAGTGTTTCTAAAGGCTACTTAAATAACCCTGAAAAAACGAATGCTGCCTTTTTCGAAAAAGATGGCCAACGTTTCTATCATTCAGGAGACTTAGTGGTTGCCGATGACAATCAATTAATCTTCTACAAAGGACGGACTGATTTCCAAGTTAAGATGCATGGTTATCGGATCGAACTAGAAGAAATCGATCATCATTTAGGGCAACTAGCACAAGTGAAACAAGCTTGCACGGTCCCTCGTTACAACAAGGCACATCAAGTAACGCAATTAATTGCTTACGTCGTGCCAGCTGAAGGCCAAGTGGGGGATGCGACATTAACAAAAACGTTAAAAGCAGCCCTGGCTGAAAATACAATGGCCTACATGATTCCCCAACGTTTCGTCTATCCAGAAAGTTTACCATTATCCGTCAATGGTAAGGTTGATCGTAAAGCGTTGATTAAAGAGGTAAACGGGAATGCCTAATTTACAACCGTACGCAAATCCTAATTATTTCATTATTTTAGGAATTGCGTTAGTGCCGCTAATCATTGGCTTTTTAAATGGTAAACGGTGGCACATCTATGAAACACTTGTTTCACTGCTCTTTTTGGTCTTAATCTTTGACGGTGATAAGATTAATCAAGGGTTAGCTTTAATCGGCTACGTGATATTCGAAGGGGCTCTCATTTGGGGCTACACCGTGTATCGTCAAAAACGTAATAATACAGCATTGTTCGACTTGGCGGTTGTCCTAGCGATTATGCCGCTAGTCATTGTAAAATTCGTGCCATTTTTAAATCCAGGACGGAATTCGATTATTGGTTTCTTAGGGATTAGTTATTTAACCTTCAAAGCTGTCGGCATGATTATGGAAACCCGTGATGGGAGTATTAAGAAGTTTGAACCATGGTTGTTCTTACAATTCATGCTTTTCTTCCCAACTATCTCATCCGGTCCGATTGATCGTTACCGACGCTTTAAGAAGGATTATCTAAAAGTACCTGAACGTGATCACTATATCGACATGTTAGGGAAAGCAATGCACAACTTCATGTTAGGGTTTGTGTATAAGTTTATCTTAGGTTATGCATTCGGAACTTTGTTATTGCCAAGAATGGCGCACTTAGCCATGGCAAGTCGCGGCGGTTTCTTAGATATTTCATGGGGCCTTGTGGGTTACATGTATGTCTATAGTATGTATTTATTCTTTGATTTTGCGGGTTACAGTTTATTCGCAGTTGGGACGAGTTATGTCATGGGGATTGAAACACCAATCAACTTTAACAAGCCATTCTCATCACCAAACATCAAGGAATTCTGGAATAGATGGCATATGACGTTATCATTTTGGTTTAGAGATTACATCTACATGCGGCTCATGTTTTTCTTGATGAAGCATAAAATCACTAAGAGCAAAGTATTAATCGCCAACCTTGGCTATTTAACGTTATTCTTATTGATGGGCTTCTGGCACGGGTTAACCTGGTATTACATCGCTTATGGTTTATTCCATGCGATTTGGATTATCCTAACAGATGTCTGGTTACGCTTTAAGAAGAAACATAAGGATCACATTATCAGCAATCGTTGGACAAATTATCTCGCAATTTTTGCAACATTTAACACAGTATGTTTAAGTTTTTTAATTTTCTCAGGCTTCTTGGACCGACTCTGGTTCCATTAAGACCAAACAATTGAAGGAGCGTTTTAATCATGGATGTAGAAAACACAGTAGTAGAAATTTTGGCAGATTTAACGGGTAACGATGATATCAAAGATGATATGGATATGGATTTATTTGAAACAGGGACATTAGATTCAATGGCGACTGTTCAATTATTACTTGAATTACAAGGTCAATTAGACATCGACGTACCAGTTTCAGAATTTGATCGTAATGAATGGGCAACACCAAACAAAATTATCGCCAAAGCAAAGGAATTGCAATAAGATGTTTAAGAAGTTGTGGCTGATTTTTGGGCCAGTGTTAATTGCCGGGGTGTGCTTAGGCGCGTTATTATTATCGCCATTTCGCTTTAGTCATCCGAGCGCTAAGACTTTATCAACAGCGGCGACATCAATGTCATCCAATGTGATTAAAGGTGAAGCCATCAAGGATGCTGCGTTTAATGCGGATTATATTCCCGTTATCGGTTCTTCCGAGTTATCACGAATGGATCCATTACATCCATCCGTCATGGCTGAGAAGTATGATTGGAAAAATAAGCCGTTCTTAATTGGCGCACCTGGTACACAGTCATTAACACATTTCTTATCCCTCCAAGCGACAGGACAACACCTAACGGGTAAGAAAGCGGTCGTGATTATTTCGCCACAATGGTTTGTACCACGAGGGGTTAAATCAGAAATGTTTGATTTCTTCTATTCACCACTGCAAACATCGTACTTCTTAGTTCATGCTAAGGATTCAGCAGCAACACGGTATGCAGCTAAACGGATTCTAGATTTAACGAGTGATACAACCAGTGGGGTAATGCGGGATGCATTAAAGAACAAGGCGTTGGGCTTACCGTTAACAACGGTGCAAAAGGTGTATATCAACAACATTAAGCGCCCAGGCTTGCAACACCAAGATCAGCTCTTCAGTCAATTGTTCATTCACGGTCGTGAAAAAGAATTGGCTAAAGGCTTGAAAGTTTTACCAGATGAACAAGACTTACAAACACTTGACCAAGTTGCCACAACACTTGGTCGCAAAGCAACAGCCGGTAATCCATTTGGGATTCAAAAGAAATTTTATGAACAACGAATTTTACCAAATCAAGCGAAATTGAAGGGCGAACAAAGTAACTTTAATTATGAAAGTTCACCAGAATTTTCGGACTTCCAGTTGATGCTCGATTTCTTTGCACAGCACAAGATGGCAGTGCAATTCATCATTCCACCTGTTAACGCACGGTGGGCATCTTATACGGGCTTATCACAAGACATGTTAAATAACTTCTCGACAAAGATTTCTTACCAATTGAAATCACAAGGCTTTAACAATATTGTTGATATGACCAAAGATGGTAACGAAGATTACTTTATGCAAGATACGATTCATTTAGGCTGGCGTGGTTGGTTGAAGGTTGACCAACATGTCCAACCATTCATGGCAACTAAGAAGGCTGGTAAGGTTTCATATAAAATATCAGATGACTACTTAGATCGTTCATGGCAAGATGTTGCTGGTAATCAAGTACAAGATTTTGAAGAATAAACTAAAAAAGCGTGCTGACAATTGTCAGCACGCTTTTTTTATTGCTTAGTCACACTTCTTATAACGTGTTCATTCAACCTGATTTCTGTGCTTTGCAACACTTGTCAAACTAGCGATTGCATCGCTAATTCACCAATTTAAGTAAATGCTCAAAACCACTCAGTTGAAGTCACACTTCTTATTTAACCACTTTCAATACCGATTGGATCATTTCTTCATATGCGATTGGGCCTTTGTACATCCAGCTTGATGATTTGTCATAGCTGTAGAGTTGCTTATTCTTAACGGCTTTGACATTTTGCCAGATCGGTTCCTTAAACATAGCAGCCCCGCGGTCGCTGTTAACTAGGAAAATATAGTCGGCATCTAATTCGGTTAGTTTTTCTAAAGAAACGGGCATCCAGTCGGCGGTTGCGTTTTTAGAAATTGTTTTAACCAACTCAGGTTCTTTTAAACCGAGATCTTGATAGAGGAGCGCGCCACTTGCGGCGTGATCATTGACCATGAAGGCTGAGTTATTTGTAACCCATAAAACAGCGGCTGATTTATTCGGCGCTTTTGTTTGGATTGTTTTCTTGGCGCTAGCTAGTTTTTGGTCATAGTCTTTTAAAACGGCTTGCCCCTTATCTTCTTTGTTAACAGCTTGGGCGACATCTTTTAATTGGGTGCGCCATTTGACTTTAGCGCCATTTTTGACAACGTAGGTTGGTGCTAGTTTGTTGTATTGAGCATATTTACCACCTTGAACAGCACTGTTGTCACCCACTAAAATCAGATCGGGTTTAGCTTTAGCAACTGCTTCAAATGGTAAATCGTAGTTGATAGTGGGGACGTTTTTTAAGTATTTTGCGAGGTAGTCTTGGCGACTGGTCCCATTTTTGACAGACCATTGCACGACTGGTTTGATATCCAGCGAAATAAGATAATCTTCTAGATATGAACCAATAACACGTTTGGGGTGTGTGGGAACGCTTACCTTATGGTCCATACTATCGGCTATGGTTCGAGTTTGTTTCTTAGTGGCTGTTTTGGCTTGGCAACCAGCTAAGATGATTAATGACGTTAATCCTAAAATGGCAATAAAACGACTTGACTTTTTCATGAGTTTCCTCCAAAAATATAATTGAGAACTATTCTCATTATCGAATGTTTACAGTGTAACTGTCAAGTTGTTTCGGAATTTTGATATTGTTTTCTCATATAAGATTGTTATCTGAGAAATGTTTTCTTATAATATGTAAGAGCCGTTAATCCGGCGAAAGGTGAGCGGAATTATGGCAATTTTAGAAACACAACAGGTTAGTGTCGGTTATAATCGACGCTTAATTATTCAGGATTTATCAATTCAAATTCCTCAAGGGCAGATTACAACCTTGATCGGACCTAACGGGAGTGGTAAGTCAACTTTGATACGGACGTTAGCCCATTTGTTGAAACCGTCTTCAGGGACGGTTCTGCTGGCAGATCAGGCGCTAGCGACTAAGACGCCTAAAGAGATGGCCCAAGAAATGGCGTTATTACCGCAAGTTGGGGAATTAACGACCGATTTGTCTGTCTTTGATTTAGTATCGTTTGGACGGCTGCCTTACCGGCAACAATTCAGACCCTTGTCAGCGGTCGATAAAGAAAAAATTGAGTGGGCAATTGAACGAACGGGGCTTAATCAATTTAGAGACCGTTTCTTGAGTACCTTGTCAGGCGGGCAACGCCAACGTGCTTGGATTGCGATGGCTTTGGCGCAAGACACAGATATTTTAATATTGGATGAACCAACCACTTATTTAGATTTGACCCACCAACTAGAAATTATGTTATTAATTCAGGAATTAAATCAGATTGAAGGCCGCACCATTATCATGGCGTTGCATGATTTAAACCATGCGGCCCGTTTTTCAGATCAGTTGATTGCCTTAAAGAATGGTCAATTACAGGCCAGTGGGACAGTCAATGAGGTCATGACGCGTGATAATTTACGACACATCTTTAATATTGATGCGACGTTAATCGAACATGATCAGCGTCCCTTAATCCTAACTTATGATCGCTGGTCAGAAGGGGAACAGGACCATGATGAATAAAAAATTCGGCTTTTCTTTAGTGATTAGTTTGATTCTGTTAGCCATTCTGATGGTTGTCAGCATTCGCTATGGTGCGGCACAAACAACGATGAAGACGGTCTATCATGCGGTTTTTGATTATCACGCAAGTCAATTACAACAAGCTGTGATTCATGAAATTCGGTTACCACGGGTTTTAGGCGCCGCTTTAATAGGCGCTAGTTTGGCGGGTAGTGGCCTGATTATGCAGGAACTAACGCAAAATCCATTAGCCGATTCTGGCTTATTAGGCATTAACGCAGGTGCAGGGTTCATGTTAACAATCAGCTTTATCGTGTTACCTAAAGCGACACCGCAACAAACTGCTATTTTTGCCTTAATCGGGGCCGCACTGTCAGCCTGTTTAATCTTAGCAATTAGTATGGCTAAAAAGACGCAGAAAACGACGACGGTAGTTTTAGCCGGGATGGCGATTAGTAGCTGTCTGGTTGCTTTAAGCGAAGGCCTTTCTTTAATGACCCAGCTTAAACGGGATTTAGCGTTTTGGCATTTTGGGGGCGTCGCGGCGATTACGTGGACGCAATTAACGCAACTAGGACCATGGTTAATTGCTGGCTTGATTGCAAGCCTCTGTTTGGCACCGCAACTACGTTTATTACAACTAGGTGATGAACTTGTATTAAGTTTAGGTCGCAAGACGAGTGTCGTGCGGTTATTGGGCTTTATCTGTGTCATTATTTTAGCGGGTATTTCAGTGGCCTTAGTTGGGTCTGTCGCTTTTGTCGGCTTGATGGTCCCACACATTACACGTTATCTAGTTGGTTACGATGTGCGTAAGGTGATGCCAGTCACGTTATTATTAGGGGCCAGTCTGGTTGTGGCAGCGGATTTGATTTCGCGGACGATTAATCCACCACAAGAGATTCCCTTTGGCATTATGATTGCCTTAATTGGCGTGCCATTCTTCATTTATCTAGCGAGAAAAGGGGCGAGTCAAGCATGAATATGATGACAAAACGTTATCGGCGTTGGCTCGTCGGGTTGTCGGCTTTGTTAATTGCAACGACCCTGGTTAGCTTACAAACAGGCCAATTAGCGATTGGTCCACAAGCAATCGGCCAGTTATTGATTGGTCAGGGTCAAGCGCAAGATGCGTTAATCTTAGTTGATTTTCGGATGCCACGGATTATTATTGCAATCTTAGTGGGCTTTGCGTTAGCGATTGCGGGTGAAGTATTACAGAGTACGACGCAAAATCCATTGGCAGACACCGGCTTTTTAGGAATTAATTCGGGTGCGGGAATTGCGGTTTTATTATTTATTACATTTGCCGCCGATCAAGGTAGTCAGATTTTTATATTACCGGTATTAGCTTTGATTGGTGCGTTAGTCAGCGCTGTAGTAATCGTGATTGGCGCGTATCAAAAGTCTGTGGGGATTACGGCCAATCGCCTATTACTAACCGGAGTCGCGGTTTCGACCTGTTTTTCTGCATTAATGGTCTTATTGACCTTGAAGTTATCTCCTGATAATTATCAATTTGTGATGACTTGGCTAGCAGGGAGTATCTGGGGGAGCAGCTGGCCATTTATCTGGGCGCTGTTGCCATGGTTGTTATTAACACTGCCTTATATTTTCAGTAAGAGTCAAACCTTGGATGCCTTTGTTTTAAAACCTGATAACATGCGTTCATTGGGAGTTGATTTTCAAAAGCAACGGTTGTACTTGATTGGCGCTGCGGTGATCTTGGCGGGTGCTAGTGTTTCAATTAGTGGTGGGATTGGCTTTATTGGGTTGATTACACCGCATATTGCCCGCAGAATTATCGGGTATCAGCACCGCTATCAATTACTATTAACGGGACTTTTGGGCAGTTGCTTTTTATTGGTTGCCGATACTTGTGGCAAGCTATTGAGCCCTACTGCCGAAATACCGGCCGGCATTATTGTGGCCTTAATCGGTGCCCCTTACTTTATTTACTTACTAATCAAAACGAAATGAGAGGAGTATGACCGCAATGACTAACATTTACGAGACAACGATTATTGGTGGTGGCCCAGCTGGTTTGTATGCTGCTTTTCAAGCTGGTTTATACGGTTTAAACGGCCAATTATTGGAAGGGGATCAACAATTTGGTGGCAAGGTTGCCACTTATGCGGAGCGTGTGATTCACGATATTGGCGGGATGCCCAACATTACGGGCCAGGATTTAATTCAGAATCTAACAGCGCAGGCCGCTTTTTATGACACACCTTTGCGCACTCAAACCTTAGTGACAGACGTCAAATATTTAGCCGACCAAGATTATTATCAAATTGATACGCCGGATGATCGGTATTATAGTCAAACCTTGATTTTAGCGATGGGTGGTGGCGTGGTCCGGCCTAAGCAATTACGGTTGTTTGAGGAACAAACTTTTGAAAACGTCCATTATGCACCAGCCAACCCTGAGGATTATCGGGATCAACGGGTGGTCTTAATTGGCCCTGGGTATAACTGGATGGAATTGGCGCCGCATTTGTTAGCGACTGCTAAATCAGTGGTGTGGTTAACGACCAAGCGCCCCTTTGTGGATGAAGCAGCTGAAAAAGCGTTCTTAACCGCTTATCCACAGATTGACTATTACTGCCAGCCTTTTGCAAGTTATCAACAGGTAGATCAACAAGTGACGAGCATCACGTTGGCGGATCAAACGCAGATTACATTTGATCAAGCCGTGGTCAGTCTTGGCTACCGCCGGTCATTACAGACGATTGATCAGTGGCAGTTAAGCGCAGAACAGATTGAAGAACGCCCAGATATTTGGGTGATTGGTAATCAAATTCCGGATCGTGCTGGGATTAGCTTGTTAACAAGTGCTTTTCAAGATGGGATTACGGCGATAACTGAGATTGTTGCCCAACTTAAACCAACAGCTAAAACACCGATGGTCACGACGCATAATCCAGTTTTCCAGGCGGATACAAAAGCCTATTGGCAAGAACGATTACGATAGATGGGATAATAAAAAAAGGATCTGATGCAAACTTGGCATCAGGTCCTTTTGAACATATTTAATGTTTTTTACGACGGTGTAACTCTTGGCGGCTAGGGAGATTAGCCACACTGCTAAAGGAAGCTTTAGCGACCGGTTCATGTTCCGGTTCAGGTGTTGGTTCAGTAGTGACTGGTGTCACTGGTTCTGCTGGTTCAGTGGGGGAAATTGGTGTGACTTCAGGCGATTGCATGGTCACCATTGCTTCTGTTTCAAGCGGGATTTCAATCGGATCATTTGTATCCGTTTGAACAAAAATAGTAACTCGTTTTTTATTTTCAACGGTTGCCTTAGCTTCAGCAGTGACTTGTAATTGTTGCTCAAGGGTTTGGGCTATAAAACCGGCTTCGAGTTGGAAGTCGGGTGTTTTGAAATCGGCTAGTCGCTTAGTGATAATCGGACCAGTGAGTTCAAAAAAGTATTGGTTTTTCTTTTGCTTTTTAAGCGATAATTGGCCAAAGTTAATTTGTTCGAAGAATTGACTGAGATCCGCAATTGATTCCAACGGAAATTTAGTAGCTAATTGCTTACCAGCCCAATAACTAATGCCTTCAGTTTCATCACCTAAAATAAGCGGTAATAAGATATCGCGGAGCGTGGCTTGGGCTAGGTAAGTAGCGGTTTGAGGGGTATCTGTGAGTTGTGTGTAAAGTGATTGAGTCACGACGGTGCTCCTTTTTAATAACATTTTTTAATTAAGATAGTTGTATTATACCGCGAAATCAGATTATTTTTTAGTATTTAAAGGGTAGTCGGTTGAATTTTAGGTAAAAAAAAGAGAAAATAGAGTTTACGAATGCATTTTGTGATGAAAAGAGAAAGACTACTATGAAGAAACAACCAATTGGTTTTATGGATTCCGGTGTTGGCGGTTTGACGCTAGTCAAAGAAGCCCGCAAACGCCTCCCAAATGAAGACATGGTGTTTATTGGTGATCAAGCACGATTACCTTACGGCGAAAAGCCGGCTGCCACAGTACGCGAATTTGCTTGGCAGATGGCTAATTTCTTACGCCATCAAGAGATTAAGGCGCTAGTGATTGCCTGTAATACAGCAACCGCTGCGGCCTTACCTGACTTACAAGCCCAATTGGCGATTCCGGTGATTGGGGTTATCAAACCAGGTAGTATTGCGGCCCTACAAACGACGCATAATCGACGTGTCGGGGTGATTGCAACAACTGGCACAATTCAAAGTGCGGCTTACAGTCAACAAATGGCAGCCCTTAATCCTGATGTGCAAGTGACTGGATTAGCAGCACCGCAGTTTGTGACGATGATTGAAGCCAACCAACGACACGGTCAAGCAGTGCAAACCATCGTCAATCAGATTTTACAACCTTTACAAAAAAGTGAGATTGATACGCTTGTTTTAGGCTGTACGCATTTTCCATTATTGACGACCGCCATTCAAACGGTAGTGGGGCCTGACGTGACGTTGGTTAACCCAGCAGTCCAAGCGATTACGATGTTAGAAGAAGTCTTGACGCAACAACAACAATTGGCGACAACCACGCCAGGGACGCTACGGATGTACACAACAGGCTCTGTCGCCGCTTTTGAAGAGATTGCGCAACAATGGCTTGCCCAACCAGATTTAACAGCACAACAAGTTGATATTCAAAAGGAGAAAAATGATGGTCCGGACCGATAATCGAGCAGCAAATGATGTACGCCCTGTCAAAGTACAGTGGCATTATCTGACGAAACAACCCGCTTCTGTCTTATGGCAACGCGGGACAACCAAAGTATTAGCAGCTGTCAGTGAGCAAGCAACTAAGAAAGTCACGCTAATTGGCAGTGGCTTGACGCAAGTGCAAAGTGACTGGTTACAACAGACGCTAACCACTTTGTTAGCGCCCGCTTTGGAAAAGACGGGGTTACTGGTGTCAGTGACGGTTTTAGAAGACGGTGGTAGTTTACTAGCAGAAGCTAGCAATGCCGTTTTTGGGGCCTTGCAATTATTACCTGAACAATTCTTACCTAATCGTGCAGCAGCCGTTACGGCTATTCTGACCGGTAACGAAACATTAGTGGATGCCAGTGACACGGAAGAAGCGGTTGCTGATAGCACGTTGTTAGTCGTGACCGATAATCAAGAACAAATTTTAGCGATGACGTTACAAGGCGCAACGGCGGTTAACAGCAGTCAGTTAAACGAATTGTTATTGGTCGCTAGCCAAGGCGGTACACGGACTGCTGAACAGATTCAAGCGAGTTATCAACAAGCTGTCCACCCAATCATTCAAAAGGAGCACTCTGAGATGCCAACAATTGTGATTGCCACTAAAAACCCGGGCAAGGCCCAAGAATTCCATGCGATGTTTGAAAAAGAGGGGATCCAAATTAAAACGTTATTGGATTACCCTGAATTACCAGAAATTAATGAAACCGGTCAAACCTTTGAAGAAAACGCTCGTTTAAAGGCTGATCAGATTGCTGCTATTTTACAGCTCCCCGTTTTGGCAGATGATTCAGGCTTAATGGTCGATGCCTTAGATGGTCGTCCTGGCATTTATTCAGCCCGTTTTGCGGGTGATCATAACGATGCCGGCAATAATGCCAAGTTATTATACGAATTAACGGGCGTCCCTGCTGAAAAACGGACAGCCCATTTCCATACAACGTTAGTGTTTGCGAAACCTGATCGGCCTGACGATGATTTAGTGGTTGAAGGTAGTGTTAACGGTCGGATTCTAGGAATTCCCCGTGGCGATAACGGCTTTGGTTACGATCCGTTGTTTTACGTACCAGAACTAGATAAATCAATGGCCGAATTATCGATGGCCGAGAAAAATGCGATTAGCCATCGTGCAAAAGCGATTGAAAATTTAGAACCACTTTGGCGTGATTGGTTGGCAAAATAGGAGGAATTAAGATGCGGTTAGTAGTAGTCAGTGATAGTCATGGCGATCGGGATATTTTGGTGCAATTGGTTGCGCATTATAAGGATGAAGCAGTCACTTTCTTACATTGTGGTGATTCCGAATTAACGACGACCGATTCATTATTTCAACAAATGACGGTTGTGCAAGGTAATATGGATTTTAATGGCCACTTCCCAGAACAAGTGGTGGTGCCAGTTGGGGCGCAAAAGGCCTTTTTAACGCATGGTCATTTGTACGGTGTTAATTTTGATTTAACGCGGTTGATGTTAGCGGCTCAAGCAGAAGGCGCGCAATTGGCTTTTTACGGGCACACACATCAGTTAGCCTGTGAAATGCACCAAGGGCTCTTGGTATTAAATCCGGGCAGTATTTCGCAACCGCGGGGCCAATTCCAACCCTTAGGTGGCACATATGCTGTTGTGGATATCACGGCGACTGACTATCAAGTCCAATATTATGACCGCCATTTTGAAAAAGTACCACAACTCCAATTTAAATTTAAAAGAGCTTAAAGTTAAAGACTATCCAAAGTTTAGACGCTGTGGATAGTCTTTTTAGTTAGTGGTTTGGTACAATATTAAACGTAGGTAATTAGAAGGAGGACACTGCATGATTTCAGATGCGTTTCAGAATTTATTACTCGAAAACAAAGAACATTTTTTAATTCCTGGTGAAATGGTCGCTAGCGTTCAGGAAAATAACTCGTTAGAACATGCGTTTATTCTCTTAACAACTGTTAAATATTCAAGTATTCCGGTGCTCGATAATCATTCGAAGTTTAAAGGGATGCTAACCATGCCACTGATTACAGAGACGATGTTAGGACTCGATCACTTGAGTTTCGATAACCTCCGTAAAATGACCGTTCAAGATGTGATGCAAAAGGATGTTGTGACAATTAAAGATCCGTACGATATTGAAGAAACACTTCATTTATTGGTTGATCATCCTTACTTACCGGTATTATCAGACGACGGCGAATTCACAGGGATTGTGACTCGGCGCGAGATGATGAAGAGTTTTAACCGGGTAGCCCATAATATTGAAAAAGAATATAAGATTGAGGCTTTACCAATAGAGAAACAACAAAATTAGTTTATTTTAGCGCATTAAAAAAGCGTTGCGCCAAAAGTTATTTTGTCGTAACGCTTTTTTTGATAGCTAAAATATGCTTTTTGAAACTGCCTTCTGCGTTTAGCGTTACTCGTCAAACAACTGCTTGCAGCAGTTATTCGCCGAGCTGTGCTAATGCTCAAAGCCAAAGCGTTTCAAACGCACTCTTTAGGCCCGATCGAAGTAAATCGTTGCAATGGCTCCTAAGACGAGCATCAAGGCGATTAATGCGATTGGCCCTAGTAGTGCGGTTAAACCACCCACGGCCGGCCAAGCGGGTACAACGCCCGTTTCAGCTAGGATCCAGATGGCTGCTAGGATCACGCCTAAAACGCCAGCATAAACATATTGGGCATAGTGAGCGAGTAAGTAATGCATGATTTTAGCGACAATCACGGTCCCAATCACAGCACCTAGCATAAATGGCAAGAGGAGGGCGACACTTTTGAAAGCCTCGCCTGCCTGTTCAAAGCGGCCGGTAACGAGATAAACGAGCAAATCGAGTAATTGGCTAACGGCGTGATAGACAGTCCCGTATTGCTTGATAATCATCAACATAATCGAACCCGAAATACCGGGAATCACCATCAATGAAACGGAGAAAAAGCCGGTAAAGGTTAACATCCCGAAATCTTGGAGGGACGTTAGTTGTTTGATGGCAATGTCAGATTCGTTTTGATGACCACCAATTTTGGTAATCAATAACATCAAGCCACCACAGGCAATGGCAATTAAGACTTGCTGCCAGTTTAGCTTTTTAAGCTTGCGCCAGATGAACGGTAAACTGCCTAAAACGAGGCCGATGAAGAAACTATAAGCGGCCAGTGGATAAGCGGTGCATAACCATAAAATAACTTTGGTCGATAATAAAACACCGATGCCCGCGCCAATACCGATTGGCCATAAAAAGCCAATTGCTTGGCGCCAATCTTGTTTGAACTGCGCGATGGCCTTTAATAATGGTTCATATAAACCAACGATGACGGCAAAGATACTACCAGATAAACCAGGAATAACGAGTGCGACACCGATGAGGGCGCCTTTGAGTGCATTAATTAGTGGCATAAGAGTGCTCCTTTGGCGGATAATTTAGTTGGTTAAAGTCAATGAACTGGTGGGTAAGGTAATCCCAGCGGCGTTAATCGCCTGTAAGTAACCTTGTAGGAATAAACGTTGCGTCGTTGCTTGTTCGCCGTTAAGCGTGTGCATCACCACTTGGTAGGCAAGTGTGCCATCCGTTAAGGTTGAAACCCCCAGTAATGTGGGGCCGTCTTTGATTTCGGGATGGCGCGGCACTAATTCAGTGTTGACTTGCTTAACGATTGTTGCGAGTTGTTCGATATCCGTATCAGGGTTGATACGAATATTAATCAGTACCCGCATATTGTTGCGGGAAAGATTGCTGACGATTGAAATGTTCCGGTTGGGGATGAAATTGAGCGTGCCATCGTAGCTTTGCACTTGTGTGGTTCGCAAGCCGATCGCTGTAACAGTACCTTCAATCGTTCCAATTCGGACGGTATTGCCAACGTCAAATTGCTGTTCGGCCAGGATGAAAAAGCCGGTGACAATATCGTTGACGAATCCTTGGGCACCAAGACCAACGGCTAAACTGAAGATCCCAGCACCGGCAATTAATGTCCCGACTGGAACGCCGATAATGCTGAGCAGTGCATAAAGGTAAAAGAAAATTAGCAGATAAGCCAAAGCGTTGGTCATCAGGGTATAGATGGTATTCATTCGATTGTTGGAAAAACCATCTGCTTCGCGATATTTGCGAAAGGCCCGTTTGATAATAAAACGCCCAATGCGACTAAGCAAGTAAAAAAGTAGTGAAATTAAAATGATTTGAAAAAAGCCCGTGATGAAGAGGCCTAAGAGGTGATCCCAATCGATGCTGGTTATATAGCGCATAAAGATATTGGTTTGCTTTTGAACCGACTCGACGGGTGTGGTGGTTAGTGATTGAAAGAACATGCTGACAAACTCCTTTAAAAGTGCATAATTCTAGTTTAGCAAATGTTTAAAAAAATGACATCTAATATAGTATGATTATTTGAAGGTTGTACCGAATAATGCTATCCTAGAGACTGAGAAACAAGATAATAGACGACGAAATAGGAGGAACAAATTGATGACGGGTGGTCAAATTGCAGCATTAATCGCTGCAGGGGCTTTTGCAGTTTTGGTTGTTTTTCTAATAGTGATGTTATTAAAAGTCACTAAGGTTTTAACGCGTGTTTCCGAGACAGTCACCGAAGCCAATAAGAGCGTGACAACAATTACGAATGATGTAGATGTCCTTTCAAGACAAGTTGAAGGTCTGTTGAACAAAACGAATGTTTTACTAGACGATGTCAACGGTAAAGTAGCAGATTTAGATCCAGTTTTCCGTGCAGCCGGCGAATTAGGCGAGAGTGTTTCAAGTTTGAATGCTGCCAGTCGTGGTTTGACTGAAAAAGTAACAAGTGTCGGTCGCACGACCGCCAAAGCAACAGTTGCTTCTAAAATGGGGGCCAGTGCCCTTAGATTCTATCAAAATAGACGACAAACAAAAGACAAGGAGTAATTCACATGGCAAAAAAAGGCTTTTTATTCGGTGTTTTAGTGGGCGGCGCAGCAGCAATTGGTGCCACACTTTTATTAACACCTAAAACGGGTAAAGAATTACAAAATAAATTAGTGGACTTGGGTGAAGATGCCATTGATCGCGCACAAGACTATTATTACTTGATGAACGAAACGGCTGCTGATCTTAAAGGAGAAGCAAAGTTCCATATGAACCGTGTGCACGATTATGCGAGTGATTGGCAAGAAAATGCATTGGATATCAAAGAACAGGCTAAAGCGCAATTTGATGAAAAGACGGCAGACTTAAAATCACAATTTGGTAGTAGTTTAGAACCAGCTGCTGAAGATTTTGATGATATCGTCATTGAAGGCAAGAGTGCTTTTGGCCAAGCCAAAGATGAAGCAGAAGAAAAAATGATACCAGATTCATTAGGTGAATAAAGGATTGTTAAAAAGCCCTCACTGATAGTGAGGGCTTTTTAATTTGGAGGGGGGATTAATTGCAACAACTTCCGCTTAATCTAAAATGAGCCATAATCTTAAAACCAAGATTATGACTCATTTTGTATTAATGCTCAGTTGCTAGACACAATTAAGGGCACTCTTATTTGAAACGTGCTTCTTCGAACTGCCTTTTCCGGTTAACAAAAAACGCGAATCATGACCAAGGGCGTCATAATCCGCGTTTTTAAGTTAATCCTCAAAGTCAATTCGTTCGAATCAGCACTCTTACTTGAAACGTGCTTCAGCAGGCATATTTCTGCGGCTAGCTACGTCCGTTAAACGACCAACAAGTTGGTCATTCACCAGACTAGGCTAGTCCTCAAAATATAACCGCCTGCTTACGCACTCTTAGAATGTTTGTAGTTCTTTTGTCATGTGTGTGAATGATTCTGCGCCTGTTTCTGTAACGTGGACACAGTCTTCAATCCGGACACCGGCAACACCTGGGATGTAAATCCCTGGTTCGATTGAGAAGCACATGCCTGGTTTGATAATCATGTCGTTACCTTCCATGATTGATGGGAATTCGTGTTCTGAAGTCCCAATCCCATGACCTAAACGGTGAATAAAGTATTCGCCATAACCGTCCTTCGTAATCACGTCGCGGGCAATCTTATCTAATTCAGCAGCTGTAATGCCGGGTTTAACAGCATCTTGTGCAGCTAAGTTTGCTTCAAGACAAACTTTGTGGATTTCAAGTGACTTAGCATCTGGTTTACCAAAAGCAACAGTCCGTGTCGCATCACTCATATAACCTTTGTGTAATGTCCCAAGATCAAAGAGCACTAATGCATCAGGTGTTAAGATATTAGCTTCTGGGCCACCATGTGGGTTAGCAGCGTTGATGCCTGATTGTACAATTGTATCGAAACTCATATGCATAACGCCTTTACGCATTAAAGCATATTCGATTTCAGCAACGATGTCTTGTTCTGTTTTGCCAGCTTTTAAAGCGTTGAAACCAACTTCAAAGGCGTAGTCAGCTTCGCGGCCGGCTGCTTCCATTAAAGCAATTTCTTCAGGTGTTTTGATTAATTTTAAGTTTTCCATGAAGCGTGATGCATCACCAGGGAATGTTGCGTTAGGGAATTGCTTTAGAATTGCTTCATAACGTTGAACGGGAAGGTCGTCTTTTTCAAGAGCCCAACGTGTTGGATTGGCCATCCGTTTCTTGATTTGATCTGCGATGATGGCATATGGATCTTCATGATCAAGGTAACCATAAACATCAAGTTTCCAGCCAGCCTTCTTAGCAGATTCAACTTCTAGTTGTGGTGTAAATAGGAATGGGTCCTGATCTGCAAAAACAAAGAGGGCTAAAACCCGTTCTGCAGGATCACTTTCAAAACCAGTGAAATAGAGGATGTTCGTTGGATTACTAATGTAAGCCACATCCATATTATTCTCGACAAGCCAATTTTGTAATTGGGCTAATTGATTATTCATCTAAAGCACTTCCTTTACAGTTGATAATCACAGTATAGCACAGAAAATGTAAACGTTAATGTAAACTGCAAATGAAAACAAAAATGAAAATTTCATAAAAATGATGTAAACCGCTTGCATTTGCCTTAAATATCTGTTAAATTAATCAAGAAGTGAAATGAAAACAAATGAAAATACAATATATTTTATTTTGCGAATGAAAGGAATCATTTTAAAATGGAAAAACAAACAATTACAATTTACGACGTTGCGCGTGAAGCTGACGTATCAATGGCGACCGTCTCACGGGTTGTTAACGGGAACCCCAACGTTAAGCCTGCCACTCGCAAGAAAGTGCTTGAAGTGATCGACCGTTTAGACTATCGTCCTAATGCTGTTGCTCGTGGTTTGGCAAGTAAGAAAACAACAACTGTTGGGGTTATTATCCCAGACGTTAGTGATATCTACTTTGCTTCATTAGCACGCGGGATTGATGATGTTGCTACAATGTACAAGTACAACATCATTTTAGCGAACTCAGATGAAAACAACCAAAAGGAAGTTCAAGTATTGAATACCTTATTGGCAAAACAAGTGGATGGTTTAATCTACATGGGTCACAGTATCTCAGATGCAATCCGTGCTGAATTCGCCCGTTCTAAGACACCAATCGTATTAGCTGGTTCAATCGATCCAGACGAACAAGTCGGTAGTGTTAATATTGACTACGTTGCAGCCGTTAAGGACGCAACTTTGAAGTTAATCAAGAACGGTAACGAAAAAGTCGCCTTCATCTGTGGCAACTTAGATTTTCCAATCAACAGCAAATATCGTTTACGTGGCTATAAAGATACCTTGAACGAAGCTGGTATTCCTTATGACGAAAGCTTAATTTTCGAAACAGAATACAGTTACAGTGCTGGTGAAGCCTTATTCGGTAAGGTTCAAGCAACTGGCGCAACTGCTGCTGTTGTCAGTGACGATGAATTAGCCGTAGGTGTTTTAAATGCTGCTGTTGATGCAGGTGTTAATATTCCAACTGACTTTGAAATTGTGACAAGTAATAACACGAAGTTAACTGAAATGGTTCGTCCTAAGATGACATCAATCTCACAACCTTTATATGATATGGGTGCTGTTGGGATGCGTCTGTTAACGAAGATGATGAACAAAGAAGAAATCGATGATAAGACAATCCTATTGCCATATAGCATTGTTGATCGTCAATCAACTAAATAAAACAAAAACAAGCGGTGATTACATAATCTGTAATCACCGCTTGTTTTTTTATTCTGATTCTGATTGACTAGCTTTTGTTTCACCGTACGTAATTGTACCGTAGCCGTTATTATAACCCATATAATGATTCCAGAAGGTTTCGTAATTGCTGCTTGTGCCACCAATTCCGAATTCGTATTGCGTTGCTTCTGGTGTCCAATTATTGTAAAGCGAAGTGACCTTACCACTGTCAACGGTTCGCGTATTACCATTAATGGAAACAATACCTGGCAGTTGTCCAGTTGCTTTAACAACTTTGCTACTTGTAACGGTACTTGGTTTTTCATGATCTTCTTCAAGCTTCATGATACTTGGATCATTTTGATAGACGCTATTGGCTAACTTAGCCCAATAGTTTTGATTAATCGTGCTAGAGCTATCGGTTAAGTTACGACCAGTACTGTCATAACCCATCCAAGAAGCAAGGGTAATCCCTGGTGTGCTACCGATAAACCAAACATCCCGGTTATCATTATTAGTCCCGGTTTTACCAACCAGGTTATTAGTGTTGAAGTAGAGTTGATCGCTCAATTGTGTTGCGGTCCCATCCGTATCCGTTAAAACACCTGATAACATTTGGTTCATGATGTAACTTGTCGCCTTCGAGAAGACTCGTGTTTTCTTAGTGTGATGTTTGTAAATGATATTACCAGCAGGGTCAGTAATCTTATCGATCACGTAAGCATCAACGTGTTGGCCTTCATCGGCAAATGTTGTAAAGGCACTTGCTTGGGCGAGCACGCTAATCCCATCTTTGGTTCCCCCTAAGGCAAGTCCCAATTGACTATATTCATCATCAGAAAGGTGAATCCCCATCTTATCCATATAGGTCGCAGGGTTAGTCGTTTTACGTAACTTATTGTATAAGTTAACGGTTGGGATATTGAGGGATTGGGCTAAAGCCTTATCCGCAGGGATGAACTTGTTTTGAATGGTGTTACCATAATCGGTTGGCGCATAAGTTTTGAAGTTAGTTTTAAAGTCAGCCAACATCGTTTTAGAACCGATCAGTTTTTGATCAATCGCTGGACCATAAACCAAGAGTGGTTTAATGGTTGAACCCGGTGATCGTTTGGTTAACATGTAGTTAGTTTGCTTGAGGGAGAAGTCGCGACCCCCAACAAATGAAATGACTTTACCAGTCTGGTTATCAAGTAAGACACTCCCGTTTTGAACCGGTGTGTCGCCCACTGATTGCAGACCAGTAATTGGATCGGTCGTTGCATCTTGATAGGTTGGTCCAAAAGAACTGCCTTCTTGTTTGACGATTTCTTGCATTGAATCATAGATATCTTTGTCAATTGTACTATGGATTTGATAGCCCTTAGTACTTAAGAGTTCAGTTGCCTTTGTTTCATATTGTTTGTAGAGCGTTGGGCTACTATTAAGCTTTTCAGTCGAAACATTAGCTTCATTAGCGAGTTGTTTCGTCATGGTGTCGGTTGCTTGTGATTCCAAAAGGTTATAAACGTAACCATAATGCTTAGAAGTTGATTCAGGTTCTGCTTTAGCTTGGAATTCACTCGTTAAATCGACTTTTTTAGCAGCTTTGTATTCTGCTTTGGTAATGCGGTCATCACGATACATCCGGAATAAAACGGTATTCTTACGGTCTAGTCCGTATTTCAAGTATTCAGGATCTTTCAAGGTACCATCTTGGTCATATGGTGTATAGACGGAAGGGCTCTGCGGAAGACCGGCAATATAGGCGGCTTCGGCTAAAGATAAGTTCTTAGCATCTTTACCGAATAACCCTTGAGCGGCTTCTTGTACACCAGCAACGTTTTGGCCTTTATTGTTTCGACCGAGGGTTGCAATGTTGAGGTAGTCTTGTAAGATTTCCTTTTTCGTGAAGTATTTATCGACACGTAAAGCAAGTAAGACTTCAGTCGCTTTCCGTTTGAAGGTTACTTGAGATGTTAAGACCTGCATCTTAATTAACTGTTGCGTTAAAGTCGAACCACCGGTTTGAGAACCAAAGCCGGTTAAATCAGAGATGACAGCTCGTAAGAGGGCCTTTGGAACGACCCCTTGATGTTTATAGAAGTCTTCATCTTCAGTTGCGACAATCGCATCGGTTAGATAAGGCGACATCTCATTGATGCTGACGGGTGTCCGCGAGAGATCAGTCTTAATTGCGCCGAATTTTGTGTTCTTGGCAAAGTAAAGGCCGGCCGCTTGATCAGTGTTATCAAGTTGTTGTTTAAGCACTTGATAACTTGGGACCGGTTCATCCTTCATCAATGCGGCAAAGTAGCCGGCACCAATCCCAAGACCTAAGGCAAACATAATCAAACCGATTGAAATGCCGTAGAGGATTAAACTTTTAAGTGCTTCTAAAAAGACATTAAGCTTAAAAGTGAGGGGTTTGGCACTAAATTGATCGACAAATGTTCGATTTTGGTCTTTGTCTTGATGTTTAAACCAATTGTTAAGCCAAGGCATTGAATGTGATAATTTCGTTTTAATCTTGGAAAATAGCGTATTGACTTTGCGACGCCCTTTAGAGATGAGGGCTGATGCGTGCTTTTGCCGTTGGCTGGAACGCTGCTTTGAATCTTTCAAATAATAACGCCACCTTTTTTCTCATACTGTCCAATATTATATAATAGTTTTTCTGAATATTATACCTGTATTTAAATTTGTAAGGTAAATGAAAAATATGAAATCGCCAGACCAATCAATAATTGATAGCTAATTAGCACGGTAGTGGAAATGCTAACTGGTAGGTATACCAATATTTAGACATAGAATTAAATTTAAAATGCTTGCAAATGAAAGGGGCCTGCTTTATAATTGGACTATACCAATGGTTCTTTGAATTCTAAATTATGAGGAGACTATCACGATGAAAATTATTAAAGTAAAAGATCAAGTAGAAGGCGGCCAAAAAGGCTTTGAAATCTTCAAAGAAGGTTTAGCAAACGACGCGAAAGTATTCGGTTTGGCAACTGGTAGTTCACCAATCAAATTCTACGAAACAGTTGTTGCAAGTGACTTAGATTTCACAAACTGTACATCAGTTAACTTGGATGAATATGTTGGCTTATCAGCTGATAACAGCCAAAGTTACCACTATTTCATGAAAGAAAATCTATTTAATAAGAAACCATTTGCAAAATCATACTTACCAAACGGTTTGGCAAGTGATATTCCTGCTGAATTAAAACGTTATGACCAAGTCATTGCTGATAACCCAGTAGACATCCAAATTCTTGGTATCGGCCAAAATGGTCACATCGGTTTTAACGAACCAGGTGCTGCTTTTGACAGCAACACACAAGAAGTGCAATTGACAGAATCAACAATTAAGGCTAACGCTCGTTTCTTCGAAAACGAAGCAGACGTGCCAACAAAAGCAATCTCAATGGGCATTGGCTCAATCTTAAAGGCTAAGAAGATCGTCTTATTCGCATACGGCGAATCAAAAGCTGAAGCCATCAAAGGCACAGTAGAAGGCCCACAAACAACAGACGTTCCAGCAAGTGCTTTACAACTACACGACGACGTGACAATCATCGTGGACGAAGCAGCAGCAAGCTTGTTATCAAAATAGAGTGCGTTTGAAACGGTTATCTTCTGAGCATTAACTGGATTTGACGAATTGACGATGAAATCGTCGATTTGGCAAATTTGGTTAAGCGCAGGAAGATGTTTCAAAAAGCACGTTTCCACACAAAAAGCCCCCACATCCAAATCAAGATGTGGGGGCTTTTTGTAATGCTATTATTTCAACGTTGTCATCACTTTTGCCATTGCGGCTTGTTGATAGGCCATCGCTGCTTTTTTAGCAACTGCTTGTCGTTGCGTTGCAGTCATTGCTGGATTAGCTTGCATGGCTGCCATCACAGCTTGTTTACCGGCGTTAGTTGCGCCCGCTTTGAGTTGTGCTTGTTGACGCTTTAATGTTTTAGCGAGTTGTTTAGCTTGAGCGTCGCTTAAAACGAGCCAGCCCTTAGCAACTTTGAAGGTATTGTGGCGGCTCACGAATTCGTGGTCATTGCCAGAAATACCAAACCAGAATTTAGCCATGTCATTTTTATACACACGGTATTTGGTAGTGGTTACTAAGGCAGCCTTATCAGCATTCTTTTGAACGCTGTTGGTTGTCTTTTCAGTTTGGGTTGCTTTAGGTTTACTTTGGTGGCTATCAGTCCGATAAAGGTAAACTTTTTCGGTACCATTGCCAAGTGGGTGATAGAGCAACATTGACATGCCCTTAGCATCGGCACTTGAAACAAGGGTTTGTGTCTTAGTTTCGGTCACAGTTTTCATGCCATAATGATTGTGATCATTTTGAACGATGAAAAAGAGTGATGCGATAAAAGTGAGACCGAAAATGGTCATTAAAATTGGGCGCCACATTTTTTGACCGAAGATTGAAGCAAAGAATAACGCAAGTGTACTAATAATGAGTGTAATAACGATCATGCTTTGGCACCTCCATTAGTAGTTGATTTCTTAGAGGAGAGGAAGAATGTGATAATGAAGCCGATCACACAGAAAATCACGGCGACGATAAAGGCGGCGTGGTAACCTGAAAGGGTTGCATTAATCATTTTATCACGGAAGGCCAATGGTAAGGTCTTGACCATGTGTGTGCTTGGCATATTGTTTTTGGTAACACTTGAAAGCACACTGATTAAGATGGCTGTCCCGATTGAGCTGGCAACTTGCCGGAAAGTATTATTAACAGCTGTCCCATGACTGATTAAGTTCATTGGTAAAGCATTCATCCCAGAAGTTGTAACGGGCATCATCACCATTGAAATCCCAAACATCCGAACGGCATATAAAACGACGATGTAGATGATTGGTGTCTTAGCAGTTAAGAAGATAAATGGTGCAGTAGCAGCCATTAATAAGAACATCCCGGTCATGGCCAAACGTTTTGCGCCGTACTTATCAAAAATACGACCCGTAATTGGCATCATAATCCCCATCATGAGGGAACCAGCTAATAAGGTTAAACCAGAGTGGAAGGCAGATTCGCCACGAATATTTTGAATATATAATGGTAAGACCATTTCGGCACCGACCATCGCCATGTTTGTCACACCACTTAAAATAGCGGCAATTGTGAAAACGGGTGATTTGAAGACGCGTAGTTCCAAGAATGGATTTTCCATTGTGAGTTGACGCCAAACAAAGAGGGCAATTACGATGACGCCGACTGCCAAGGTAGCAAGGACAAGCGTGTCGCCCCAACCTTTATCCCCAACTTCAGAGAAGCCATAGAGTAAACTACCAAAGCCGACGGTTGATAAAATAATAGAAGGAATATCAATTTTAGGTTTCGAAAGTTGGATAACGCTCTTCATTTGGAAGCTCGCTAGCACTAAGACGAGTAGGACGATTGGAATAATCATTCCGAATAAGACCCGCCAGTTGTATGAATCAATAATCCAACCTGAAAGAGTAGGTCCTAAGGCAGGTGCAAGACCGATAACGATCCCGGCCATCCCCATGGCTGTACCCCGTTTTTCAGGTGGGAAAATTGTGAGCATAATGGTTTGCAAGATGGGCATTGAAATCCCAACACCGGCGGCTTGAATAAGACGGCCGATTAATAAAGTTGCAAATGAGCTCGTTGGTGCGATGTAACAAATAATGGTCCCAAGTAAAAAGACAGTCATTGCTGACATGTAGAGGACCTTTGAATTGAATCGGTTAATTAACCAAGCACTAATGGGGATCATAATCCCGTTGACTAGCAAGAAACCGGTTGTGAGCCATTGAACGGCTGAAGTGGACACGTCAAATGCTTTCATTAATGTGGGGAAAGCAGTTGATAAAATCGTCTGGTTTAAGACAGTACAAAAAGTACCAATCAATAAGACCAAGACTAAGGCTGTCCGGTTGTATGGTTTCCCATGAATATCTAATGGTCTAGAGTCTGACAAGATAAAAATCTCCTTTACGTTTTGTTGATGCGATTTATTAGTTTAGTCGCATTTTCAGTCTTTGTCAAGTAAGTTGACAAAGATGTCATTCGACTTGACAAGTTTTGTAGATAATCTATAATGAAATTTATTAATAGGAACGGAGTGGGGACTTGCAAAAAGACCTTTTTTTAAAGTTGATAGATACGGATCGATTAATTTTTGGGATTAGTGAAGTTTGTAAGATGGCTGGGGTGACACCGCGTCAACTCCGCTACTGGGAACAAAAGGGCTACATTAAGGCCCGCGAAGTAGACGGCAATAAGGCCCGTGAGTACGACGCTCAAATGATGATTAAGGCCATTTTCATCAAGCATTTCTTAGATGAAGGGTATACGTTGAGCGTGGCGGTCCAAAAAATTCAAAAGCACATGGCTAATATGAAGATTGTGCGATCGATTATTCGGGAACATTTCGAAGGGATTGAAGAACTAGATGGCGAAATGGCTGTGAACCTCGGGTATTTCGATGATACAAAACAACAGATTTTATATGCGATTGTCAAAGAAGGGCATTCAACCTTTAAATTAGTGGATGCCCCTACAAAAGAATAAGAAGCAAAAGTGATTGCTAGGACTCGGGCAATTGGGTCCTAACAATCACTTTTTTATTGTCTAAAAATTCAGTACGCATCATTTGAAACGACTTAATGTGTCGGGTCGGTTGTTTATAATAACGTTATTAATTTAAACATAGGGGCTGATTACTGATGGAAAAACGACAATATTTGCAGTTTATCAACGAAGGGTACGGCTTTGAATTTTATTTGAATCTCGTCGGCTTTGTCGCAGATTTTAACGGCAGCTATCCAACTGAACGGGAATTTAAAACGATCCTTGAAGAAAATGGTGTGGCTTATACGGCGATTAGACGGCATAAACTCAAACAAATGTATCCTGAGATGTTTGCGAAGCAACATCAGGGACATGAAGACGCTAAGCAATATCAATTTGATTTGGATCATCAGGAATTAGGTGTTCAGCGAGTGTATTATGCTTATAGCCAACCTGAATTGGTTGATGAACAGGGAGCAACATGTCTGACGACGACAACGCCGACTTTTGTCACGCGGCAACCACGGTATCGCCTTTTCGATAACAGCGGTCAGTATTATCTTTTTGATGTGCCCCAAGATCAATTTGAACAACAGTTAAATGCACTGCCTACGGAGGTGCTCGATTTTGAACAACCACATGTTGCTGGAATTTTAATGTTGATCGAGCAGGTTAAACAATTGGGGTATACGGTAGTGGGCTATCATCTAAGTCACATAGAATCTTATCCGGTCGTCGAACCGGCGCTCCTCACGGCACTTATCAACCATCAGCAAGAGACGCACCAACCCACTTTTGAGCCAATCAACGACTTGCTTAATATTAAAACGGATTATCGTAGTTTGTTGTGTTACGACGATCAGTTGAAAATACCGGTTTTCAATAAAGAATCAAGTCAACAGTTCGGGCGGGATGACAATCTGTATTTCAAGATTCGGGATGCAGCGGGGCAAGTCGTCTTTGACCGTTTGACGTTGGATATCCTTGGCACGATTTTATTTTGTGTGGGGCAACAGTTACCACTCGAACAGATTCAAGCCGCTTTTTTAACGGATCCAAAAGCGTCATTTAAAGCGGGGGAGGACTACTTTATGTATGATCGATTGGCTTGCTCGGCTGAAGTGCCAATTGAAACCTTAACTGATATTAAAAAGGTGGCACTGTGCTCAGTAGATACAACGCAAACGATTAGTGAATATTGGCGGTGGTCGCCACGTGATTTAATGCGTTATGGCAAGGCCATTGCACCGGCGGACTTTGGCCAACCAGCACCGGCAGCAGCCCTCATGCTGGCATTTAATCAACAATTGACTAGCGCGTTGCGTCGTATTTTGAAGCAATCAGCTTTGCAGGTTCGAAAAGTCACGCGCCAATTTTTAGTACTAGAAGACGTTGTTAATGTTGATTTAGCGCTTGAAGATAGTCAATCGGAAGAGGCATTGAGCGCGGCACAACAGATTTATGCTAGCCAGATGAAGACAGCGGCAGAAACGCGCTATGATTTGCTAGTCGATGGTCAATGTGTCTTGCAGGAAGTTCCATTAGACGAATTATTACCGGCCATTATGGAATTTGCTAATGAATAACAGTATAAAAAAGAGACGACCAATGTTGGTCGTCTCTTTTTAGTGCATTTAAATTAGTTTTAACGTGTTAAACGATAAATTGCGTCTGCATAGATGGCAATTGCGTTCATGATATCTTCGATATGCATGTATTCATTTGCTTGATGCATAACATTTTCGCGTTCTTCTGGTAAAGCACCGAAAGCAACACCACGTTCTAAGATCCGACCGTATGTGCCACCACCGATAACTTGTTCGTGACCTTTAAGACCTGTTTGATCTTCAAAGACTTGTAATAAAGTTGCTACTAATTCGTCATCACCAGGAACATAATGAGGTGCTTGTGCATGGCCTTCGATTGTTACGTCGGCAACATCACTAAGTGTCTTAGCAAGGCCTTCGCGTGTGCTTTCATCAGTTACACCTTTAGGGTAGCGAACGTTCAAGAGAACAGATGCAACACCGTCTTGTGTGTAGTTGAAGACAGCAGGACAAGCTGTTAAATCACCCATCACATCGTCTGTATGGTTGATGTTTAAGAGGTGACCACGTGAGTCTTCGTGCATTAAGCGCGCGATTGTACCGATGTAGTTGCCACCTTTAGCGTCTAATGCAAAGTCAGCTAAGAATGTTGCCAAGTGAGTTGCAGCATTTACGCCAGCTTTAGGTTCTTGGGCATGTGAGCCTTTACCGATTAAATCGATTACTGTTTGGTCACCATCAGTTGTGATAGTACCTTGTAGTTTGTGTTCAGCTACATAAGCATCGAATTTAGCTTGGAAATCAGCTGGCATTGCACCAGTTAAGATTGCCTTAGCAGTTTGAGGAACCATGTTAGCACGTAAACCAGACTTGAAGCTTACCAATGTCATTTCACCATCAGCGCCATCAACTGGTTTGAAAGTGATCATGTATGACACAATTCCTTTTTCACCATTGATGATTGGGAAGTTAGCATCTGGAGAGATAGCAAAATCAGGTTTTGGTTCAACTTCTAGATAACGGTTGATACCAACCCATTCACTTTCTTCGTCAGTCCCGAAAATGAAGTGGACTTTTTTGTTTAATTTAATATCGTTGTCTTTTAATAATTTAAGCGCATAGTATGCTGCAATTGATGGGCCTTTGTCATCTGAAGAACCACGGGCATAAATCTTGCCGTCTTTGATAACTGGTTCAAAAGGATTTGTTTCCCAACCGTCACCAGCAGGAACCACGTCAACGTGACCTAAGATACCAAAAATTTCGTCGCCACTACCAAATTCAATCCGGCCAGCAACGTTTTCGATGTTTTTAGTTGTAAAACCGTCACGATCAGCAATTGCTAACATTTGTAGCAAAGCATCACGAGGACCAGGGCCAAGCGGTGCATCGTCTTCTTTATGTTCAACGTCACGCGCGCTATTAATCTTGAGTAAACTTGTTAAGTCGGTAAGCATTTGATCCTTATACTTTGCCGCTTCTTGTTGCCAATTCAATGTCATTGCAGTCCCAGCTTTCTTTGTTAAATTTTAACCAAGGTGCGGTTAATCTAAAATTAGGATAACCTCATTCTAGCATATCTGCTCACAATTAAAAAGCGCTTCCTACTAAAAAAGAACGGCCGTTAACAATTACTTTTAACGGTCGTTCTTTTATTAATGTATCTATTATGTGAAACTAATCTCAAATATGAATTAGTTCGATTTTCTCATAATACGCAAGGCATTTAAAATGGCAATTAGGGTTACGCCAACGTCTGCAAAAACGGCTTCCCACATGGTTGCAATGCCAAATGCACCTAGTAATAAGAAGATTGCTTTAACGACGAGCGCAAAAGCAATGTTTTGCCAGACGATTTTGCGGGTGAAACGGGCAATATCGATGGCAGTTGCTAATTTAGTTGGTTCATCGGACATCAAAACGATGTCGGCTGCTTCAATCGCAGCGTCGGAACCTAAACCGCCCATCGCAACACCGACATCGGCTCGAGCAAGAACGGGGGTATCATTAATCCCGTCACCAACGAAGGCCACCTTGCCGTTTTGCGCACGGTTATCAGTCAGGCTGGCTAAAGTAGCCACTTTGTCTTGAGGAAGTAGTTCACTTTGATAATGATCAATTCCCAAAGATTGGCTGACTTGTTTAGCGATTGCGTCGTTATCACCAGTTAGCATCATCGTTTGGCGGATGCCGACTTTTTTCAGTTGTGCAATCGCTGTGGCAGCATCTTTTTTAAGCTGATCTGAAATAACGAGGTAACCAAGATAATCAGTGCCATAAGCGATGTGCACCGCAGTACCGACTTCAGTAGGGGTGAGTGGTGTTAGCCCTTGTTCCTTGAGCCAGCTAGCTTTACCCACTTTTAGGGATTGGCCGTCAAGAGTTGCACTAACGCCGTGACCAGCAACTTCCGTGACCGCACTGAGTGTTTGATTGAGTGGTGCTTGATTAGCAGCAATGATGGATTGTGCAATCGGATGTGTTGAGTGTTGTTCTGCTAAAGCGGCTAATGCGAGTAAATGTTCTGGTTGATGATCGACAGCGTGAATTGCTGTAACGGTAAAACTACCTTGGGTTAACGTTCCTGTTTTATCGAAAACAACTGTCCGCACATCGTTTAAAGCTTCGAGGTAATTGCTCCCTTTGACCAGGATGCCGTTTTTAGAAGCAGTTCCAATGCCAGCAAAAAAGCCGAGCGGAATTGAAATCACTAACGCACATGGACAAGAAATCACTAAGAAGATGAGTGCTCGATAGAGCCAATCTGAGAAGGGTTGTCCTAAAAAGAGTGGTGGTACAACTGCTAATAATACGGCAAAGCCTACCACGATTGGGGTATAGATTTTCGCAAAGCGGGTGATAAAGTTTTCTGTTGGTGCTTTTTGGCTGCTAGCATTTTCAACTAGGTCTAAAATCTTAGCGACCGTCGAGTTAGCGTAAGGTTTTGTGACTTGAAGGGTCAAAAGACCGGATTGATTAATGCTGCCACTCAAGAGGGCATCGCCAACGTTAAATGAACGAGGCACCGATTCACCGGTGACCGCAGCGGTATCGACAAAACTACTGCCCGCGATGACGGTCCCATCTAGTGGTACTTTTTCGCCAGGTTTGATTAAGATCGTTGCACCAACTGGCACGGCTTCGGGCGCAACTTGTTGGAGGCCTTGGCTAGTTTGGAGGTTGGCAAAAGTCGGTTTAATCGCAACTAAACTGGCAATTGAATCCCGTGAGCGATTAATTGCTAAACTTTGGAAATATTCACCGACTTGATAAAATAGCATCACGCCAACTGCTTCAGCATATTCGCCAATCCCAAAGGCCCCAATGGTGGCAACGGTCATTAGGAAGTTTTCGTCAAACCATTGGCCGTGAAGAATATTACGGACGGCTGTCCAGATAATATCGTAACCGATGAGGATAAAAGCGACTAGCAACAAGCTGATTAGTAGTGGTTGACTAAGTGGTAAGACGTAGCTCCCTAATAGTAAAAGGCCGCTAATGATAATTCGAACCAAGTCTAGATTAAATTTAAATTTCTTAGGGGGTGTTTGGCCCGCAGCCGGTAATGATTTTTGAATGGTGACATCTGGTTCAATTGTCGTTAACAATTGTTGGAGCGCCAATTCAAACGCGGTGGCGGCTTGATCACCGGTTAATTCATAACTCAGTTTTTGCGTCGCAAAGTTAACCGCGCAATCTTGGACTTGCGGCAATTTTTGAACGTTTGTTTCGATTTTGGTAGCGCAGGCGGCACAATCGATACCTGCTAATTGAATTTGTGTCATTGATGAGTCCTCCTTATTGGTTAATGAACCGTCAATTCGGATCTAAATCGTTATATTTACGAATTAGATATACATATGAGCATATATTCATATGTTACCTATAAGATAACACCACAATCTATAAAATGCAACCCGTTTAGTTGCTAGCAGTTTAGAAAAAAAGAGGTTGCAGCAAAAGTTAATTTGCTACAGCCTCTTGTAATAATTAGTGCTCGTTAACGTGCGCGATAACTTGTGAGAAGATGTTAATCACATGGTTGTCAGCAAGGGAGTAGTAAACTTCTTTGCCTTCTTTGCGACTCTTGACGAGCTTTGCTTGTTTGAGTACCCGTAGTTGATGCGAGATAGAAGATTGCGACATCTCTAAAACGCTGACGATATCGTAAACCCGTAATTCTGATTGGAAGAGTGCGTACAGAATTTTAGCGCGGGTCTTATCGCCGAGAATTTTAAAAAGTGTTGAGATATGATCGAGCGTGTCTTCTTTCGGAAGTGTTTTTTGAACGGAGCGAATCAGTTGATCGTGGTCGATTGTCATAATAGCCTGCCTTGTTAGAATTTAGTGTTAAAAAAAGGAATGTTTTAATAGTAGGTTTGTGGGGCGGAGTTGTTTTGGCAATTGCCGGTAATAAGCTAAAGCAATGGTTGGTAAGTCGGTATTAGCGTCCAATTGAATCAATGCTTGGTGACTTTTGAACCAGCCGGTTGTGGTTTGGAGCCAAACCTGATTGCCAACATAGCGAACGGCTAATATTTTGTGGCGACTATTAGCTAGCAGCTGACCGGTTGTCTGGGTCGGATGCAAGGGACTATTCCAAGTCGCAACAGTCATCGGATTGGGTTTGATCTGTGCTGTTTTGCCTACCAATAAGGAAGCTGCTTGGGCGGTTTGGCCAACATTAATCGCATCGCTTAATACAAACCGGTTAGTGCCAATTCGATAATAGGTCTGATCGGCAACCGTGACGGTTTGGGTTACGTCGTAGCTATGACCAGCCTTAGCCGGTGCTTTAGTGGGCACTTGTTCGTAGGGGTTTTCAACGGTGGTTAAATCGTGAACGCTATTGACCTGACCAGTCGTTTCTAAGGATTCAATCTGGGATTGATCTTGGGCGGCTTGGTAATGTCGGCCTAGCGCGGGATAATTAGTGACGACGCCATCCACATCGAGGTTAACGAGCCAGTTCCAAGTGGCTTGATTTTCGGCCATTTCATTCCAGACGTAGACTTTTTGGTGGAGGTAATGCAATTGTTTGATAATCGTCGGCGTCACTAATTCGGAAGAAATGTTAATCCCGTCCGCATATTTGAAGCTTTCAAATGAAATCCGCTTGAGACTACCTACGATAAAAATGCGGGGAATCTCAGGCATTAGTTTTTGCATATTGATTAAACTTGGTAACGAGAAGGAATGGACCATGATCCGCTTTTGCAGGTGATACTTTTGAATGAGCGCAACTAATTTGGCTTCCATGTCCTGCGGGTTACCCTTTTTTGTTTTCTTGGTTTCAATTAAGAATTTCGCATTGGGGTTGTTCTGATAGTGTTGGAATAACTGTTCAACGCTATGGACAGGTTCACCATTACTCATCTTAAGTGTACTTAATTTGGCAAACGTATTTTGAGAAACAATGGTATCGACACCGGTGACACGTTTTAGATTACGATCGTGCGAGATGACTAAGATGCCATCTTGGGATTCATGTAAATCGAGTTCGACGTAGTTGGCACCTTGCGAAAAGGCCATATCAATACTCTGGAATGTTTCTTCCGGAGCATTAATGGGATCACCGCGATGACCAACAACTGTAAAGCCAGATAATAAGAGAAAGTAAAAGCAGCAAAAGAGCACGATGCCCAGTTGTGATTTGGACTTTAACAAAGTTAACGGCCTCCTAATTAAATTTAAAACTACTAATTAAGATACCATTATTTTTCTAAAAAACCTATCATCGTGTTAGAACCCAGTTATAAATTAATCGAATTATTACTAAATAATAATTGACAACGCTTACATCAAGCGGTATATTATGTCTGTAAGGTACTTATGCAATTACCTTTTTATCAATTCTCTTTCTCTCTTATGCCAACCACTGTCTACGGATAGTGGTTTTTTTGCGTACATATTGGTAAAATGAACGTAACTGAAATCGGATAAGAATAGGGAGTCACACTATGGCAGAGAAACAACAAGTGTTTGATATTATTGAAGAAATTACACGCTTAGACGGTTCAACGTACTATGAGTTAGGCAATATTTTTATGAATGGGCGGGCAGAACTCGCCGCTAATCGTGGGTTAATTAAGGGTGTGCGGATTTTGCAACTAAATATTCCACATTCTAATGCCGTTCAAACTTACGAAGACTATATTAATAATACTTATACGATGCCCGCTGTGGATTTTACGGAATGGGAAGAATGGGAGAAAACACCAGGGCCTGTTGAAGAGGCCTTTAAAGAAGTCTTAAAAGCAAATCATATTGGCTAGGTGGTTGATAAAATGATTTATTTTACAGCGGATACTCATTTTTATCATGAAGAATTACTCGGGATGAATGACTTTGCGCCACGACCGTTTGCGGATGTGGCCACCATGAATGAGACGATTGTGACTAACTGGAATCAGCGTGTTCAATCGGAGGACCAGGTTTACCTATTAGGAGACGTTGCATTAGTCCCGAATAAACCAACTGCTTTTGCGCAAGTTAATGCTTTGCTCGGCGCATTGAATGGTCAGATTATTCTGGTGAAGGGCAATCATGACAACCGTGCCTTCTTTAAATATTTGAAGAAGCACGATCCGGGAACAGAGGCACACCCGCACTATCAATTTGTCGATGTCGGGGCGCTAATTAAGATTAATCACCGGCAGTATTTCTTAACCCATTATCCGCTGTTACTCGGTAAAGTTAGCCAAACGGTTAACTTGCATGGCCACATTCACCACAACATGCTACCAATTGCTGAGAATATCAACGTGGGGATTGACGCCCCAGAACGTGAATTATTGAAAACACCACTACCATTTGGGACACCTTTATCAGTAGCGGAGATTGAAGCAATCTTGACGGCAAAACAAAAGGCGTTAACGCAATTAAAATAAGAGGATGACAAAATGGAAACTATTCACATCTTACACACGAACGACTTACACTCGCATTTTGAAAATTGGCCTCGAATGCGCCGCTTTTTGTTAGCTCATCAAGCGGCCTATCGGCAAAAAGGTGAAACGGTCTTAACGTTTGATATCGGGGATGCAATGGATCGCAGCCATCCCTTAACTGAAGCAACAGACGGCCAGATTAATACGACCCTGTTGAATCAAATTGGTTATGATGGTGTGACAATTGGTAATAATGAAGGCATTGGCAATAGTCATGCACAGTTGGAACATCTATACGATCATGCGAATTTCCCCGTATTGTTAGCAAATCTCTATGAACAATCCACAAACACCCTCGCTAAATTTGCGCAACCGTACCGCATTATCACAACTGATCAAGGCACGCGGATTGCGGTTGTCGGATTAACGGCGCCATTCTTTTTAACGTATCGACCTAATGGTTGGGATCCTGTCACAATTAGTGAAGAAATGCCACAATTACTGGCGCAAATTGAAGGGCAGTACGATGTCTTAGTATTACTATCACATCTGGGCTTAACAACAGATCAATGGTTGGCAGAACACTATCCTGAAATCGACGTTATCTGCGGCGCCCACACACATCATCTCTTAAAAGATGGGCTGATGGTGAATCAAACATTATTAACGGCTGCTGAAAAGTACGGTCATTATATTGGTGATATCACGTTAACACTCGATGCTAACCATCGCCCGGTTGATCGGAAAGCCCGGACTGTCTTGACGGCCGATTTACCAGAAGAAGCGGCGGATGAGGCTGAAATTGCGGGTTATTTAGCACAAGGACATGCTCAATTGGCTGCCCAAGTGGTGGCTGACTTGCCAGAAGCACTGCCGATTGCTACCATTGGAGAGTCACCAATGATGACGGCCGGGTTAAAAGCGATTGAAGCGGCAACGCAAACAGAAGCCGCTGTTTTGAACACCGGCCTATTTTTAGGCGGGCTCGAACCAGGTTTGGTCACCAAAGATGACCTGCAGAGCCAATTACCGCATCCGATGCATTTGATTAAAGTTACCTTAAAGGGCTACGATTTATGGCGGTTAGTCTTAGAAATGGAAAAAAACCGGTTATTCTTACGTAAGTTTCCGATTAAAGGGATGAGTTTCCGTGGTAAAATCTTTGGAGACATCGTTTATGATGGGATTACAGTGGATATGACATTACGCCGCGTCTTTTGGCATGGTCAGGAGATTGATCCTGAAGCTAGCTATACGTTGACGACAGTTGATCATTACCTCTTTATTCCGTTTTTCCCAACCATTGAAATTGTCGGGGAGACTGAAATTATGTTCCCTGATTTTCTGAGAAATGCAGTTGCTACCTATTTAATACAAAAATATCCCGTTTAAGGGAAGAGGAGGTTCGCCGTGGCGGATACAAAAACAAAACCGAAGATTGCTAAGAAGGTAACTCGGGCGCTTGAAAAAGAAATGATTGCAGCGGCTAAACAACCGGAAGTACCACAGCACGTCGTTGTTAAGAGTGAAACCATGATTGATATCGATAAGTGTGCCTACGAAGTGGTCGCCAATTATCGCGATGGTTTTGATGCTGAAAAGCTAAACGAACGCTATAACGAGGTTCTTGCGAAGTACGATTATATTGTGGCGGACTGGGGTTTTGAACAACTACGCCTTAAGGGATTCTACAAATCAACTAATCGACGGGCCAATAAGGATCAATTAATTGATACACTCCAAGACTACCTATATGAATATTGTAATTTTGGTTGTGCCTATTTTGTCTTAGAACGACAAGGTAAACCACAGATTCGCAACGAAAATCGCCGTAGTAATCGCCGGCGAGGACCACAGAAACAACGCCGGCAAAAGCAAGGCTTCACGGAACGCAAAGTAACACCTAATCAAAAAGTGACTAAAGAACAGCCGCAAAAAGCGGTCACGGAGAATAAAAAATCCGTTAATAAGCGCCACTTTAAGATTCGACCATTAGAGAGTAATTCCCCAAAGGAAACTGGAAAGTGAGTAACTAAATGACAAAAACAAACTACGCAGGCTATTTAATCGATTTAGACGGGACAGTTTATCGCGGTAGCGAACAGATGCCAGAAGCACGTGATTTTATTGAACGGCTCCAAGCTAAGAACATCCCTTTTATGTTTTTAACGAATAACACCACTAAATCACCCGCAGCGGTGATCAAAAATTTAGCAGATAACCATGATATTCATGCAACCGAAGACCAAGTTTACACCCCATCATTGGCAACGGCCCGTTATTTGTTAAACCTAAATGGCGGTCAAGCAAATGGCAAGACAGTGTATGTCATCGGCGAAATTGGTTTGAAACAAGCTTTATTAGATGCTGGTTTTAGAACTAACGAATATGATCCAGACTACGTGGTGGTTGGCTTAGACTACGATGTCACTTACCACAAATTTGAATTGGCAACGCTCGCGATTAAACGCGGCGCTCTTTTTATTGGGACGAATGCCGATACCAACTTACCTAATGAACGTGGCTTAGTGCCTGGTGCAGGTTCAGTGATTGCCTTAGTTGAACGCGCAACACAACAATCAGCGCTTTATATCGGCAAACCAGAAAAAATCATTATGGAAATGGCACTCGAACAATTCGGGTTAACTAAGGACCAAGTGGTAATGGTCGGCGATAACTATAATACAGACATCAAAGCGGGCTTAAATGCTGAAATGGCAACCTTATTAGTTTATACGGGCGTTTCAACACCGGCTGATTTGGCAAAAGTCACGGCGCAACCAACGCATATTATCAATAGTTTAGCCGAATGGGAAGTTTAAGCGGCGTCAAAAAAACGGGTAACTGGCTAGTTTTTTATCTCAGTATCGTCAGTGGGAGTATTCTAGCTGCGATTGCCATCGGTTGGTTGAGCTATGACTTGGTAAGCCGACAACTTCATTTGGCGGCGCAAATACAGATGAGCCAAGTGACGTTAATGCACGAGTTTAACCGCTTGATGCGTTATTTGGTTTTGCCGGGTGGACAATCGCTAGTGTTGCCACATTTCAAAATGTCAGCAAATGGCTTGGCGCATTTTAAGGAAGTTAAACACCTCTTCTTATTAACGGCGGTCATTTTCTTGGTGACGATTGTGCCGGCACTTAGAAGCTGGCGGCGTGATTTTAAGTCGGGTAGGCAATGGCGCTATATTCGACCGATGCAAGTCGCACTGGTTATGCCGATTGTAATAGGGTTGATTGCCAGTGTTAGCTTTGATCGCTTTTTCGTGTTATTTCATGAATTGCTATTTCGCAACCTCGACTGGCAGTTTGACCCGCTGTTAGATCCCATTATTTTAGTGTTACCCGAGCAGTATTTTATGCTGTGCTTTATCTGCTTTTTTGTCATCCTCGAAGGTCTTTTTCTGATTATTTTGTGGCGGGCAAAGAAGTCATTGAAAATTTATTAAGAAGCTCTAATGATGATTGTTTTAGGATTAATATTCGGTATGCTAGAAAAGTGAGTACCGACAAATGAAAATATAGGAGTATCAACATGACGCAGTTAATTGATTTTGTGTTACATATCGACGCGCATCTGGTCAATATTGTCAATCAGTTTGGCAATTGGACGTATGTGATCTTGTTTGCGATTATTTTTGTAGAAACCGGGGCAGTCATCTTACCGTTTCTACCGGGGGATTCATTATTATTTGCCGCAGCTGCTTTAGCGGCTCGAACAGATAATGATTTGAATATCTGGGTATTTGTCGCATTATTCTTAGTTGCCGCAATTGCGGGGGATTCTTTAAACGAACAAATTGGTAAAAGAGTCGGGATGGCTGCAACTAAGAGTCGTTTCTTCGGGAAGTTTATCAATACTGAAAAGATTGAAGAGGCCCAGGTCTTCTTTAACAAGTACGGTGGCAAGACGATTACCATTGGCCGTTTCATGCCAATTATCAGAACCTTCGTCCCATTTGTCGCCGGTGGTAGTCAAATGTCATTTGGCAAGTTCTTCCGGTATGATGTTATCGGAAGTGTCTTGTGGGTAGTCCTTTGTTGTGGGGCCGGCTACTTCTTCGGAAATATCGCAGTCGTGAAGGAACATTTCTCATTGGTCGTTTTAGGCATTATTGCCGTTTCATTAATTCCAATGGTCATCACCGCGGTTAAGAGTCAATTAAAGAGCCGAAAAGCTAAATCATAATTAAAAAAGCGCACCGCCTGATTCTCGTTTGAGATCAGACGGTGCGCTTTTGAATTACATAATAGAAGTACTGTGAAGTGGTTGACGCTTTTCAGGGTAGAGTTTGGTTAAAAGTTCGGTCACGGCAACCGGTGCTTCACCAAAGCCGCTCGCAATTAACTTCACCTTACCAGGATAAGTGGCAATATCGCCAATCGCATAGACGTTTGGTAAGTTGGTCGCCATTTGTTGGTTAACACTGACTTGGTGGTGATCAAGTGTTAAGCCCCAATCACGGAGAATTCGTGTATCGGAGATGAAACCGTAGTTGACGAGCAATTTATCGACAACTAGTTGTTCTTGGTCAGTTGATTTCATTTTATTGAGTGAAAGGGCGAGTTGATGATCAACTTCTGTGAGACCGTCAATTAAAAATGGTGTCTTAATTTGAATAGAAGAGTTCATCAAAGCATCGACACTGCTTTCCAGACCCCGGAACTGATCACGACGGTGGATGATATAGACTTGTTTAGCGACTTTTTCGAGCATGAGGGCCCAATCAATCGCAGAATCGCCACCACCAGCAACGGCTACGGTTTGATCTTTGAACTGGGCCATTTCTTTAGCAAAGTAGTGGATATAGTTGTTTTCCCATTCAGGTTGATAATCAACGGCTAGTTTTCGGGGCGTAAAGGCACCATTTCCGACGGCAACAATCACACCGCGTGTATGCGTCGTTCCTTTAGATGTTTCTAAGATGTAAGTCCCGTCTTCTTGGGGTAGGATGGCCTTAACAGATGTTTCTAATTGGGTTGTCGGTTCAAAGACGGCTAATTGTTCAGCCAAGTTAGCAGTGAGCTGAGCACCAGTAATGCCTTTAAAACCGGCCACATCGAAGATTTCTTTTTCAGGATAGAGCGTTGCGACTTGGCCGCCTAGTTCAGGGAGGCTCTCGATGATTTGCACATCGGCTTTACGCATGCCTGCGTAGTAAGCAGCAAACATGCCAATGGGACCGCCACCGATTACGGTAATATCAAAAAGATGGTTAGGATCAAGCATAGGATAACTTCCTTCTATAGTAGACTTCTGAAATAGTATACTAGAAAAAAATTAGGAAAGCATGTTAAAAAGAAATAATAATAGTAATTTCTAGATTAATTCGCTATTATATACTGTGAATTAAAAACATTTAGGAGGTCTATCATGACATTTCCACAATTAGATTTAGAAAACTTTGCAGGACCAACAGCAACTTTTGACACCAACCATGGTGAATACACTGTTGCGCTATTCCCAGAACAAGCGCCTAAGACGGTTGAAAACTTCATCGGCTTAGCTGAAAAAGATTACTATGACGGTATCGTCTTCCACCGAGTAATTAACGACTTCATGATTCAAGGGGGCGATCCTACAGGTACAGGTATGGGTGGCGAAAGTTTATGGGGCCAAGCCTTTGGCGATGAATTTAGCCAAGAACTTTTCAACTTAAATGGTGCTTTATCAATGGCTAATGCTGGTCCTAATACAAATGGTAGCCAATTCTTTATCGTGACTAATGAACACATCAACCCAAGCATGATGTCTCAAATGCCTGGTGCTGGCTATCCTGAAGAAGTGATTGCAGCTTACGAAAAGGGTGGCACACCTTGGTTAGATCACAAACATACTGTCTTTGGTCAAGTTTTAAGTGGCATGGACGTTGTTAATGAAATTAATGCTGTTGAAACAGGGATGCAAGACAAACCTGTTGATCCAGTGGTTATCAATCACATTTCAATCAAACACTAAAAATGATAATCGTGATACCCAGTTGATTCGTAAACTGGGTATTTTTTATTGGTTTTTTATAAAGATAGGGTAGGTTGTTTCAGATGGCTTGCCTTTTACCAAGGACAAGGATTAGAATAGATAGGATAATTAAAGTTGGAGGACAATATGGTTTATCGAATTGGACAAAAAGTGACAGGCACCGTAACAGGAATTCAACCGTATGGTGTCTTTGTGGCATTAGATGAATCAGTTCAAGGCTTGATTCATATCTCAGAGTGCGGTCATGGTTTTGTGAAGGCGCTAGACGAGCAATTTACAGTAGGACAGCAATTAGAGGTATTAGTGTTAGATGTTGATGAATACACGCATAAGATTAGTTTGTCATTACGTGCACTTCATAAGGCACAGGATCTACTACCACAACGAGCAAAGAAGCATTACTGGACTAACCGTCGGATTCAAACAGGTTTTGCCCCGATTGCGGAGCGATTACCGGGATGGACTAAAGCGGCAATTGAAGAATTAAACCAAAGGGGTAAATAGATGAGTGCTAAAGTAGCAGGAACAATCATGTACAAGACAAAGCAAGGTCAATATGATTTTTTAGTGCAAAAACAAGCCGATACGGATTACAAAATGTTATCAACACATAAAAATTCGGATCAAACACCATTAGCTGCAGTTTTAAATGCCATTAAAGCGACGATTAAAATTGATGTTAATGAGCTAAGATTGATTAATTTAGCTAATATTAACCTTGAAGGTGAGAATGTTTCGTTTTTTGTCTTTCAATGGAGTGAACATCCGGCCGAATTCTATGACGAACAATTGCAAATAATTGCAGAATCGGGCTATCAGTTCGCAAACCCTAGTGAAATCACGGAATTGCTTGATAAACTGGAAGTAACAGGCGTTCCACACCTAAATTAATTCGGACAATCACTGCATATCTATTCAAAAATGTCCGTTTTTATAACTTTTTACATTTTTATTCAAAAAAATGTAAATAAATGCTTGACGATATATTGGAATGTTGGTATAGTAGTCTATGTTGTCAGCGTGGCAATTGATAATCATCAAAAACGACGTCATCGAATTTAAAAGTTTTGAATATTTATTCAAAAAAAATTTAAAAAAAGTTCTTGACAAGTCAGCACGAAAGATGATATATTAATTAAGCTGTTTCAACACAGTAGATCTTTGAAAACTGAACAAAGTTTTGATAAACCAAATGTGTAGGGTCGCCCTTCGGGGCACAACATATTTGCGAAGTCA